>JBKPOU010000035.1:0-30058 GCA_046733255.1 Pseudomonadota bacterium
GGCCGAGCCGATGGCGCGTGCGATGACCGTTGCGGCAGCCGCGCAGGCGCTCGTGGGAGTCGCCGTGCTGGCCTACGGGATCGGGGCGATGGAGCCGCCACCGCCGGTCATGCTCTTCACCCTCATCGAAATTTTCGCAGGAATGTGGCTGGGCTCGGCGCTCCTGTTCCGCAAGGCGGCCGGAGTGGCCACGTGAGCGCCCGGCTACTCCTCAATCGGCTTCGCGCCGCCCAGGTCGGCATGCTTCCGCTCGGGTCCGATGGCGGTCCAGCCTGCGATGAGGACTGCGGTGACTCCGCCGAAAAGCGCGAGGGCGAAGGCATAGTCGCCGCCGCGCTCGTCCGCGATCCCCGCCTGGAAGACGGCGTTCTTCGCCATGAGGAGGTTGCCGAGCTGGTAAGCAAAGCCGGGGAACATGGCACGCACCGCGCCGGGTGAAAGCTCGTTGAGGTGCACGGGCACGATTCCCCACGCGCCCTGCACCGCCACCTGCATCAGGAAGCCTCCGATGCCGAGCAGCAGCGGGGTCGTCGAGAAGGCCCACAGCGGGATGATGGGAAGCGCCAGCAGCGTTGCGAAGATGATCGCGCGCTTGCGGCCGATCCTTTCCGACCAGATTCCGAACGTGATTCCGCCGACGATCGCGCCGACGTTCATGATCGCGGTCAGGGTGCCGGTCAGCTGCGTGTCGAAGCCGTGCTGTTCCTGGAGAAAGGTCGGATAGAGGTCCTGCGTCCCGTGGCTGAAGGCGTTGAACGCGGCCATGAGGACGATCGTGTAAAGCGCGATCTTCCAGTGCCTGGCCAGCTCGGCGAAGGGGTTGGCGCGCGGTCCCCTCCGGCTCTCCAGGAATGCGGGACTCTCCTCGACGTGAAGCCGAATCAGGAAGACGAGCAGCGCCGGAGCGATTCCGACGAAGAACATGCCGCGCCAGCCGATCGTGTCGAACAAGGCGAAATAGACGAGGCTCGCGACGAAATAGCCGGACGGATATCCGCTCTGGAGGAGGCCGGAAACGGGGCCACGCAACTTCGCGGGGATCGTCTCCATCACCAGGCTCGCCCCAATTCCCCATTCGCCGCCCATCGCGAAGCCGAACATCGTCCGGATCAAAATCAGCTGTGAAAGCGAGCCGGCGAGGCCGGACAAAGCCGAGAAGAAGGAAAAGGCGAGGATGACGATCATCAGGATCGGCCTGCGCCCGAACCGGTCGGCGAGCAGCCCGAAGAAGAAAGCGCCGAACGGCCGCGCCGCGAGCGTCAGGAAAATGGCGTATGCGACGGACTTCACGTCGGTCCCGAACTCGGCGGCGATCGCCTTCAGCATGAACACCAGAAGGAAGAAGTCGAAAGCGTCGAGCGTCCAGCCCAGATAGCTGGCCCAGATCGCGTTCTTCTGGCGCTTCTCGAGCGATTTGACGTCGGCGATCAGCCCCATGACTTTCCCCCCTTCGAGTCAGCAGTAGTACGGCTGGCCGCGCGGGGCGCAAGGCACTCCGCCCGCCGCGCGAACAGAACGGCTCGGAGTTTCCTCGTTAATCGCGGCTGGGATTTCTTCGGACCTGTGCCAAGCTGCTCTTTCCGCGCGATGATTCTTTTATCGCCCGGGGATCAAGGGGTGGGGAAGTGCGCACATTGTTCAATTTTTCGCCGCGGGGCGTGGCCATCGACCTCGGCACCGCGAATACAGTCGTTTACGCAGCCGGCGCGGGAATCGTGATCAGCGAGCCTTCGGTGGTGGCGATGGAGACCGGCAAGGACGGGATCCGCCGGGTCCGCGCCATCGGCGACGACGCCAAGCTGATGATGGGCAAGACGCCCGGCAATGTCGAAACCATCCGGCCGCTGCGGAGCGGGGTCATCGCCGACCTCGACGTGGCCGAAGAGATGATCAAGCATTTCATCCGCAAGGCGCACGGCGGCCCGAGCCGCTTCTCGCGCGGGCCGGAGGTGGTCATCTGCATCCCGTCCGGCGCGACTCCGGTCGAGCGCAGGGCGATCCGCCAGGCGGTGGAAAATGCCGGAACCGATAAGGTTTCGCTTCTCGAGGAGCCCATGGCGGCAGCGATCGGCGCCGACCTTCCGGTGACCGAGCCGATCGGGTCGATGGTCGTCGACATCGGCGGCGGCACGACCGAGGTCGGGGTGATCTCGCTCCAGGGCCTGGCCTATTGCTGCTCGGCGAGGATCGGCGGAGACCGGATGGACGAGGCGATCATTTCCTACGTCCGCCGCAACTTCAACCTGATGATCGGCGAAGGAACGGCCGAGCGGGTCAAGATGGAGATCGGGATCGCGACTCCTCCGCCGAAGGACCGGGAGCTCGAGACCTACGTCAGGGGCCGCGACGTCACTCGCGGGGTGCCGAAGGAAATCCGGCTCAACCAGACTCAGGTCGCCGAGGCGCTTGCCGAGCCGGTCAGCCGAATCGTCGACGTCGTCCGCGCCGCGCTCGAGAACACGCAGCCGGAGATCGCCGCCGACGTCCTCGACGAGGGTATCACCATGACTGGCGGCGGATCGCTGCTTCGAAGCCTGAGCACGGTCATCGCCGACGAGACCGGTCTCCCGGTCCGTGTTGCCGACGACCCGCTTACCTGCGTCGCCCGCGGCGCCGGCAGGACTCTCGAGGACACGGTCTATCGCGGGGGCCTGCTGGCGGCTTGAACCCGTCCGGCCTTTAACAATCCCTAGCGTGAGACTATGACAATCTCATGCTCGCGCAGAAGACCCGCTATGCGTTGCGCTCGCTGCTCTACCTCGCCGAGGAGCGGGACGGAGAGTCGGTGCAGCTGGCGCGGATCGCCGAGACCCAGCGGGTGCCGCCGAAATATCTTGAACTGATCATGCTCGACCTCAAGCGTGCGGGTCTGATCCGAAGCACCCGGGGACCGAGGGGCGGCTACAGGCTCGCCCGGGCACCTGAGGAGATCAGCTTCGGCGACGTCGTCCGCGTAATGGAGGGTCCCATCGCCCTCGTCTCCTGCGCGAGCGAAAATTTCTACGAACCGTGCGGCGACTGCCATGACGAGGAGACCTGCGCCATCCGCCGGGCCTTCGCCATCGTCCGCGACCAGACCACCCAGCTTCTCGACGGCATTTCGCTCGCCGAGGGTGCTCGCTGGGAGGAGGCTGTCGCGCCGGAATGACATTTCCGCGCGCCGAGTCGACGCCCTGTCGACCATAGTTAATATTGTCTAGTCATTAACTCGAGAATAATTCCCTAGCTTGCGAGTCGAGATACTTCCGCTCGCCAGAACCGGGGAGTACCCAATGCGCGTCGTCCGCAATTTCTTCCTCTCGGTAACACTAGCCGCATCGCTCGCAGGGGCGGCAACCGCCGCTCCGACCGAGCTCCTCAATGTTTCCTACGATCCCACCCGCGAGCTCTACCAGGACGTCAATTCCGCGTTCGCAAAGCACTGGCTCGCCGACACCAAGCAGACGGTGAAGCTCCGGCAGAGCCACGGCGGCTCGGGCAAGCAGGCGCGCGCGGTCATCGACGGATTGCAGGCCGACGTAGTGACGCTGGCTCTTGCCTATGACATCGACGAGATCGCACAGCGGGGGCTGATCGCGGGCAATTGGCAATCGCGGCTGCCCAACAACAGCGCGCCTTATTATTCGACGATCGTGCTGCTGGTCCGCAAGGGCAACCCGAAGCATATCAAGGACTGGGATGACCTCATCCGTCCGGATGTGAAGGTCATTACGCCGAACCCGAAGACGAGCGGCGGCGCGCGCTGGAACTATCTGGCCGCATGGGGCTACGCGCGGGGCAAATACGGTTCGCCCGCCAAGGCCAAGGAGTTCATGACCCGGCTGTTCCGCAACGTGCCGGTGCTCGACTCCGGGGCTCGCGGTTCGACGACCACGTTCGTCCAGCGCGGGCAGGGCGACGTACTGATCGCCTGGGAAAACGAGGCTTTCCTCGCCACCAAGGAGCTCGGCCGCGGCAAATTCGAGATCGTCGTTCCGTCAATCTCGATCCTTGCCGAGCCGCCCGTCACGGTCGTCGACAAGAACGCCGCAAAGCACGGCACGGAAAAGGTCGCCACCGCCTATCTGAAGTTCCTGTACACGCCGGAAGCGCAGGAGATCATCGCCCGGCATTACTTCCGCCCACGCAACGCGGAGGTCGCGGCCAAATACAAATCGCGGTTCCCGAACGTGAAGCTGTTCACGATCGACCGGAACTTCGGCGGCTGGAAGCAGGCCCAGGCCAATCACTTCAACGACGGCGCGCTCTTCGACCAGATATTCGAAGCGGCGAAGCGCTGAACCGGGGCCAGCACGACAGGGGTAACAGAACATGCGTATCCTGCTTCTGGCGGGGGCCTCGCTCCTCGCACTCACCAACACTCCGGCCCTCGCCCAGCAGGGCGAGGACGTTTCCACCACTCAGTCTTCCGACACTCCCATCGATTCCCTCGAGCCGAGCGAAACCGACGCGCAGGCCGTGCAGGCTCCGGCTCCCACCGGCGACCCGGTCCTCGATCGGCTCAACAGGCTGGAAGCGCGCGTCAAGCAGCTGGAGGCGCGCAATGCCCAGCTCGAGCAGCAGGTCGAACTCAACGAGGGGCGCCTGCAGGCGACCGAAACGCGAGCCGCGAAAGCGGTGCAATTCGCCTGGGCTCCGACGATCGGCGAGCCGACCGGCCAATTCTCCTTCAAGCCGCGCGGAGTGATCGACGCCGATGCCGCGGGCTTCAACGAGAGCAAGGGCGGATACGACTACAATGACGGCACCGCATTCAGGCGGGCCCGCCTCGGCTTTGAGGGAACCGCCTACAAGTGGTTCAATTATCGGGCGGAGGTCGATTTCGCGGGCAATGCCGTGAACATCACGGACGCCTACCTGCAATATACGAAGATCCCGCACACCGTGGTGACGCTTGGCCAGCACAAGGCGCCGTTCGGGCTCGAGTCGAACAACAGCGACAATTACAACATCTTCCTCGAGCGCGGCATGTTCACCAATGCCTTCGGCAACGCCGGGGCGGAGCGGCGGATCGGCTTGTCGGCGGCATATTCGCCCAAGGAGAATCTCAATCTCGCCGTCGGCGTCTTCGGCGACAACGAGAGCATCAATCGCGGAAGCGGCGCGGCTCCCGGCGAAAGCTGGGGAGTCAACGGGCGGGCGACATGGGAGCCGATCCTGGACACGGGCAGAGTCGTCCATCTCGGGCTTTCCGGCTTCTACCGGACCGCGTTGAAATCGGGAGATATCGAAGACGCGGTTCGGCTCAACGACCGTCCCAACATCCGAGTCGATAACGGGAACATCGCCGACAGCGCAGTGATCACGGATGTCGACTCGCTGCGTTACGCCGGGGCCGAGGCCGCAGCCGTGTTCGGGCCCTTGACCGTTGCAGGGGAGGCGGGGCGGCTATGGCTCGACCGCTCCGGCCTGCCTAACGAGGATTTCACCGGCTATTATGCCTTCGCGACTTATTTCCTCACCGGCGAGACGCGCCCCTTCAAGGGGGGCAATTTCGACAGGGTCCGCCCGCTGAAGGAGCTTGGCAAGGACGGGCTCGGCGCCTTCGAGGCGGCGGCGCGCTACGACCATATCGATCTGTCGAACACGCCCGATCCCGTTCGCCACGGAAACGAGGCGTCGAGCGTCACTCTCGGGCTCAACTGGTACTTCAATCCCTATGCGAAGCTGATGTTCAACTGGATCCACTTCTGGGGCGACAACACGCCGCTGGATCCGGACGGCGACGAAACCAAGGGCGACGCCTTCGCGGGCCGTCTGCACCTGGATTTCTAGGCCTTCGTGATGTCCAGCGCAGTCCTTGGCCGCCGGCACGCGCAACTCCCGGGCTTCGGGCTGTCGCTGGGCATCACTATCCTCTGGCTTTCGCTGATCGTCCTCATTCCGCTCAGCGCCGTGTTCATGAGAAGCGCGAGCGACGGGCTCGGGACTTTCGCAAGGGCTGCATTCTCCGAGCGCGCCGTTGCCGCCTACCGGCTGTCGTTCGGGGCGGCCGCTATCGCGGCTGCCGTGAACTGCGTGTTCGGGCTCCTCGTGGCCTGGGTGCTCGTTCGATACCGCTTCGTCGGCCGCAAGATGCTGAGCGCCGTCATCGACTTGCCGTTCGCGCTACCGACCGCTGTCGCGGGAATCGCGTTGACCGCACTTTATGCCGACACCGGCTTGATTGGAGGTGCTCTCGCGAAAGCGGGAGTGGCCATTGCCTACAAGCCGGCGGGAGTGGTGGTGGCGCTGATCTTCATTGGATTGCCGTTCGTCGTCCGGTCTCTGGAACCCGTGCTCGCCGACCTTTCCAGCGAGACGGAGGAAGCCTCGCTGACCCTTGGAGCGACGCGCCTCCAGACATTTTTCCGGGTCATCCTGCCGACCATCGCGCCGGCACTGGCGACCGGCTTCGCCCTCGCGTTCGCGCGAGGCGCAGGCGAATATGGCTCCGTGATCTTCATCGCCGGCAACATGCCGTTCAAATCGGAGATCGCACCGCTCCTCATCATCACGCAGCTGGAGGAATATGATTATTCTGGGGCGGCAGCGATCGCCTGCGTGATGCTTCTCATTTCATTCGCGATCCTGCTGCTCCTCAACCAGATCGAGCATTGGCAGAGCCGGAGGCTCGTCTGATGGCGGCGGGAAAGCTTCGCGAGCCGACGGCCGTAAAGGCGGTCCTCATCGGCGTTGCCGTCGCATATGTCGCGTTCATGCTGCTGCTCCCCCTGGGGGCGGTGCTCACGGAAGCGTTCCGCAAGGGCTGGGCGCTATGGGCCGCGGCCATATCGGCGCCGGATTCCAGAGCTGCGATAAAGCTGACCTTCATCGTCGCCGCCATCTCGGTGCCGCTGAACACCGTCTTTGGAATTGCCGCGGCCTGGGCGATCTCGAAGTTCGATTTCCGCGGCAAGACGGCGCTGACCACGCTCATCGATCTGCCGTTTTCCGTCTCGCCCGTGGTGTCGGGCCTGGTTTTCGTCCTTCTATTCGGAGCCGCCGGATGGTTCGGGCCCTGGCTCGACGCCAACGGCATCCGAATCATTTTCGCCCTTCCCGGCCTTGTCCTCGCGACGATGTTCGTCACCTTTCCGTTCGTAGCCCGGCAGCTCATTCCACTGATGACCTTGCAGGGACGGGCGGAGGAAGAGGCGGCTCTCACGCTGGGAGCTTCGGGCTTCCAGACGTTCTGGCGCGTAACTCTCCCGAATATCCGCTTCGGGCTGCTCTACGGCGTGCTCCTGTGCAACGCTCGGGCGATGGGGGAGTTTGGAGCCGTCAGTGTCGTTTCCGGTCACATCCGCGGCGAGACCAACACGATGCCGCTTCAAGTGGAGGCACTTTACAATGACTACGACTTTGTCGCCGCCTTTGCCCTTGCCTCGCTCCTCACTCTTCTCGCACTGGTCACGCTCGGGCTCAAGTCAGCGCTCGAATGGCGACATCGCGACGAGCTCGCGGCGCGCCACTGACATGTCGATCGGCATCGAGAATATCTCGAAGAGCTTCTCCGCCACACCTGCGCTTCACGACGTGTCGCTGACGATCCGCGAAGGCGAGTTCGTCGCCCTGCTGGGCCCGTCCGGCTCGGGCAAGACGACGCTGCTGCGTATCCTTGCCGGGCTGGAGCTGCCGGAGGCCGGACGCGTCCGCTTCGGCGATCGCGACGTCACGCGCGACAAGCCGGCCTCGCGGGGCATCGGCTTCGTCTTCCAGCATTACGCGCTGTTCGGGCACATGACGGTCGCACAGAACATCGCCTTCGGCCTCAACGTCATGCCGCGCCGCTCGCGGCCGTCGAAACAGGCCATCCAGTCGCGCATCGAGGAGCTGCTGGGGCTCGTGCAGTTGCCGAAGCTGGGGTCGCGCTATCCGAGCCAATTGTCGGGAGGGCAGCGGCAGCGGGTCGCGCTCGCTCGAGCCCTCGCCCGCAATCCCCGCATCCTGCTGCTCGACGAGCCGTTCGGGGCGCTCGACGCGAAGGTCCGGCGCGAGCTTCGCGACGCGCTTCGCGGAATCCACAACGAGCTGGGCCTGACCTCGATCTTCGTGACTCACGACCATGAGGAAGCGTTCACTCTTGCCGACCAGGTGGCGCTGCTCAACGACGGCCATATCGAGCAGTTCGGAACGCCGTCCGAGATCCAGGGCTCGCCCGCGAACGCGTTTGTCCGCGCCTTCCTCGAGTGAGAGAGTCGCCGCCGGGGCGGGAGCGCCACCCGTGGATCAGTAGGTTTCAGCGCCGGAATGACTTTTCCGTGCGCCAGGCCGACTTTCGATAATATTGTCTAGCCCGCGGCTAAAGATGATTGCTTCGGGCGCGACTCGGGGACTGTCCCCGTCCGGCGGCAGGGGTCCTCGATGCTGAACTCGGGTGCCGATTTCCTCGAGATACTCTTGCCATTCATTGCCGTCGGGTTTCTCGCGCAGCTTATCGACGGCGCCCTGGGAATGGCCTTCGGAGTCATCTCGACCACCTTGTTCGTCACCCTGGGAGTGCCGCCGGCAGTCGCGTCTGCCGGGGTGCATACCGTCGAATGCTTCACCACGGGCGTGTCCGGGATCAGCCACATCTACCACCGCAACGTCGACTGGAAGATGCTGCTGAGGCTGGCACTCCCGGGCGTCATCGGCGCTATCCTCGGCGCCTATGTCCTGACGCAGATCGATGCGGCGACGGTCAAGCCGTTCGTGCTCGCTTACCTGGCATCGATCGGCGGCTACCTGATCTGGCGGGGGATTCATTATCCGCCGGAGCACAAGCCTCCGCGGATCGTCGAGCCGCTCGGACTCGCCGGTGGCTTCCTGGACGCTGCGGGCGGGGGCGGTTGGGGGCCGGTCGTCACGGGCAATTTGCTCGTCCAGGGCGCAGAACCGCGGCGGACGATCGGAACGGTCAACACGGCCGAGTTCCTGGTCACCGTCAGCGCCTCCGTCACCTTCATCCTCTCGCTCGGCCTCCAGGCTTTTTCCGCGGCGACTCTCGGTCTTCTCATCGGCGGAGTTGCGGCAGCCCCCATCGCCGCGGTGGTCGCCCGGCGCACTCGGCCGAAGCTTTTGCTCGTCATGGTCGGGATCGTGCTTACCATCACGAGCCTCTACGGCATCTACCGGGCGATCAGCTGATGAGGGTCGGCCTGCCTCCTCCGGACCGCTCGGGGATCGTGGCAATCTACGAAAGCCGGATCGTCGCCTCGGCGAAGCCGAGCTTTTGACCGATGCCGCGCGGCGCCCCAGAGAGCGTCGACTTCAACGAAGCCGCCAGGGTGTGGGCGCGCGTTGCCGCGCTGAGCTTCGGTGGACCGGCCGGTCAGATCGCCGTCATGCATCGGATTCTCGTCGAGGAGAAACGGTGGATCGGGGAGGAGCGATTCCTCCACGCGCTCAACTACTGCATGCTGCTGCCCGGACCTGAAGCGCAACAGCTTGCAATCTACATCGGCTGGCTCCTGAATCGCACTCGCGGCGGACTTGTCGCCGGCATCTTGTTCGTGCTTCCCGGATTCTTCGCCATCCTCGCGCTGAGCTATGTCTACGTCCTGCTGGGCCGAGTGCCGGCTGTCGAAGGGCTTTTCTTCGGCCTGAAGGCCGCGGTCCTCGCCATCGTGCTCCAGGCGGCTGTGCGAATAAGCTCGCGATCGATGCGGAGCCTGCCGCTCCGGGCGACCGCGCTTGCCGCTTTCATAGCCATTTTCCTCTTCAGGCTTCCGTTCCCGCTGATCGTTCTCGGGGCTGCGGCGATCGGTTTTGCCGGAAGCCTGCTCGCTCCAGTCTCCTTCAAGCCGGTTGCACACGGCGGCGGACCTGCGGCGGTCCACGACCGGGATACGCTTCTAGGGGAAATGCTTCCCGAGCATGCAAAGCCGAACCTTTGCTGGTCGCTGACGATCTCCGGCATCTTGCTGCTGTTGTGGCTGGTGCCACTCGCGGCGCTCGTTGCGCTGCTCGGCCCCTCCGACGTGTTCAGCCGCATCGGAATTTTCTTCAGCCAGATGGCGGTCGTCACGTTCGGCGGCGCCTATGCGGTGCTTGCCTATGTCGCGCAGGAGGCGGTGCAGACGTACCATTGGCTGACGGCGCGCGAGATGCTCGACGGGCTCGGGATGGCGGAGACCACGCCGGGGCCGCTGATCATGGTCACCCAGTTCGTCGGGTTTCTCGCCGCTTACCGGGACTCCGGAGCCTTGAACCCGCTGGTTGCCGCGACGCTGGGCGCGGTCCTGACGACATGGGTGACGTTCACGCCCTGCTTCCTGTGGATTTTCCTCGGCGCACCCTTCGTGGAGCGATTGCGCGGAAACGAGGCGCTCGCAGGAGCGCTGGCCGCGATCAGCGCGGCGGTGGTCGGAGTGATCGTCAACCTGGCGCTCTGGTTCGCGCTCCACGCCCTCTTTGGACGGCTCGAAGAAAAGCGAATTGCCGGAATGACGCTCGACGTGCCGCTGTGGGAGAGCGTGAACGTTCCCGCTCTCATCCTGACTTTCGCGGCCGGGCTTCTCGTTTTCCGCTGGAAGATGCCCGTGCTGCAGGTGCTTGGCATATGCGCCGCGGCCGGCGTCGCATTGAGATTGATCGGCGCGGTTTGAGCAAGGGCCTGTCGGCAAGCGGTCACAGCGGTTAAGGTCGCACCATGGCCGACGTCAGCGCGCTCAGTCCCCAGTTCAGGAAATACGACCAGGTCGCAAAAGCGCACACCTATCGGCTGGCCGAAGGAGCGGGCGACGAGTTCGACGAGGATTACGAGATCGCAACGCTCGATTTCGGGCGGTTCCAGCACGGCGATGCGGCCGAGAAGGCGCGTTTTGCCGCGGAGTTCGGACAGGCGCTCCGCGAGATCGGCTTCGCTGTCCTGACGGGGCACGAAGTCGACGCGGCGCTTTACGAAGCAATGGAGGAGGGGGTGCACGAGCTGTTCACCTCCACTCCGCTCGAGGAAAAGAAGCGGTTCCGAGCCAGCCGGCACGGCTCGGTAAGCCAGGGCTATTTCCCGATAGAGGAGACGAGCGACATCCACCCCGACCTGGTCGAAGGCTGGGTCTGGTGCCGGCGGGCGTTCGACATTCCCCAGCAGCGCGACGCACCGTTCCGGCCCGAGGACTTCTGGCCGCGCGCGGAGTTCGAGCTTTATTTCCGGCCGCTGGTCCTCGCTCACGAAGCGCTGTTCAAGCCCATCGCCCAGGCGATGCTGCAGGGACTCGGGTGCGATCCCCACCTGCTGGACGAGAAGCTCACGGAAACGAACTTCGGGCTTCGGCTGAACTATTACCCGCCGATGAGCGCCGAGCAGGCGAGCTCGGGGGCAGGGCGGCTGCTCGGCCACGAGGACGTCGACCTGTTCACCATCCTGCCTGCGAGCAGGGTCGACGGCTTGCAGGTCTGGAACCACCGAAGCGGAAAGTGGGTGCGGATGAAGGCGCCGCCGGGCTCGATCATCATCAACACCGGCGATTACATGCAGCTGCTGTCGAACGACATTTATCCGTCGACAACGCACCGCGTCGGAAAGCCAAGCGACGGCTCGCACATGACGAGCGCCCGCGTGTCCTTCCCGATGGCCGTGTACCTGTGGGAAGACGAGCTGCTCGAAGTCCTCCCCGGCCTCGGCGAGCCGAAATACGAGCCGGTCAAGGCGATCGCCTTCCACACTCGGAGCACCAGCAAGTTCTACGGCGACGATTACGCCGTCGAGGCTTAGCTAGAGCTCGAGCAGCCCATCCGGCGTCAGGCAGAGCAGCGCTCTCACCGTCGACTCGAGGCTTTCCGAAACGAGGTAGCGCGGCTGGAAAGCGTCGTGTTTGTAGGCCGTGTGAACGGCTCGCTCGGGCGAGAAGGGCAGGCGCTGTACGTGCTCGCTCTCCAGGCTGAAATGCGCCTCGCCGAAGCTTGATGCGAGGCCCGCCCCGAGGATCTTGAGCTCGCCCTGCTCGTCCGCCAGCCCGAACTCGACGCTGTGCCAGTACAGCCGCGCGGCGCGGTCGCCTTCGCCCGCCGCGATGGCCGCGAGGCCGAGACGCCCGACATGTTCGACCATCTCCGCGAAGTCGTGGTGCGCGAGCATCGGGATGTGGCCGAACAAATCGTGGAAACAGTCGGGCGCTTCGAGGTAATCGAGCTGCTCGCGAAGGCGGATGAAATTGCCCACCGGGAAGACTCGCTCCGCCAGCATCGCGAAGAAGATCGCGTCAGGGACGAGGCCGGGAACGGCGACGGTCCGCCAGCCGGTTCGCGGTTCGAGGATTGCGTTCAGCTCGCCCAGCTCGGGAATCCCGGGGTGCGACAGGCGCAACAGGTCGATCCCGTCGAGGAAGGGCGACACGACGCGGGTCCCGAGAAGCTCGCACTGGCGAGCGAACAGCAGGTCCCAGACGGCGTGGTCTTCCTCGGCGAACGAGTCCCAGCCCTGGGGAACGACATAGCTTTGCCAGCCGCCCTTGCCCGGCTGGGGGGCCTGTTCGTCGTCGGGTCGAAACATTCCTCGGTCCTTTCTTCACGCAACAAAAAACCCGCCGAGCGGGGGCTGGGCGGGTGGAGGTTGGTCGTCTGTGCTTCAGGCGCGCGTCAGCCGGTCCCAACCTCGTCGGGATAATAATAAGCGGCCGTGGCGAACGCGTGCGTCATGCGCCTGTCCTATGGCAGTTGCCGGATGAACGATCAATGTCCGGCGCGGCTCGGTGATTCAAACAGACTTGCCGAAAAACGATAAATAGCATATCGTTTATCGATAATTTGATTCGCTGGAGTGCAGCCGATGACCCGACCCCGATCCACCGTCCTTCCGATGGCTTACATCGTCCTTCGAATCCTGATTGTCCTCAACTTGCTGTACGGGGTGGCGATCCTCGGGCTCGTCATTTTCGCAAATTCGAATCCAACCTGGTTCATGAAGGCGATCGACGTTCCTTCGGGCATGGATCCGAAACCGATCATGATCGGGCTCACCGCGATTGCGACGCTTGGCTTGCTCGCCGTCCCGCTCAACTATTTCATTCTCACCCGGCTGGTGCGGATCGTCGAGACGGTCAGCCGCGGCGACCCGTTCGTCGCCGCCAACGCCTATCGGATCAACGCCATCGCGTGGGCGCTGCTCGCGCTGCAGCTGCTGAGCATGGTGATCGGCACGATCGGCAAGGCGATCGCCAGCAAGGACTTCCCGCTCCACCTCGACGCGGGCTTCTCCGTCAGCGGCTGGCTGGCGGTGATCCTGACCTTCGTCCTCGCGCGGGTCTTCGCCGAAGGGACGCTGATGCGCGAAGATCTCGAAGGCACGGTCTGATGCCGATCTCAGTCCGGCTCGACGAGCTGCTGCACGAGCGGCGGATGACTCTGACCGAGCTAGCCGAGCGGATAGACATCACGCTCGCCAACCTGTCGATCCTCAAGACCGGCAAGGCGCGCGCGATCCGTTTCTCAACTCTCGAGGCGATCTGCGAAGTGCTCGGCTGCCAGCCGGGCGATCTGCTCGAGTTCGAACCAGAGGGCGGCTAGCACCTCACCTTGTAATTGTAATGAACCTGGCCATGCTGGTCGACGTAGTAACAATAGCCGCGCGTATCGCGATAATATTGGCGGTCGCCGACGATCGCTCCGACCATTCCGCCCAGCGCTCCGCCGACCGCCGCGCCAGCACCGGTCCCGATCCCAGGTATGACTGAACCCGCGAGCGCACCGGCGCCCGCACCGATCACGGCTCCAGTGGCGCCGCTGGCGACCACATGGTCCCTGTAGGGGTCGGTGGTACAACCACCCAGCGCGAGGCTGCTCACGGCAGCGGCGGAGATAAGCAGGCGTTTCATTTCATCCTCCTCCAGGATTGATCGACACCCCGAACCCGACCCGAAGGGCTGACAACGGTCCATGAGGGGACTGCGATCCAGTCCGAGGTCATCACTGTGACGAAATGAAGCACAGGCGTGATGAACGGTGTCTTTCCAGCCATTGCGGACATTCCCGATTGCTGTTCACCGCTGGCCGGCTGATCGTTCGCGATGTCGCAAGGGGCAGAGGTGCGGGGAATGAGACTGTTCAAGAGCCTGCTCGTCTCGCTGATCGGGCTGACCGCGTCGATGTATGCGCTGCAGAACCTCGGCGACATCGGCGCAATGCGTCACGAGGTCGAGACGGCGCTGCCGGCGACGGTTTCTCCGGCCGTAAGCTGGGCCGGGTTTGCGCTGATCACTTTGTTGCAGCTCGCCCTCGCGGCAACGGCCTTCAAGGGCGCGTGGGACCTGTTCGCGGCGAGATCCGGCTCTCCCGAGCAATTCAAGAAGGCCAAGACAACCGCCGTCTGGGCCGGCGGACTAGCGCTCCTTTCGTGGTTCGTCCTCGCCCTCATGGTCGGGGCCGGGCTCTTCCAATGGGGCACGGATAGCGGCGAAGCTGCGCTCGCCAAATCGTTCGCCCTGGGCACGACGTCCGCGCTGACGATCCTCTTCGTCTGGGGCACGACCGACTAGCTGAGCCAAAGCATCCGCCGGGCAGAAGGGCTTGAATCTACGCCACTAACTTACGTAAACGTCAATTCTGACAAAAGAGGCTAACCAACGCTGGGCTGGCGGCAGGAGCGGAGTTTATGTCGTCGGAGCCTATAGAACCGAGCTCCATGCGGCCGCGTTGCGTCTCGGCCGAGAGCGCGGTGGACGATTTGCTGCTGGAGCCGCAGCGCGCGCGGCTATCGAAGATATCGTTGGCGTTGCTTCTTGGCGCGCTGGTCCTGACCTGGATTTCAGTTTGGTCGGTCGGCATCGAAACCATCGACCGGGGTTTGCTGAGCGCCGTCTATGTGGGCAATAACGCCTATCTGAAGTTCCTGGCGCGGATGGTCGGGCATATCGGCTCGCGCGAAGCGGTCGCGATGTTCACCTTGTGCGCGGGGGCCTATCTCATCGTCCAGCGTGACTATTGGCGCGCATCGCTGCCGATCGTCGGGACCATGATGGCCCATTCCGCGGCGGCGGCGCTGCGCGACTTCGTCGGCCGGCCGCGTCCGTTCGGCCTCGATGGATTGCCCGATCTCCATGACCCGTCGTTTCCTCCGACCCGGGTCGTCGATCCGATGACGGCCTATCTGCTGGTCGCACTGCTGCTCACGAACGGGGCGAAGAACAACCGCCTGCTGGTCGCGGCCGCGGTTGCGGTCGGTGGAAGCAACGGCATCATCCGGGTCATTCTCGGTCACCATTGGCCGAGCGACGCGGTCGCGGGCTGGGCGTTCGGAGCGGCGTTCGGTCTTGCCTTCTATGCACTGTCGACCCGCCTGCCGCCTCCCAAGCCGGTGGTGCAGGAAGGCGACTGAGGCGGGGCAGGAGATGACTGTCCCCGCACAGCCTATTCCGGAAATCCGTCGGTATGCTGTCCCCCGGACAGCCTATTCCGGAAATCCGTCGGTATGCTGTCCCCCGGACAGCCTATTCCGGATTTTTCTCCAGCCAGGCTTCGAGCCACTTGATCGTGTAATCGCCGGCAAGGAATTCGGGGTCGCGGACGATCCGCTGATGCAGCGGAACGGTGGTCTTCATGCCTTCGACGACGAACTCTTCCAGAGCGCGCTTGAGGCGCATGATGCACCGCTCCCGAGTCGTGCCATAGACGATCAGCTTTGCGATCATGCTGTCGTAATAGGGCGGGACCCGATACCCGGTGTACAGGCCGCTATCGACGCGTACGTGCATGCCCCCGGGCGCGACGTAATTCTTCACCAGGCCCGGCGAGGGGATGAAGGTGCGCGGGTCCTCGGCATTGATCCGGCATTCGATCGCGTGGCCGTGGAGGTTGATCTGGTCCTGCGTGCAGGACAGGCCCTCGCCGTTTGCGACGCGGATCTGCTCGCGGACGAGGTCCATGCCGGTGATCATCTCGGTCACCGGATGCTCGACCTGCAGCCGGGTGTTCATCTCGATGAAGTAGAATTCGCCGTCCTCGTAGAGGAATTCGACGGTGCCGGCGCCGCGATAGCCCATCTCCGCCATCGCATTGGCGACGAGCGTGCCCATCGCGAAGCGCTGCTGCGCCGAGATGATCGGAGAAGGCGCTTCCTCGAGCACCTTCTGGTGGCGCCGCTGGATCGAGCAGTCGCGCTCGCCGAGGTGGACGGCGTGGCCTTTGCCGTCGCCGAACACCTGGAACTCGATGTGGCGCGGATTGCCGAGATATTTCTCCATGTAGACCGTGTCGTCGCCGAACGCCGAGCGCGCTTCGGACGCGGCCTGGCTCATCAGGCTTTCAAGCTGGTCTTCGTCAGGAACGACTTTCATCCCCCGGCCGCCGCCGCCGGACGCCGCCTTGATGAGCACCGGATAGCCGATCGATTCAGCGAGCTTCTTGGCGTCGGCGACGCTTTCGAGCGGGCCGTCGGACCCGGGCACCAGCGGAAGGCCGAGCTTGGCCGCGGTCCGCTTGGCTTCGATCTTGTCGCCCATCGTCCGGATATGCTCCGGCTTGGGGCCGACCCAGATGATGTCGTGGCTCTCGACGATCTCGGCGAAGGAGGCGTTCTCGGACAGGAAGCCGTAGCCGGGATGGATCCCATCGGCGTGGACGATTTCGGCCGCCGATATGATGTTGGGGATATTCAGGTAGGATTCGGTCGCCGGCGGCGGGCCGATGCACACCGTCTCGTCGGCAAGGCGCACGTGCATCGCGTCGGAATCGGCGGTCGAGTGCACCGCGACCGTGCGGATCCCCATTTCGTGGCAGGCGCGGTGGATTCGAAGCGCGATTTCGCCGCGGTTCGCGATGAGAAGCTTTTGGATCGGCATGCTACGCCAGCAGGACGAGCGGCTGGTCGAACTCCACCGGCTGGCCGTTCTCGACGAGCAGCTGCTTGACCGTGCCGGCGCGGGGGGCGGTGATCGGGTTCATCACCTTCATCGCCTCGACGATCAGCAAGGTGTCGCCGGCCTTCACCGAATCGCCGGCCTTGATGAACGGGTCGGCGCCCGGCTCGGCCGCGAGGAAGGCGGTTCCGACCATCGGCGAGCGGACGCTCTCGCCGCCCTGGTCGCCGACCGGGGCCTCGCCGTGCATCGGCGGAGCCGTCATCGGCTGCGGTGCGGGAGCAGCGGCGGCCGGCGCGGACGCCGTTGCGGGCGCCGCGGACGCGAAGAGATTGCGCTGGACGCGGATCTTGCGGTCGCCGTCCTCGACCTCGATCTCCGTGAGGCTGTTCTCGGTCAGGAGCTCGGCGAGCTCGCGGACGAGCGCGGGATCGATACGCATAGCGTCTTTCGCACCGCCCGCCTTGGCTGGTCCGGCCATCATACTCCCCTAAAGCTTTGCGGCAGTCCCCTTGCAGAGCTTTGCCGCGGCGTCCAGTCTCGCAACTGCGGGTGGCGTCCGCATCGCGCGTCTCTATATGAGCCCCAGATGCCTTGCACAAAGCGCCTTGGATAAATGGCTGAAATGCTTGCCAAAGAGTTGATCTCGGTAACCGTAAACGGTGAGCCGCGGACGATTGCCGCCGGCGCCAGCATCGCCGCGATGCTCGAGGAGATCGGAATCGATCCTCGCAAGGTCGCCGTCGAGCACAATCTCGAAGTGGTTCCGAGGTCGACGCTCGGCGACGTGGCGGTCAATGATGGCGACTCCTTCGAGATCGTCCATTTCGTCGGAGGAGGCTGAATGAACGCACCGCAACCCGTCTCCGCCGATACCTGGACCGTCGCGGGGCGGACCTTCACGTCGCGCCTGATCGTCGGCACCGGCAAGTATAAGGATTTCGCCGAGAATGCCGCCGCGGTCGAGGCGTCGGGCGCGGAGATCGTCACCGTCGCCGTCCGCCGCGTGAATATCGCCGACCCGAACCAGCCGATGCTGACGGACTTCATCGATCCGAAGACGATCACCTATCTTCCCAACACCGCCGGCTGCTTCACCGCCGACGAGGCGATCCGGACGCTTCGGCTGGCCCGCGAGGCGGGCGGCTGGAACCTGGTGAAGCTGGAAGTGCTCGGCGAGGCCCGGACGCTTTACCCGGACATGCGCGAGACTTTGAAAGCGACCGAGGTCCTGGTGAACGAGGGCTTCGAGCCGATGGTCTATTGCGTCGACGATCCCATCGCCGCCAAGCAGCTCGAGGAAGCCGGCGCCGTGGCGATCATGCCGCTTGGAGCGCCGATCGGAAGCGGGCTCGGAATCCAGAACCTCGTCACCATCCGGCTGATCGTCGAGGGCGCAAAGGTGCCGGTGCTGGTCGATGCCGGAGTCGGCACCGCGAGCGATGCCGCGGTCGCGATGGAACTGGGCTGCGACGGCGTGCTGATGAACACGGCTATCGCCGAAGCGAAGGACCCGATCCGGATGGCGCGGGCGATGAACCTTGCGGTCGAGGCGGGCCGCGAGGCCTACCTCGCAGGACGCATGGGCAAGCGCCGCTACGCCGACCCGAGCAGCCCTCTGGCTGGGCTTATCTAGTCGCGGTCACGATGTGCGCCGACATCGGCGCCACGAAGCCATCGGGGCCATCGAATTCGCGCAATGCCGATTTCACCCGCTCGAACGCCTCGTCGAGAGCGCCCGGCCCGAAATCTTCGATCTCGGCACCCATCGGCGTGCCGTAGCAGAGCGCCGTCGCCGCCTCGGTTGACGAGGGGCTTCGGCTCGTCAGCTCCACCGTGTCGATCGCGATCTGTTCGAAGCCCGCTTCGCGCAGGTCGTGCTCGATCCGGCTCGGGTCGTGATAGCCGAAAGGGCCTTCGCGCATGAACAAGGGCGGCTCGTCGGGGAAGAGGTCGATCAGGGATTGCTGAGCGGCGTCGCTGGCGGCGTTGCGGTCGATCCTGTCCCAGATCGCGAGCAGGTACACGCCTCCGTCGCGAAGCACGCGTCTCGCTTCCGAGTGGCCGCGAACCTTGTCCGGAAAGAACATCGCTCCGAACTGGCAGGCGACGAGATCGAAGCTGTTGTCGTCGAAGGGCAGGTCCTGCGCGTCCGCGGCCTGGAACTGGACGTTGGGCGAGCGCACCCGCTGCGCTGCGACGTCGAGCATAGGCTGGTTGAGGTCGGTCGCGACGATCAGCGCCTCCGGCATCGCCTCATGAAGGGCCTCGGTTACTGCACCGGTCCCGGCAGCCGTCTCGAGAACCCGCCGAGGCGCCAGCGCTCGCACCCGGCGCGCCAGCTCCTCCGCGTAAGGCCGGAACAGCAGCGGCACCATCAGCCTGTCGTAACTCGCCGGGACCGAGCCTGCGAACCGGTCGACCATGTCTTTCATCGGGAACGGCCTCCGTCCAATTCGAGTTGATGGGGTCTAGAGGTGGTGACGCATGGCAGAGACCATGACAGACTTCGCAGCCGAGCGCGATGCGATGATCGAGCGGCAGATCCACAGCCGCGGAATACGCGATCCGAAGATCCTCGAGGCGTTCCGAGCGGTGCCCCGGGAGGAGTTCCTGGGGCCGGACTATCGCGAGCTCGCCTACGGCGATCACCCGCTACCCATCGAGGCCGGGCAGACGATCTCACAGCCCTACATCGTCGCGCTGATGATCCATGCGGCCGAGATCAAGCCCGGCGACAGGGTGCTCGAGGTCGGCGCGGGCTCCGGCTTCGCGGCGGCGGTAATGAGCCGGATCGCCGGCCAGGTGGTCGCGATCGAGCGGCAGCCCGACCTCGTCAAGGTCGCCGAGGAGCGGATGCGGCGGCTCGGCTACGACAATGTGCGCATCGTCGAGGCCGACGGCACGCGAGGCTGGGAGCCGGAAGCGCCGTACGACGCGATCCTCGCCGCCGCCAGCGGAAGCCATGTCCCTCCGCCGTGGGTGAAACAGCTCGCGGACGGGGGCCGGATCGTCATGCCGGTCGGCGACCCCGGCTGGGTCCAGAAGCTGGTCAAGGTGACGAAAGGGCCGGCGGGCCAGCTGATCACCGAGGACCTTGGCGGAGTGCGCTTCGTTCCCCTCATCGGAGAGGAAGGATGGAGCGATGACTGAGATTCTCGCGCGCGATCTTGCGGAGCTTATCCGGACGTCGGCGGAGCCATTGCCGGACATCGACGATGACCGGTTCGGGGCGTTCTTCGACCGGTTCGGGGACGCGCGCGTCGTCTGCCTCGGCGAGGCGAGCCACGGCACCAGCGAATTCTACCGGGCACGGGCGCAGATCACGAAGCGCCTGATCGCCCATCACGGCTTCTCAATCGTCGCCGTCGAGGCCGACTGGCCAGACGCGGCGACGGTCGACCGCTACGTCCGTCATCGCGAGCCCCGCGAGGGAGAGCAAAGAGCGTTCGAGCGCTTCCCGACGTGGATGTGGCGCAATCGCGAGTTCGACAGCCTCATCCGCTGGATGCGCCGCCACAACCGCGGGCGCGACTATTCGGCGATGGCCGGCTTCTACGGGCTCGACCTCTACAACATGAGCATGTCGATGCGGGCGGTGATCGACTTCCTGGAAGAGGAGGACCCGGAAGCCGCCAATGTGGCGAAGACGCGCTACGGCTGTCTCGAGCCATGGGCGGACGACCCGCAGCGCTACGGGGCGATGTCGCTCCACGAAGGCTATGCGCGCTGCGAAGTGCCCGCGCGCCAGATGCTAATGGACCTGATGCAGCGCAACTTCGACTGTCTCAGCCAGGAATGCGACGAGTGGCTGGACGCCGCGGCGAACGCACGCGTCGTGAAGAATGCAGAGGCCTATTATCGGGTGATGTACGAGGGCGCGGCGGAGAGCTGGAACCTGCGCGACACGCACATGTTCGAGACGCTTACCCAGCTACTCGACGCGAAGGGGCCGGCCTCGAAGGCGGTGGTCTGGGCTCACAACAGCCATATCGGGAATGCGGCATTCACCGAGATGGGGCAGGTGCGCAGCGAGCTCAACGTCGGCCAGCTGGTGAAGGAGAGGTTCGACGCAAAGGCCCGGCTGATCGGCTTCGGAACTCATACCGGGACAGTCGCCGCCGCCGATGACTGGGACGAGCCGATGCAGGTCAAGGCGGTGAACCCGTCGCTCGAAGGCAGCTACGAGCGCGCCTCGCACGACAGCAGGCTTCAGCGATTCCTGCTCGACCTGAGGCCCCAGGAAATCGGGCGCGAGATCCGGGAGGCATTGATGACGCCGCGCCTGGAGCGCTTCATTGGTGTCATCTACCGCCCCGACACCGAGCGCTGGAGCCATTATTCGCAGTGCATCCTGCCGCGCCAGTATGACGGCTGGGTTTGGTTCGACGAGACCAGGGCGGTCACCCCGCTTCCGGGCGAACAGCGCCCGGGCGAAGACGAGACTTATCCGTTCGGGCTGTAGCTAACGCGTCTTTTCCCGCAGCTTGGAAATGGTCGTCGCATTGCTGATCTGCTCGACGTCGGTCTTGCAATGGATCAGCCGGACGCCCTTTTGCTTAACCGCCTCGTCGAGAGCGGGCTCGAAGTCCTCGGTCTTCTCCACTGTCCCGGCCCAGCCGCCATAGGCGCGGGCAAGGGCGGCGAAGTCTGGGTTCTTGAGGTCGGTGGCGAAGATGCGCGTCGGATATTCGCGCTCCTGGTGCATTCGGATCGTCCCATAAGAGCCGTTGTCGACGAGGATCACCAGGATATCGCAGCCATATTGCGCGGCGGTGGCGAGCTCTTGTCCGTTCATCAGGAAATCGCCGTCGCCGGCGAGAGCGACGACGGGACGGTCGGTGAAGCGGAGTGAGGCTGCGACGGCAGCGGGAATACCGTAGCCCATTGTCCCGCTCGTCGGCGCGAGCTGGCTCGGCATCGGGCCGTAGCGCCAGTAGCGGTGCCACCAGCCGGAGAAATTGCCGGCGCCGTTGCAGATGATCGTGGTGTCCGGAAGCTTCTCGCGCATCGCGGAGACGCAGGGACCGAGGTCGAGCTTCACGCCGTCGCGCGGCTTCGGCTCCGACCAGTCGAGCCATTCCTTGTGCGCCTGCTCGCCGCAGGAGAATCGGACGAGGTCCGGGTCGCTCCAGTCGTCGACCATCTCCGCGAACTCGCCCATGTCGGCGCAGATCGGCAAATCGGCGTGATAAACCCGGCCGAGCTCGTTCGGGTCAGGGTGGACGTGGACGAGGGTCTGGCCCGGATGGTCGAGGGTGACCAGGGTGTAGCCGTCGGTGGTCGCTTCGCCGAGCCGCGCGCCGATCGCGAGGATAAGGTCGGCGTCGCGGATCCGCTGCTGGAGCTTCGGATTGGGCCCGTAGCCGAGCTGGCCGGCATAGACCTGGCAGCTGTTGCAGATGGCGTCCTGGCGGCGGAAGGCGGCGGCGACGGGGATTCCGTAGCGAAAGGCAAAGTTGGCGAAATGGTGCGCCGCGCGCGGGCTCCAGTCGGCGCCGCCGACGATCGCGACGGGGGAGGCGGCTTCCTTCAGGAGCTCGAACATCGCCTGCACGGCGCCGGGGTCGGGTTCCTCGGCGAGCGCAGGGACACAGGGACGGTCGGGCACGTCGACCTCATCGCGGAGCATGTCTTCGGGGAGTGCAAGGACGACGGGGCCGGGGCGGCCGGCGGTCGCTACGCGCCATGCCCGGGCGACATATTCCGGGATTCGCCGGGCGTCTTCTATCCGCGCAGCCCACTTGGCGATCGGACTGAAGAAGGCCGGGAAGTCCACTTCCTGGAAGCCTTCGCGGTCGCGGTCTCCCCGGGCGACATCGCCGACGAACAGGATCATCGGGGTCGAATCCTGGAAGGCGACATGAACTCCGCCGCTCGCGTTGGTCGCTCCGGGACCGCGGGTCACGAAGGCGATGCCGGGACGGCCCGTCATCTTGCCGTCGGCGTCCGCCATATAGGCGACCCCGCCTTCCTGCCTGCAGACGGTGACCGCGATTTCCGGTGTGTCGCGAAGCGCGTCGAGGACCGCGAGGAAGCTCTCGCCCGGGACGGTAAAGATCCGGTCGCAACCGTTGATCCTGAGCTGATCGACGAGAATTTGGCCGCCGGTACGCTTGGTCATGGGCGCGCTGTAGCTAGCGGCGCATCACTTGTGTAGCGTGCACGAAGGGGAGCGGGCCCTGTGCTCCGGCGCTGCATCCGATTTGACAACGATTTCTTCACTCCTGCCGCGCACCATCGGTCGGACATGAGCGACTCCGAGACTCGACCCGACGGTCACGAACGACGGCGCGTCAACCGCACCGCCCTGCGGCTCAACGCGACGGTGCGGGAGCCCGGCCGAAGCCGCGTCGGCGTGAAGATCATCGACGTCTCGACCCACGGTTGCCGGATCGAATCGAATTCGAATGCGGCGCCGGACAGCTGGGTGCTGCTCAGCATCGCGGGGCTCGAGACCCAATATTGCCGAATCGTGTGGCAGTGCGAGCAGTTCGCGGGGCTCGAATTCGCGAAGCCGCTTGCCGACCCGGTTCTCGACCAACTGGTCCAAGGGCAGCAGGACCATTCCGAAGCGACGATCAGCGAGCTTCGCGACCTAGCCGCCAGGACTCACCGGGTTGCTTCGAAGCAGGGCGATTCCGCCGACGAGACCCTTGCAGAGCTGTCGCGCCAGTGCGCGGTGGATGCGGTGGTCGAGGCGCTTCGCATGGGCGACCAGCGAAGCTCCGGTTCGCGGGCCGGCAAGTCAGCGTCGCGCTGACCGGCCGCACACCGCAACCAAGACTTCCTAGTTAGCTTTCCCGTTCGACTTGCCGAGGATGCCGGCGATCCCGCCTTCGGCCTGGATCTGTTCGGCGAGCGAGCCACGCGGCAGGTCCTGCTTCAAGGCCCAGGCGAGCACAGTTTCAAGCTGGCCGATGGTGGCGTCGTCGCACAGCCCGTCGAAGGCGAGCTTGACGACCGGCTTCATCGGCGAGCGGAGCTGGATCTTGAGCCCCTGTCCCTCGACGAGCTTGAGATATTCCTCGGGCGCGCTCTCTGCGTCGAGAGCGAAGTCGTAGGCCGCGCTCAGTCCTTCGTAGAGCGCGGCATTGGCGCGCAGTTTCGCCTGGCGGGCCTCGTCGGCCTTCGCCCGGACTTCAGCGAGTTTGGTCTGCAAGGTTCCCTCCCCAGTGCTGAATGATTGCTCGGCAGGCTGATCCGCCGCTTGCTGGACTTCCATCTCTTCGGCCGGCTCGATTTCATCAGCGGCGTCGAGCACGAGGGCGTCCTCTTCGGCCGCCTCATTGTCCTCGACGACCTCGGTTTCCTCCGAAACGTCGGCTTCATCCGCGGTCTCGGCCTCATCGACCGGCTGCGGCTCCTCGGCCGCTTCCGCCTCGGCTTCGGCGGATTCGCCGGCGCCGTTCGTCTCAACCTTCCACGGTCCCATGTCGAGGTCCGCGATCCGGCCATAAAAACCAGTCACGCTCTTGAGCTTTTCGGAAAAGCGGCCCGAGAAGCCCGGACGGGTCGACGATTCATCCACTTCCTCGGTGTCGACGGCCGCAGGCTCGGGCTGGTCCAGAAGCAGCTCGGTCTCGTCGATGGGCTCTTCGGCCAGCTCGTCGAGGACCAGCTCCTCTTCCTCGTCGAAAATCTCGGCTTCCGGTTCCGGCTCGATTGCTTCGATCTGCTGAGCCTCTTCGATCAATGCTTCGATTGCCTCGGGTTCGGCCTGGGGCTCGTGCTCGGCGGCCGCTTCCACCGTCGTCTCACCAGAGCCCTCCGGCCGCTCGAGGCTTACGAATCCGTAGACGAAATCGATCAAGGTCCCGCCGGCGCTAAACGGAAGCAGGGTGACCCAGCAGCGAGCGGGCCCGTCGTCGCCCTCATAGTCTTCCTCGAACGCGAAGGCGTCCTTGGTCGCGGCGACGATCGGCAGCTTGGCGGCGATGGCGCACAGAAGCGATCTCGCCGGAGCGTCGCTGATCTTGTCGACCTTCGATGTCGGCTTGATGGCGCTTCCGATGTGACGGATGTCGGCGTCCTCGCCGCCTCCGACCATCTCCAGCAGGATGCTGTGCGGCCCTGCGTCCGAGATTTCGATCGGATCCAGGTCGCGGATCGGCGGAAAGGCCCGGTCGCCGCGGATCGACAGCCAGTAGTTCATGACCGTCGCATGCCTGCGCCGCTCGGTCGCCTCGATGGTCTTCAGCGAGCTCAACAGCGCTTCGGCCGTCGCGCTTTCCATCGCTTCCAGTTCGGGGATATGCGCCCCCATAAAACTCACCTTCCCCACGAATCTTCGGACAAGACTTTCGGCCCATGGTTCTTAGAAAGGGTTAAAACCGAAGCGACCGAAGCGAATTTCTTTGTCGTTGGCGGTCCTTCCGGACGAGGGAGAACAGGATGAGGCGGCTCTGGACGATCATCGGAAGCGCGGACATCCCCACGAGCCTCTCATGGTACCAGGAGCTGCTCCGCCTTCCGAAAGTCCCACAAGTCCATGAAGGCTTCGGCCAGGTTATCGACGATGACGGGCTGGTGCTGCTGTGCCTTCACAGCTGGCGTGAGCACGACCATCCGTCGCTGATCGACCCCGAGCCTGCCGCGGGGAACGGGCTGCTGCTCTTTTTCCGCGTCGACGATTTCGACGGCTCGCTGGAAGCCGCGCGGCGGCTGGTTCCGAAGCTCGAAGAAGAGCCGAGCCGCAACCCGGCGACGGGGACGATGGAGTTCGCCCTTCGCGACCCCGACGGATATTACGTGATGGTCAGCGCGCTGGAGGGTTGAGGGCGAGGCGCCGTCACGCGAGTGAATCGCGTGAAGTCAGTCGGGCTCGCCTTCGGCGCCCCGCTGGCCGGCTTTCGCGCTCTCTTAGACATAAGCTCGCGATTGCCGCGCAATCGCTGCCTTATGCTCGGGCGCTCAAGCCTGGTGAACGGCCTTCACGACCTGGTAGCTCTCGAGCCCTTCCTTGCCGCCTTCGGAGCCGAAGCCTGAATCCTTCACCCCTCCGAACGGAGCGTCGGCGACGGAGATGGCGATGGTGTTGATCCCCACCATCCCGCTTTCAACCAGGTCGCCGATGAGGTTGGCTCGGCGTCCGTTCTCGGTGAAGGCGAATGCGGCGAGGCCGTAGGGCAGGCGGTTGGCCTGCTCGATCACCTCCTCGAAGGTGTCGAACGGCCGCGACACCGCGACCGGCCCGAACGGCTCGTCATTCATGATGTCCGCTTCGTTGGGGACGTCGGCGAGAAGAGTCGGCTGGAAGAAGAAGCCCTGGTTGCCGCGGTTGCCGCCGGCCAGCACCCGCGCGCCTTTCGTCTTCGCGTCCTCGACCAGCTTGTCGATCGCGTCGGGGCGGCGCGCATTGGCGAGCGGGCCCATCTTCACGCCTTCTTCGAGGCCGTTGCCGACCTTCACCTTCTCCGTGCGCTCGGCGAAGCCCTTCAGGAAGGCATCGTAAATGCTGTTCTGGACATAGAAGCGGGTCGGCGAAACGCAGACCTGGCCTGCGTTCCGGAACTTTTGCGGGACGACCATGTCGAGAGTCTTCTCCAGGTCGCAATCGTCGAAAATCAGCACCGGGGCGTGGCCCCCAAGCTCCATTGTCACCCGGGTCATGCTGTCGGCGCACAGCTTCATCAGATGCTTGCCGACGTTGGTCGAGCCGGTGAAGCTCACCTTGCGGATGACCCGGCTGGCGATGAGCGTCTCGCTGATCAGGTTCGCGTCGCCGTGGACGAGCTGTGCGACGCCCTTGGGGATGCCGGCATCGGCTAGCGCCCGGAACAGCTCCGTCGCCACTCCGGGAGTTTCGTGCGGCGGGCGGGAAATGACGGTGCAGCCCGCGGCAAGCGCGGCGCTGACTTTCTTCGCGAGCAAATAGATCGGGAAGTTCCACGGAGTGAAGGTGGCGGTCGGGCCGACCGGCTGGCGGATCACCCGGCTGAGCTGGCCCGCGGGCCGGACGAGCGTGCGGCCATAGTCGCGCTTGATCTCCTCGGCGTACCAGTCGAACAGCCCCGCCGAGCCCAGCACCTCGAGCTTCGCCTCCGTGAGGGGCTTGCCCTGCTCCTGGGTCATGGTCGCGGCGATGAGGTCGGCGCGATCGCGGAGCAAAGCGGCGGTCTTGTGAAGGATGGCGCCGCGCTTCTCGACATCGGTCGAGCGCCATTCCGGCCAGGTTCGCTCGGCGGCAGCCAGCGATTCGTCGAGGTCGGCCCTGGTCGCATAGGGGACCTGCGCGATCGGCTTGGCGTCGACCGGATTGAGGACGTCGTGCGCGTCGCGGCCTTCGCCGGATTTCCACGCGCCGTCGATGAAGAGCTGAAGCGAGGTTTCGTATCCCATGCCCGCCAGATAGGCTCGGCTTGAAGCGGGGGCAACGGCTCGCTAGGCGCTTCTTCCAAAGGAGACTTGCGATGACCAAGCAGGAACTTGCGGGGAAGATGCAGGAAAACCAGGCCTGGGTGCCTGGCAAGACGGTGAAGCTCGACTTCGGCGAGCAGGGGGTGATCCACCTCGACGGCGTGGGCAATCAGGTGACCGAGGAGGATTCCCCGGCGGACACGACGATCAAGATGGCGTGGGACGACTGGCAGAAGATGGCGGCCGGCGAGCTCGACGGGATGACCGCCTTCATGACCGGCAAGCTCAAGATCGAAGGCGACATGGGCAACGCGATGCAGCTCCAGGGCGTGCTGTCGAAGCTGAGAGGCTAGTTCGTCGAACTGCCGTTGCGGGCATCAGCCGACCAATCCACGCTCGCGCTTTCCGCAATGACGGAGGCCATATGCGTCCCATCCTCTTGCTCATCGCTGCCTTGCTCGCGGCCCCGGCCCAATCGCAATCGCTGGACGCCCGAGCCGCAGAGGCGATCGTGCACGGCTGCGCTGCCCAAGCGCAGGCAAAGAAGCAGACTCACGCAGTCGTAGTGGTCGACACTGGCGGGCATATCGTCGCCGCGCTTCGAATGGACGGCAACGGAAGCGGAATCATGGATTTCGCGATCGCCAAGGCGCAGGCCGCCGCAGCCTGGGGTTTCTCGACCGCCGAAATGGCAACAGGCGCGAGGGACACGCCGGGATTCGGCAATGCTCCGCACGTCGTCACCGTGCCGGGTGGAGTCCCGGTCTGGTCGGCCGATGGGAAGGTCAGGATCGGCGCGGTCGGAATATCCGGGGAAGCGCCCACCGATGACGCTGCCTGTGCGGAAGCCGGCATCGTTGCAGCGGGGTTACGCTCCAGCCGTTCTTGACCCCCGACGCTGTGCTTCTATTGCGGCGCAATGCAGAAAATCTATCCTGACGCGAAGGCGGCGCTCGACGGGCTGCTGTTCGACGGAATGACCATCGCCGCGGGAGGGTTCGGACTGTGCGGGATCCCCGAGCGGCTGATCGACGCCTTGGTCGAAAGCGGGGTCAAGGATTTGACCGTCGCATCGAACAATTGCGGGATCGACAATGTCGCGCTCGGCAAGCTTCTGCGGACTCGCCAGATCCGGAAGATGATCAGCTCCTACGTCGGCGAGAACAAGGAGTTCGAGCGGCAATTCCTGGCGGGTGAGGTCGAGGTGGAGTTCACTCCGCAGGGGACGCTGGCCGAGCGGATGCGGGCTGGCGGTGCGGGAATTCCAGGCTTCTATACCAAGACGGGAGTCGGGACGCAGGTTGCCGAAGGCAAGGAGCTAAAGGAGTTCGACGGCGAGACCTATGTGCTCGAGCGCGGAATTCGCGCCGACGTCTCGATCGTCAAGGGCTGGAAAGCGGACGAGACCGGCAACCTCATGTTCCGCAAGACCGCCCGCAACTTCAACCAGCCGGCGGCGACCTGCGGCAAGGTCTGTATCGCCGAGGTCGAGGAGATCGTTCCGGTCGGCTCGCTCGATCCCGACTGCATCCATTTGCCATCGATCTTCGTGAACCGGCTGATCATGGGCGGCCCGTACGACAAGCAGATCGAGTTTCGGACGGTGCGCGAGAGGGAGGCGGCGGCTGCATGACGATCCTGTTCCCCGGCGAAGGCCGGGGCCCAGGCGGCGCTAGTGCGCCGAGTCCCTGGTTTTGGACTGGACCCCGGCCTTCGCCGGGGAACTGGAGTGAATGATGGCGACGCAGGTTGAAACCCAAGGCTGGACCCGCGACCAGATGGCGCAACGCGCGGCGAAGGAGTTGCGCGACGGCTATTACGTCAACCTCGGCATCGGCATTCCGACGCTCGTCGCAAATCATGTGCCGCCCGGCATGACGGTCACGCTGCAAAGCGAGAACGGGATGCTGGGGATCGGGCCGTTCCCCTACGACGACGAGGTCGACCCGGACCTCATCAACGCCGGCAAGCAGACCGTCAGCCAGCTTCCGCAGACCAGCTTCTTCGACAGCGCCACGAGTTTCGGGATGATCCGCGGCGGGCATATCGATCTTGCCGTGCTTGGCGGGATGGAAGTGAGCGAGAAGGGCGACCTCGCCAACTGGATGGTGCCGGGCAAGATGATCAAGGGCATGGGCGGAGCGATGGACCTCGTCGCCGGGGTCAAGAAGATCATCGTCGTGATGGAGCATGTGTCGAAGGGGGGCGACCCGAAGTTCATCCCGGAATGCACCTTGCCGCTGACCGGGCGGAACGTCGTCGACATGATCATCACCGACCTCGCCGTGTTCCAGCGGCCGGACCACGACAGCCCGTTCAGGCTGATCGAGCTCGCGCCGGGCGTGACGAGGGACGAGGTCCGCGAAAGGACGACGGCCAAGTACGACGATTAATCGGTTGCGCCGGGAGTCCTGAAAGAGGAAGATTCGCCCGTGGGGGATCTTCCGCATCCGGCATCGGCGCTCGTCGCTCAATGGGCGAGCTATCTCGCGCATGACCGGCGGCGGTCGGCGCATACTGTGCGGGCCTATGTGGGCACGGCGCACCGGCTGATCGAATTCCTCGGCCAGTATCGCGGCGAGCTGATCCAGGCCCGGGCGCTGACCGACGTTAGCGCGGCGGACTTGCGGGCGTTTCTCGCATCGCGGAGGAATGGTGGATTGGGCGCGGCGTCCGCGTCCCGCGAGTTGTCGGGAGTCCGTGCATTCCTTACTTATGCCGCCGAGCAGCAGGGCAGGGCGCCGCAGGTGCCGCGGACGCGTGCTCCGAGGCGGCCCAAGACTCTGCCGAGGCCGGCGTCCCCCGAGGACGCAGTGGCGCTTGCCGAGGATGCGGGAGCTTTCGCCTCCGAGCCGTGGATCGGCGCCCGCGACCTTGCGATCCTGCTGCTTCTCTACGGATCGGGGCTTCGGGTTTCCGAAGCGCTGTCGCTGACGGCTCGA
>JBKPOU010000036.1:0-2598 GCA_046733255.1 Pseudomonadota bacterium
GATTACGACCTCGTCATCGCGTCGGACGGCGCCAACTCGCGCTTTCGTGACGCTCATGCCGACGCATTCGGAGTCGACGTCGATGTCCGCGCCAACAAGTTCGTCTGGCTCGGCACGCCGAAAGTCTTCGAGGCTTTCACCTTCGCTTTCGAGGAGACCGAGCATGGCTGGATCTGGGCCCACGCCTATCGCTTCGCGCCCGATTGCTCGACCTTCATCGTCGAGTGCTCGGAGGAAGTGTGGCGCAACTTCGGCTTCGACCGCATGTCGCAGGAGGAGAGCATTGCGGCCTGCGAGAAGCTCTTTGCCAAATATCTCGACGGTCACGCGCTGCAATCCAATGCAAGCCATCTCGTCGGCTCCGCCGCCTGGCTGAACTTCCGCCGCATCAAGTGCGATAATTGGAGCGTGGGCAACGTCATCCTTCTCGGGGACGCCGCGCATACCGCGCATTTCTCCATCGGCTCAGGGACCAAGCTTGCGCTCGAAGACGCGATCAAGCTCGCCGAGGTCCTGAACCGCCCCGACCTTTCGCGCGACGCCGCGCTGTTCGAATATCAGGCAGAACGCAACCTCGAGGTGCTCAAGCTCCAGAACAGCGCGCGCAACTCGACCGAATGGTTCGAGACGCTTCACCGCTACCTGCATTTCGAGCCGCTACAGTTCGCTTATTCGCTCCTCACGCGATCGCAGCGGATCAGCCACGAGAACCTCCGGCTTCGCGACCGCGAATGGCTCGAGGGCGTCGAGCGCTGGTTCTGGAAGCGGGCCACGGAGGGCCGGTCGAACAAGACCGCGCCGCCAATGTTCGCGCCGTTCAAGCTTCGCGCGATGGAGCTTGAGAATCGCATCACCGTTTCGCCTATGGCCATGTATTCGGCGGTCGACGGCGTGCCGAACGATTTCCACTTCGTCCATTACGGCGAGCGGGCGCTGGGCGGGGCCGCGTTGCTTTTCACCGAGATGACCTGCGTGTCGCCGGAGGGCCGGATCAGTCCCGGCTGCACCGGCATGTGGAACGCCGATCATGTCGCCGCGTGGAAGCGGATCGTCGATTTCGTTCACTCGAACAGCAAGGCGAAGATCTGCCTCCAGCTCGGCCATTCAGGCTCCAAAGGGTCGACCAGGCTCGGCTGGGACGGGAACGACGTCCCGCTCGACGAGGGCAACTGGCCGGTGATGGCAGCGAGCGACATCCCCTGGTCGCCGGCCAACCAGGTGCCCACCCCGATGACGCGCGCGGACATGGACCGGGTGCGCGACGAATTCGTGACTGCGGTGAAGATGGGGATCGAGTGCGGCTTCGACATGGTCGAGCTTCATGCCGCGCACGGCTATTTGCTGTCCGGCTTCCTGACGCCGCTGCAAAACAATCGCACCGACGAATATGGCGGGAGCCTCGAGAACCGGCTTCGCTATCCGCTCGAAGTCTTCAGGGCGATGCGGGAAGCCTGGCCGAAGGACAAGCCGATGTCGGTCCGCATCTCCGCCACGGACTGGATGGGTGAGGAGGGCATAACGCCCGACGATGCCGTGGCGATTGCCGAGGCTTTCCGAAATGAAGGCGCGGACCTGATCGACGTTTCGGCCGGCCAGACCTCCACCGAGGCGCAGCCTGTGTACGGCCGGATGTTCCAGACGCCCTTTTCCGACAAGCTTCGCAACGAGGGCCGCCTCGCGACCATGGCGGTCGGCAACATCTACGAGCCCGACCATGCCAACTCGATCCTCGCCGCCGGTCGCGCCGACCTGGTCGCGCTTGCGCGCCCGCACCTGATCGACCCCTTCTGGACTCTCAGGGCTGCGGCCGCGCTGGACTATCGCGACGTCCATGTGCCGCCGCAGTATCTGAACGGGCAAACGCAACTCGCCCGTAACCTGAAGCGCGAGGCGGAGGCCGCCGCCGCGCTTCGGGTCTAGATGGTGATCGGATCCAGGAAGACTCCGCCCGCCTCGTGTCCGCAGGACCAGCGGATCTCGCAGCGGACTGGGCGGGCTTCCTGCATCTGGAGGGTGATCGCTGTTCCGAGCTCGAGTTCCTCGATGGAGCGGAGGCGAAAGCCCTCTTTCGAAACGTCGACGATGGTCACGTCGACGGTGCAACCGTCGGATTCGGTGACGACTCCGGCGCAGTTCAGCGCCACCCGCCGCTCTCGGCCGGTGCGAATGCAGGCAAAAAGGTCACTCCCTGACTTCATCTCTGGTCCCCCCTGCCAACACACCGGCAGCGAATGGCAGGAATCGACCGCGCCCGAGCAAGACGCAGCCGGATCATCCATTGGGGAAACGAAAGCGCGCCCGCTATTCGCGGGATCGGCGCCGGTCCACTCGGCCCCCATTGGTCCACATCCGGGAGCAGTTTAATTTCAGTCCGTTTACCGAGAAGAAATAATCACGGTTCCGGGGCCGTTTACCCTGTTTGACGAGCTAACATCCGGCTGCTGCGCGCTTCAGTCGCCTCAGATAAATCCGAAGAAATCGGCGTTGTTGAGAGCCGTTCCGGGGTCGACGGTTGCGAACAGGACCTGGGCGACTCCACCGACACCGTCAGCATCGTAGAAGATCTTTCCGGTCGCCGAGTCGTATATGATCCGGTCG
>JBKPOU010000037.1:0-24877 GCA_046733255.1 Pseudomonadota bacterium
GGACTGGGAGGATACGGACGCGATCGAGGAGGAAGCGGACACCTCGGACGACAAGGACAAGGAAGGTCCGAAGCCCGAGGCCTCGATGTTCTACACCGCCTATTTCAAGCAGGGCGCGCCAGCCTCGGGCCGGCCAATCACCTTCCTGTTCAACGGCGGCCCCGGCTCGTCGAGCATCTGGCTGCACATGGGCGCCTTCGGCCCGGTGCGCGTGCAGATTCCGGACGCGAAGCATTCGCCTCCAGCGCCCTATCCGACGGTGAACAACGACCAGAGCCTTCTGGACGTCTCCGACCTCGTCTTCATCGACGCTCCGGGCACCGGCTTCAGCCGCATAGCCGGGAAGGACAAGGAGAAGGCCTTTTACGGGGTCGACCAGGACATCCGCGCCTTCACCGATTTCATCAGCCAGTTCCTGACCAAATACGGCCGGTGGAATTCGCCCAAATATCTGTTCGGCGAAAGCTATGGGACGATGCGCGCGGCGGGCATGACGCTCGCCCTCCAGAATGCGGACATCGATTTGAACGGCGTGCTGCTGCTGTCGGACATCCTCGACTGGGACGTGATGCCGGACGACCCGCAGCTCAATCCCGGCATAGACATGCCTTACGTTGCGGCGCTGCCGACCTATGCTGCGACGGCCTGGTATTTCAACAAGGTCGCAAACCGTCCGGCAGACCTCCGGGCTTTCCTCGACGGGGTGGAGCAGTTCGCGACGACCGAGTACGCGCAGGCTCTGATCAAGGGGAATGAGCTTGGCGACGCGGAACGCCAGCGCATCGCCGAGCGGCTCGCGGCCTATACCGGCCTGTCGGTACCGTACCTGGTGAAGACCAACTTGCGCATCGAATATGGCGCGTTCCAGAAGGAGCTCTTCGGTGAAGAGCAGTTGACCACGGGAACGCTAGACACGCGCTTCGTCGGAGCGACCCTCGATCCCCTGAGCAAGGTCGCCAACTACGATCCGCAGGGCAGCGCGATCGGGGCGGCCTATGTCGCCGCCTGGCACAATTACGTCCGCGACCGGCTCCACTACGAGCCGAAGATCGAGTTCAAGTCCGGAATCCCGGTCTACTCGAAGTGGGACTACAAGCACGAGCCGCCGGGAACGGACCACCCGATCATCATGCTCCCCAACGTTCTTCCCGACCTCGCCGTCGCGATGAAGCAGAATCCGACGATGAAGGTGATGGTCAACGGCGGCTATTACGACATTTCGACGCCCTATTTCGAAGGCGTCCTGGAGCTGCGCCACCTGCCCGTCCCGCCGGCGCTCCGCAGCAACATCGAATATCATTATTACCAGTCGGGCCACATGGTCTACGTCCACCCGCCGACTCTGGTGGAGCTGCACGACAACGTCGCGGATTTCATCCGCCGGACGAGCGGGGATCGTTGAAACATACGATCGTCAGGCTATTTGATTGATCGTGTCAAAGGTCGGCTACGATCTTGGCCCAGTCCGCTTCCCCGATTACCTGAATGCCCAGCTCCTCGGCTTTCTTGAGCTTGGAGCCGGCGCCGGGTCCCGCGACGACAAGGTCCGTTTTCGCGCTGACAGAACCGGCCGCGCGCGCACCGAGGCGCTCCGCCTGCGCCTTGGCCTCGTCGCGGCTCATGGTTTCGAGGCTGCCGGTGAAGACGATGGTCTTGCCGCTCCACTCGGTCTGCTTGGCGTCGCTGACGAAGGGCTGAGGCGAGACTTCGGACAGGAGGTCGTCGAGCGCCTCGCGGTTGTGTGCCTCGTGGAAGAAATCGACGAGCGCCTCGGCGACGACGGCGCCGACACCCTGGACCGATGATAGCTCTTCCTCGCCGCTTTCCGTCATGGCTGCGCGGCGCAGCTCTTCGACGGTGCCGAAGCATTTCAGCAGGTCCTTCGCGGTGACGATGCCGACGTGGCGGATGCCGAGGCCGAACAGGAGGCGCGGTCCGTCGGGCCGGCGCTTGGCCTCGATCGCCGCGAGGAGGTTGTCGACCGATTTCTCCTTCCATCCCTCACGGCCGAGCAATTGGTCGCGATGGTCGCGAAGGCGGAAGATGTCGGCGGGCGAGCTCAGCCAGCCGAGCTCGATGAACTCGGCGATGCTCTTCTCTCCCAAGCCCTCGATATCGAGCGCTCCGCGCGACACGAAATGCCGAAGCCGCTCGAAACGCTGCGCCGGGCAGATCAGCCCGCCCGTGCACCGGACGTCGACCTCTCCCTCCTCGGCGACGGCTTCGCTTCCGCATTCGGGGCAATGGTCGGGGAAGACGTAAGCAGGCCGCGGCTCGTCGCGCGTGAGGTTCTCGATGACTTGCGGGATCACGTCGCCGGCGCGCTGGATCAGCACCCGGTCGCCCGGCCGAACTCCCAGTCGCTCGATCTCGTCGCGGTTGTGGAGGGTGACGTTGGCGACCATCACGCCGCCGACCCCGACCGGCTTCAATCGGCCCACGGGAGTCAGCTTGCCGGTGCGGCCGACCTGGATGTCGATCGCCTCAAGGGTGGTCTGAGCCTTCTCGGCAGGGAATTTGTGGGCCAGCGCCCAGCGCGGCGCGCGCGCCACCTGCCCCAGCCGCTCCTGCCAGTCGAGCCGGTCGACCTTGTAAACGACTCCGTCGATGTCGAACGGCAAATCGGCGCGCGCCTTCTCGATCGCTCGATAATGGGCGAGCATTTCGGCGACGCTGCTGCATTGAATCAGGAGGTCCGGCACCGGGAAGCCGAAGCCCTCGATCCGCTTCATCGCTTCAAATTGCGTGTCGGCCAGCCGCTCGGTCGCCTCGCCCCAGCCATGCGCGAAAAAGCGCAAGGGGCGCGCTGCAGTGACCGACGGATCCTTCTGGCGAAGCGACCCGGCGGCGGCGTTGCGCGGGTTGGCGAAGATCTTGGCGCCCGCGGCGTCCTGCCGCTCGTTCAGCGCCTCGAAATCGGCCTTCGACATGTACACTTCGCCGCGGATTTCGAGGATGTCGGGGACTTCCCCCTCCCGCAAGCGGGAGGGGAGGAGAAGCTTCGGCACGTCCCCGATCGTGCGCACATTTGCTGTCACATCCTCGCCGACCGCGCCGTCCCCGCGCGTCGCGGCCAGGACCAGCTCGCCTTTCTCATATCGTAGCGAGCAGCTCAGCCCATCGATCTTCGGCTCGGCGGTGACGGCAATTACGGCGCTTTCGCCGAGATTCAGGAAGCGCCGTATCCGGCCGACGAAATCCTCGACCTCCGCGTCGGAAAAGGCATTTTCGAGGCTGAGCATCGGCCGCGAATGCGCGACCTTCGCAAGCCCGCTCGTCGGAGGCGCGCCCAGCCGCCCGGACGGCGAATCCGCCCGCACCAGCTGGGGGAACCGCTCCTCCAGCTCGCTATTCTCGCGGACCAGCGCGTCGTAGTCCGCGTCCGAAATTTCCGGCGCGTCCTTGTCGTGATAGAGCCTGTCGTGCCGGGCGATCTCCTTCGCCAGCCGCATCAGCCGGTTGGCGGCCTCGGCCTCGGTCAGCTCAGTGGTCATTCCCGCCGAACAATTCCTCGAGCAAGCTGACGAAGCTCGTCCACGACCGCTCCGCCGCCAGCGCGTTGTAGGCCACCCCGTCGATCTGGAGGTCGCTCGCGTGCGGATTGGTGAAGCCGTGGCCGACATTGCCGTAGGCATGGATCTGCCAGTCGCAGCCTGCCTCGGTCAGTTCCTGGCCGAGCGCTACAACCTTGTCCGGCGGGACCATCGGATCGTCCCAGCCGTGGTAAGCGACCACCTTCGCCTTGATCCTTTCCGGCGGCAGCCCAGGCGGATCGAACAGCCCGTGGAAGCTCACGGCCGCGGCGATGTCCGTCCCCGTCCGCGCAAGGTCGAGCGCACACTGGCCCCCAAAACAATAGCCCGAGACCGCAATCTCGCCCCCATTCACCTGGTCGAGGCCGCGGACCTGATCGAGCACCGCCAGCAGCCGCCGCCGAAGCGCCGCGCGGTCGGCGCGTAGCCTTGTCATCTCGCCGAAGCAGGTGTCGCGCGGTGCGCCCCGGAATTCCTTGCCGAAGAGGTCGGCGACGAAGGCGTTGTAGCCGAGTTCGACCAGCTGCTTGCCGAACCCGATCTCGAGGTCGGTTACGCCCATCACCGTAGGAATCAGCAGGACCGTCGGGCGGGCCGCGCCGTCCCGCCTGCCCACGAATATGCCCTCGAGGTTTTCGCCCTCGAACTCGAGTGGAACCGCCGTCTCCTTGCTCATGCCATCTCCCTTGCAAGCTCTGCCAGCTTCGCGACTGTGTTCATGTTCCGCGCAGTGCCGGCTTCCGCGGCCGGAATGCGCAGGCGCGACTTGCCGATACCCCTTTCGCCGTAAGCGACAAAGACCTCCCGGGCACCGGCAGCAATCCGCTCGTCGTCCGCCCTGTTGCGCACCGTCTCAAGCAGGTCTTTCGGAGGCGGCTCGTTCATGAAGAAAGCCTGCACCCGGTTGGCCGCCCGGTCGGTAAAGGGGTTGGCTTTGACGACCGTTTCCATCTCCGCAGCCGTGCGAAGCATGACCCGGACCTCCTTGCCCATGTGCGCCTGTAAATCCTTCTCGAGCATCTTGCGGAGCTTCTCCTCCGGCTTGTTGCTGACGAAGAGAAGGTTGCCGCTGGCGATGTAGGTTCGCGCCTTTTGAAGTTTCAGGTCGTCGGCGATTGCCATCAAGTCGTTCATCTTGAGGCTGGTTCGCCCGACGAGGTTCACGCCTCTGAGAAGCGCGACATAAGCCGTCACGCCGCGTCGAGGAGCCGCGACGCCTGGGCCCTCGCCTCCTCGGTGATCGACGCGCCCGAAAGCATTCGCGCGATCTCTTCGCGCCGCTCGTCCGCGGTCAGGCGTCGGACGTGCGTGCGCGTCGCCTCTCCTTCGTGCGACTTCTCGATCCGATAATGGTGGGTGGCGCGGGCCGCGACCTGCGGCGAATGGGTGACGACCAGCACCTGGCTGTCCTTCGCCAGCCGGGCGAGCCGCTCGCCGATCGCGCTCGCGACCGCTCCGCCCACTCCCCGGTCGATCTCGTCGAAGATCATCGTCGCGGCAGTCCCTGCCTCCGCGAGCGCAACCTTGAGCGCGAGGATGAAGCGCGACAGCTCGCCGCCGCTGGCTATTTTCGTGAGCGGCCCAAATGGAGCACCGGGGTTGGTCGACACCTCGAACTCGACCCGGTCGGTGCCGTTGGGTCCCGGCTCCCCCTGCCCCATCGCAGTTCGGAAGCGTGCGGAGTCGAGCTTGAGCGGCGCGAGCTCGCCGGCAACCGCCGAATCGAGCTTCGCCGCCGCTTCGTGCCTCTTCGCGCTCAGCTCGTCGGCCAATTTCGAATATTCGAGCCGCGCCTGCTTCAGCTCCGCGTCGAGGGCTTCGATGCGCTCGCCTCCGGCTTCGATCTGCGTAAGCTGCGCCCGCATCCGCAGCCCAAGCTCGCCAAGCGAGTCCGGTTCCACTCGATGCTTGCGCGCGAGGCCCCGAATATCGAACAGCCGGGCTTCGACAGCCTCGAGCCGCGCGGGGTCATAGGCCATCGCTTCGGCAGCGCGCGCGATCTTATCCTCGGCGTCATGGGCCTCGATCAGCGCCCGGTCGAGGGCCGCGAGGGCCTCTGCCAGCGCAGGATGGTCGGCCGCGCCGCGCTCGATCCGCCGGGCCGCCTGCCGAAGTTGAGCGAGAGCTCCCTCGGACCCGCCGAGAAGCGAATCCAAGCCTTCGAGGGCCTCGCCCGCCTTCGCGCCCGCCCGAATCGCCGAGCGTTCTTCCGACAGCGCCGTCTCCTCGCCGGCCTGGGGGTCGAGCGCTTCGATCTCGCGCACCGAATGGTCGAGATAGTCGCGGTCGCGCTCGGCATCGGCCGCGGCGGCTCGCGCCTGCGCAAGCTCCTGCTCGACGCCCGTCACCTGTCCCCACGCCGCCGCGATCGGGCGCAGGTCGATGCCCGCGAACGCGTCGAGCAAGGCGCGGTGGCCGCGGGGATTGAGAAGCCCACGGTCGTCATGCTGGCCGTGGATCTCGACGGCCAGGGCAGCGACGTCGCGCATCGTCCCGGCCGGAACCGAAGCGGCGCCGATGAAGCCGCGGCTCCCGCCGTCGGGCTTCAGCGTCCGCCTGAGAAGCAGCGGCTCGCCAGGCTCCGCTTCGAGTCCCTGCTCTTGCAGAAGCGCGTTGACGGGATGGCCGACCGCAAGCTCGATCTCGGCGGAAACGGACGCGCCATCCGACCCCTGCCGGACCAGCGCCGTGTCAGCCCGCGCACCGAGCGCCAGGCCGAGCGCGTCGAGGAGGATGGATTTGCCCGCCCCGGTCTCGCCGGTCAGAACTCCAAGCCCGGAATCGAACTCGATTTCGAGGCTGTCGATAAGGACGACATTGCGGATCGCGAGTTGCCTCAGCATCCCGCGTCAGCGCCTCATCCCTGAGGCTGCGGCTCGGCCTGAGGCTGCTCGGCCGGCGGTTGCGCCTGCGGTTGGGGCTCGGGTTCCTCGGCCGGCGGCTGGACCAGCGGCTGCTGTTGCGGCTGCTGCTGTTGCAGCGCGGGCTGCGGAGCGGGCGCGGGCTCCGGCTCGACCTGCTGTGGAGCGGGGTGACGCTGCATCAGTCTGTAGGCCGCCTTGTACCATTTGCTGCCAGGGTAGTTGGATCCCAACACCGCAGCCGCCTTGTGGGCCTCCTGCGGAATACCGAGCGCGAGATAGGTTTCGACCATCCGCTCGAGCGCCTCGGGCGCGTGGCTCGTGGTCTGGTAATTTTCAACGACCGTGCGGAACCTGAGATTGGCGGCGAGCCACTTGCCGGAGCGCTCGTAGAATCGGCCGATCTCCATCTCCTTGCCGGCGAGATGGTCGTTCAGCAGGTCCATCTTCAGCCGCGCGTCCGACGAATAGCGGCTGTCCGGATAGCGCCTGATCAGCTCTCCGAACGCGTCGAGGGCCTGCTGGGTCGTGCGCTGGTCGCGGGTAACGTCCGACACCTGCTGGTAATAGCTCATCGCGACCAGATAGTGCGCGTAGGGCGCGTCCTTGTTGCCCGGGTGGATCGTCAGGAACCGCTGCGCCGAGCTCACCGCCTCGGGATATTTCTCCGCCACATAATAACTGAACGCGCTCATCAGCTGGGCCCGCCGCGCCCACACGGAATAGGGATGTTGCCGCTCGACCTCGTCGAACAGCTTGGCGGCCATTTCATAGTCCTGCTGGTCCAGCCGCTTCTTGGCCAAGGCGTAAAGCGTGTTCACGTCGCGGGCGACGTAACCGGTATCGCTCCCCGCCTTGTTGCGCGCGCAGCCGCCGGCGGAAAGGACGATGGCGGTTCCAACCATAACCGCCGCGATACGGGTCATCTTCGACATTCGATCCTCATTAGCGGAGCCTCCGGGGCAGGCAAGCTTGGGTGCGCGGGGAAATCGGAACCTCGGCTGAATGCATCAGCCGGCGGGAGTCGTTGCAGGATCGGCGGCCTCGGACTTCACGAAGCTGTCCGGAGTGACACCGAGCCAGACGAGGATCGGTGTCGACACATAGATGGACGAATAAGTGCCGACCACGACGCCCAGGAAGATCGCCAGCGACAGGCCGAAGATCACCTCCGGGCCGATCGCCATCAGGACCGCGAGGGCGATCAGGACCGTCAGGGAGGTGACGACCGTTCGTGCCAAGGTCTCGTTCAGCGAAAGGTTGAGCAGCGGAAGGATCGCCATCTTGCGGTACTTGCGCAGGTTCTCGCGAATGCGGTCGTAGATGACGACCGTATCGTTCAGCGAATAGCCGACGACGGTCAGGAACGCTGCGACGACGTTGAGGTCGACCTGGAGCCGGGTGAACGCGAAAAAGCCCAGGGTCATGGAAATATCGTGGGCAAGGGTGACCAGCGCCCCGATTCCGAACTGCCATTCGAACCGGAACCAGATGTAGACCGCGATTCCGAGCATCGCGAAAATGATCGCCATCGCGCCATTCTTGGCCAGCTCTTCGCTGACCTTGCCGGAGACGGACTCCACCGAATCGATGCGTGCGCCCGGATAGTTGGAAGTGACCATCGTCTTGACCCGGGTCGCCGCGACATTCGCCGCGGCATCGCCGCCCGAAGCCTTGGGAAGGCGGATCTGATACGTCTTGGGCCCGCCAAACTCCTGGATGCTGGATTCGCCGAGCTGAAGGCTGTCGACCCGGCCGCGCAATTGCTCGACGTTGATCGGCTGGGCGAAGCTGACTCGGATCATCTGGCCGCCGACGAAATCCACGCCCATGTTGAGTCCGCGATAGGCGGTGAAGGCGAGCGAGGCGATCGTCAGCAAGGTCGAAAGGACGACGGCAAGATTCCGCCACCGCATGAAATCGACATTGGTGTGGTCGGGAACCAGCTTCAAAAGGCGCATTGTTCAAGCCTCAAATCGGAAGCGTCTTCGGGCGCTTGTTGCGAAGCCAGAGCGCGACGAGCATTCGGGTGAAGAAGACCGCGGTGAAGACGGAGGTGACGACGCCGATCAGGAGCACGACCGCGAAACCGCGTACGGGCCCCGACCCGAAATAGGCCATCAGAGCCGCGGAAATGACGTGGGTGACGTTGGCGTCGTAGATGGCGCGCATCGCCTCCTGATAGCCGGTGTCGATCGCATCGATGATCCGCCGGCCGCGCCTGTGCTCCTCGCGTATTCGCTCGTTGATCAGCACGTTCGCGTCGACCGCGGCGCCGATCGTCAGCACGAAACCGGCGATTCCCGGCAAAGTGAGCGTCGCGTTGAAGACGGACATGATCCCCAGGATCAGGAAGCCGTTCACGATCAGGGCGATGTTCGCATAGACCCCGAAGCGGCCGTAGGTCACCAGCATGAAAATGATGACGCCGACGGTGCCGACGAGGCTCGCGACGACGCCCTTGTGGATCGAGTCTGCGCCAAGGTCGGGGCCGACGCTTCGCTCCTCGATGACGTTGAGCTTCACCGGAAGCTTGCCCGACGCGAGCGAGATCGCCAGCTCGTTCGCGCTGGCGACGGTGAAGCCGCCGCTGATCTGAGCGCGCCCGCCGAGGATCGGCTCGTTGATGTTCGGCGCCGACAGGATCTTGTCGTCCAGGATGATCGCGAACGGCTTGTTGACATTCTCCTGGGTCACCCGGCCGAAGCGCCGCGCTCCCGCTGCATTGAACGTGATGTCGACGACCGGCCGGCCGTCCTGGTCGAACCCCTGCTTTGCGTCGGTGAGCTGATCGCCCGAGACCATGACCCGGCGTTTCACCGCCATCGCTCCTGACCCGTCTGCCATCGGCAGGACCTGGCTTCCGGCAGGCGCCCGGCCCTGCTGGACCTGTCCTGGATCGGCGGTGAGGTCCACGAGCTTGAACTCGAGCCGCGCGGTCTGACCGATCAGGCGCTTGAGCTCCTCCGGGTTTTCGACTCCGGGCACCTGGACCAGGATGCGGTCGCTGCCCTCCGTGATGACGGTGATTTCCTTGGTGCCGCCCGGATCGATGCGCCGACGCACGACGTCCCGGGCCACGGTCATCGCGTCCTTCAGCGCTTGTTGAGTGCCGTTCTTGGTTGGCGTGAGAACGATCCGGTTGAGGTCGACGACTCCGACCTCCCAATCCCGCTGCCCGGTCATCCCGACGGGCTGCGAGATCGCCCGCATGCGCTCGACCGCAGCGTCGACCTGGGTGGGGTTGGTGACTGCGAACGATATCCGCCCGCCGCTGCTCGATACGTCGGAAATCTGTATGCGCGGATCCCCGCGCCCCATCTCCGTTGCGACCGTGTCCTCCATGCTCTGGAGGCGCTGCTTCAGCAGGTCCTTCTCGTCAGCTTCGAGAAGGAGATGGCTTCCGCCGGCGAGGTCGAGCCCCAGGCTGATCGTTGAATGCGGGAGGAACGACGGCCATTTCTCACGGGCGCTTTGCGGAAGCAGGCTCGGGATCGAAAACAGGATTCCGAGCAGGACGATCGCCCAGATCGAAAGAATCTTCCAGCGAGGGAAATCCAGCATCGCCCGGCGAAACCCTAGTCGTTCGCCGGCTTGGCGTTGGGCTTGAGGACCTGGGTCAGCGTCGACGTGATCGCCCTGACCCTGACTCCCTGCGCGAGCTCGACCTCGACCTCACCTTCGGAAACCTTGGTTACTCGCCCGCGAAGCCCGCCGCCCGTGATGACCTCATCGCCTTTCTTGACCGCCGCCAGCTCGGCCTGATGCTCCTTCGCGCGCCTTTGTTGCGGACGGATCATCAGCACGTAGAAGATGACGAAGATGAGAACCCACGGAAGGATCCCGATCAGCATCGCCGACATGCCGCCCGGCTGCGCTGCCGAAGCTCCGGCCGTGGCCGTTAGAAAGGATGCGGTGGACATTCGTTGAACTAGACTTCCCTTGAAGTAGGATGGTCGGGGCGACTGGATTCGAACCAGCGACCTCCACACCCCCAGTGTGATGCGCTACCAGGCTGCGCTACGCCCCGACTGCCGTTGTGTTCGACGGTGACGCGCATCTAGGCAGGGGCATGAACGAACGCAAGCCGAAGCGGTCGAAGCGAGGGAAGCGCCGGAACAAGCGGCCGTCGCTGGCCGGGCGCCTGCTCACCGCGTTCCTCGCGATCCCCGCCGCTTATATGGTCGCGGCACTCGGCGGATCGTTCATCCCGGTCAACGCCGGCTGGCGCGAACCAGCCGACGGAATCACCGTTTATCTCGCCGACAACGGAATCCACACGGACATCATCATGCCGGCCCGCGCCGAGGGACTCGACTGGGCGCCGATCGTCCCGCCGACCGACGCAGCGGCAGTCCCGTCCGGCGCCCAATGGGTCGCCTTCGGTTCGGGCGAGGAGCGGGTGTATCTGGAGACCCCGACGTGGTGGGACATTCGCCCGCGGACCGCCTGGGCGGTGCTGACCGGGAGTCGCCGGGTCTTGCACGTCGAATGGGTCGACGATCCTTCCTATGGCGAGCGCGAGATCAGGCTCAGACCTGAAGAATATCGCCGGCTCTGGGCCGCGGTTCGAGCCGATTTTCAGCTTGGACCAGGCGGCCGGCCGGTCCGGATCGATCATCCCGGATACGATTGTTGCGACGCCTTCTATCGCGCAACCGGCCGCTTCAATGCGCTCCGGACGTGCAACAGCTGGACCGCGGACAAGCTTCGCCTCGCAGGCGTGAAGACGAGCCTGTGGCCGCCGTTCACCAGCGGCCTTCTGTGGCGCTACCGAAGAACCATCGATTAAGCCCCTTACTGCGGGCTTTTCTCCTTCGCCGCGGCCTCGAGCTCGGTCTTGCTCATCGAGATCAACAGGCCCCTGTCGTTTCGGCCGAAGCTCGCAAGCGGGACCTTCGCCTTGACGGTGCCCGTGTCGACCACTCCGCCTTCGGCATCCGAGGAATCGATCTTTCCGACCAGCTGGCCGGCCGAATCGTAGACCGAAGCGCCGGCCTTCAGGTCGGCGACAGTGGCCTTCACGACCGCTCCGGCCTGGGCCTGGGCCGCGGGCTGCTGCGCCTGGTCGGTGGCCGGCTGGGTCTCCTGAGTGGCCGGTTCGTCGGCGGGCGGCTGCTGCGCCTGGTCCGGCGCAGCTTGCTGATCCGTGGCCGCCGGCTCGTCCGGTTGCGGCTGGGCCGGCTGCTCGCTCGGTGGCGGAGTCGTCTGCGCCGCGGTTACGACCGGCGTACAAGCAATCGAGACGCCCGCGAGAATAGTGAGCTTGATGTGCATGGCTTACCTCCGGACGGCTCAACCAAGCAGAAGCGGTTGCGCCGCAGAAGCTTCGCCCAACCGTTCGCAATCGGCGACCATCGGCACGCCGCCATGATTTTTTAGAGCACGTACCGGCTCAGGTCGGCGTTCTTCGCAATTCCGGCGAGCTGCCCGTCGACGAACGCCGCGTCGATGCGCAAGGTCTGGCCCTTGCGGTTCTCGGCGTCGAAGCTGACGTCCTCGAGGAGCTTTTCCATCACCGTCTGGAGCCTTCGGGCGCCAATATTCTCGACCGCGTCGTTCACTTCGGCGGCGATCCGCGCGAGCGCGGCGATGCCGTCCTCGTCGAACTCGATGGTCACCTCCTCGGTGCCCAGCAGCGCCTTGTACTGCTCAGTGAGGCTCGCCCGGGTCTGCGACAGGATTCGGACGAAATCCTCCTCGGTCAGCGCCTTCAGCTCGACCCGGATCGGAAGCCGGCCCTGAAGCTCGGGGAGGAGATCGGCGGGCTTGGCGATGTGGAACGCCCCGCTTGCGATGAACAGGATATGGTCGGTCTTGAGCGGTCCGTATTTCGTCGCGACGGTCGTCCCCTCGATCAGCGGCAGGAGATCGCGCTGGACGCCCTCGCGGCTGATCGAGCCGCCGCGGACGTCGCTGACGGCGATCTTGTCGATCTCGTCGAGGAACACGATTCCGTTCGCCTCGGCGTCGGCGAGCGCGACACGGTTGATGTCGTCGGGGTCGACTCTCTTGTCGGCTTCTTCCTCGGTGAGCCGAGCGAAGGCATCCGGGACCTTTAGCTTGCGGCGAGTGCGCGGCTGCTGCCCGCCCAACTTGCCCATCATCGACCTCAGGTCGAACACCTGGGCTCCCATGCCGGGGATCTCGAACGGCATCGCCGGAGCTTCGTCGACCTCGATCTCGACCTCGGCCGTGTCGAGGCTGCCTTCGCCGAACCGCTGGCGGAAGCTGTCGCGGGTCGCGGTGCTCGACCCCTTGCCGGTCAGCGCGTCGAGAAGCCGCTCCATCGCCGCGTCCTCCGCGGCCTTGCGGACCTTCTCCCGCCGCCGGTCGCGCTCCAGCCGAACCGCTTCCTCGACGAGGTCGCGGGCGATCTGCTCGACGTCGCGGCCTACGTAGCCGACCTCGGTGAACTTGGTCGCCTCGACCTTGACGAACGGCGCGTCGGCTAGCCTGGCCAGCCGCCGGCTGATCTCGGTCTTGCCGCAGCCGGTCGGCCCGATCATCAGGATGTTCTTGGGCGTCACCTCGTCGCGAAGCTCCGGGCTCAGCTGCTGCCTCCGCCAGCGATTGCGAAGCGCGACCGCGACCGCCTTCTTCGCGTCGCCCTGCCCGATGATGTGCTCGTCGAGCGCGGCGACGATCGCCTTGGGTGTGAGCTTGTCCTTGAGCAAGTCGGAGCGTCCGCCGCCGTGCGAGATTGGGGCCTGGTAATTCATTTCCCGATAGATTGGAGGCGCAAGGTCAGGCTTCAACCGTCTCGACTGTCAGCTGGTCGTTGGTGAAGACGCAGACTTCCGCAGCAATCGCCATTGCCCGCCGGGCGAGCGTCTCCGGATCCGGCTCGTAATCCGCCAGCGCCCGCGCCGCGGCCAGTGCATAATTGCCGCCCGATCCGATCGCGGCGATTCCGCCCTCCGGCTCCAGGACATCTCCGTTGCCGGTGAGGATCAGCATCGTGTCCTTGTCGGCGACGATCATCATCGCCTCGAGGTTGCGGAGATACTTGTCCATCCGCCAATCCTTGGCGAGCTCGACCGCGGCCCGCAGCAGCTGGCCGTTATACTGCTCCAGCTTGTTCTCGAGCCGCTCGAACAGGGTGAAAGCGTCGGCGGTCGCTCCGGCAAAGCCGCCGATGACTTCGCCACCGTCGCCGAGCCGGCGGACCTTCTTCGCATTGGGCTTGATGACGGTGTTGCCGAGGCTGACCTGGCCGTCGCCGGCGATGACCGTCTTGCCGTCCCTCTTCACGCCCAGGATCGTCGTGCCGTGATATTGCTCCATCAGCGGCATGTGGGAGGCCTTTCGAGCGGCTGCAACTAGGCGCGGGCGAAGCGCCGATCGGGGATCAGCCAGAGGAAGGCCACGCCGACGTAGATCGCGATGGCGATGACGGGAGAAACGAAAGCGAGCGGCACGGCGGCAACGTAGCCCGCGAAGCTGACCCATTCCTTCGCGCCGCGTCCTACCGCCTGCTTGACTCCGGACCTGGCGCCCTCCGCCGCAACGAGGGCGCGTTCGAGGAGGACGTAGGAGATGGACGCCCCGACGAGCACAAGCCCGAAGCACGCTACCGGCCATGGCGTCGGGCCGGCCTCGTCGATCCAGCGGATCATCAGCGGGAACAAGGTCAGCCAGAACAGCAGCGAATGGTTCGCCCACAGCACCGAGCCGGTGACCCGCTTGGCGGACTGCATCATGTGATGATGGTTGTTCCAGTAGATCGCGACATAGATGAACGCGAGGAGATAGGCCGCGAGCAGCGGAAGGACCGTGAGCACTGCGGCGAGAGTCGGTTCTTCCGGGAACTTCAGCTCGAGCACCATGATCGTAAGAACGATCGCGACGACTCCGTCGGTCAGCCCGTTGAGCCGGCCCGGGGTCATCGGACTTCGTCCGTCATCTTCTCGAACCGTTTGTCGGGGATAAGCCACATGGCCGCGATCGCGACGTAGATGGCGATGGCGGCGATCGGCAGGAGAAACGCCGCTCCGAGCGCAATGACGTAAGCGACCAAAGTAATCACGCCCTTGGTGTCCTTCGCGGTGGCCTTGGCGACCGGTGAATCGGGGTCCGCCGCGCACAGCGCCCGCTTCAGCAACGCATAGGATACCGAGCACATCAGCAGCGTGAAGCCGAACGCGGCGACGGTGTCGCGGGTCACTCCCGCCTCGGCCACCCAGCGCACCACGAAGGGGATCAGGCTCATCCAGAACAGCAGGAGCAAATTGGCGAGCAGTGCGCGTCCGTCGATCTTTCGTGCCGCGTGCAGCATGTTGTGATGGTTCGACCAGTAGATCCCGACTTTGGTGAACGACAGGGCATAGACCGCGAACAGGAACCATTCGGGCTTCAGCGCGGCCATTCCCGCGCCTTTCGGGATCGGCAGCTCAAGCACCATGATGGTGATGATGATCGCGACCACGCCGTCAGTGAACGCGTTGAGCCGGTCCGGTTTCATCGGTTTTCACTCGTCATGCCAGCGAAAGCTGGCATCTCAGGACAAGAAGTCGCTACGTCTCCCCAATGCATGGCGGTTACGTATACATCATGACGAATAAGCCGCACGGGGTCCTCTACACGGGCATGCCAGCCGACTTGGCCCAGCGGGTCTGGCAGCACCGGAACGGAACCGGCTCTAAGTTCTGCAAGAGATACAATTGTCACCAGCTCGTCTACGCTGAGCCGCACCCGGAGATCGTGGAAGCTATCGCACGGGAGAAGGCGATCAAGGCGTGGCCGCGCCTTTGGAAGCTTCAGCTGATCCACGCAGCCAATCCCAATTGGGACGATTTGTACGAGACGTTGTTGCTCTAACTTGGCGCCTCTTCCGTCCTGAGGCCCCAGCTTTCGCTGGGGCGACGATGACGACCGGCGCTACTTTTCCACGCCCTTGACCTTCCCCCAGGTGCGCGCCGCGGTGTAGCCGAGATAGCCGGTGCCGAAGAGCGCATAAAGCTCTTCCGGAATGCCGCGCAGATAGGCGGTCATGCCGTCGGCAATTCCCTTGGCCATCCCCGGCTGGACGGCGGCGATCAGGCCCATCGGAATGGCCCAAAGGATCAGCGCATACATCATGTAGAGGAAGCTCGGACGCGCGCGGCTGGTCCACGGATCCGCCGACTGCGCCTCGGCGACGATCGCCTGCATCTGCGCTCCGATCGCCTGCATTTCCTGGTCGCCCTGGAGCTTGAGCAATTCGAGCTTGGCCTTGTCCCGGGCCTGCGGGTCGGGGATGATCTTGTCGAGCAACTTGGCGACCGGCCCGACGACAGCATCGAGGATTCCCATCTCATTTTCTCCCGATTGAGTGGATTCAGGGGGTCTTCCACTTCTTCCACTTTGTGACTTTTGGTGTGTGAATTTCTAACGGGCGGCGCCAATGCGGTTCGCGAGCCAGCCGTAAAGGAACTCTTCGTTGGCAGGGCGGCGCTCGGCGAGGCGGATGTAGCGCTCGCCCTGGAGCGCATCGAGCGCGCGCAGAAGCACGGTCTCGCCGGCGGCCTTGCCGCGAAGGCCGAGAAAGGTGTCGAGCGCGGCGAGCGTCGCGCCACCGATCCGTCCGTCCGGCACGAGGTCGGCATAATCCTTGCGGTCGCGATTGAGCGCCGACAGCGCCCTCTGCAGGAAAGTGGCGGCCACCGCGGGGCCCATGTTGACGCCGGTATCGAACAGCTCCGCAGCAACGGAGCCGGATCGCTTCGCAACCTGGTCGAACCTCGGCCGCAGCCAGTACAGCCTCTTGTACATCGCCGCCGCTTCGTCGTGCGGAAGGTCGCGCATGGGCCCTTCGTAGCCGTGCGCCCTGGCAACGGCTTCTGTAATCCCATATTTGGTCGGCCCGCCGCGATCCGAGGGATGGCTGACGAAGCCGCCCTCCCGCTCGATCATCTCGTCTATCAGCTCGTCAACGTCCATCCAGCAGCTCCTTCGCCTTTGCGAGTCGAGCTACTGTGAACCATATTGGTTCGCTGTAGGAAAGCTGTTTTGGTTATTCAGGCTAAATCGAGAGCCGCCAGCACGCGTTCCGTCAGGGCGGCACAGTCGGCGCCGGCGAAGGGGAAGCTGCCCGAAAACGCGCCGCTCACTTCCGGCGCCAAGGCCTGCTGCAGCTTGCCCCGTGCGCGGTGGAGGCGAGTCTTCACCGTGGCCGCGGCAATGCCGAGCGCGTCGGCCGTTTCGTCGACGCTCAGACCCTCGATGTCGCGAAGGACGAAGACCGAGCGAAAGATATCGGGCAGTTCGGCTACGGCCCGTTCGATCAGCAGGCGCAGCTGCTCGCGGGCGACCGAGACATCCGGCGCAGGCGCCGCCGAAGCCTGCGCCATCCGTTCGCGGTAGGATTCGATCAAACGCACACCTTCGCTTTCGAGCTGGTCGCGCCGGCGCTGGCGCACTCGGAGCCGGCCGAGCGCTTCATTGATGACGATCCGGGTCAGCCAGGTGCTGAGCGACGAGCGGCCTTCGAACCGGTCAATCGCGGCGAACGCGCTCAGATAGCCCGCCTGGACCGCTTCTTCGGCGTCGGTGCGGTCCTTGAGGATGCTCCACGCGGCACGGAACAGCCGCTGGTTGTTGGCGCTGACGAGATGGCGGACCGCCTGGCCGTCGCGGCGGCCGCACAGGCGGGCGAGCGCAACATCGTCCAGCGCGCTGTAGTCAACCTGGGGTTGAGCGCTCATTCGGTCACCTTTAGCACGCCCTTCATTCCGGGGTGATATTTGCAGACGAAGTCGAAAGTCCCGGTCTTGGTCGCCCGCATCCGGACCGCCTTGCCAGCCGGAAGGTCGATGTCGAAGACACCCTTGTCGGTCGCGCTGTGGCGGAACATGTCGCGGTTGTCCCAGACGATGACATCGCCCTTGCGGACCTCACCGGGCATGGCGCCGAACTTCATCTTGTCGACGACGATCGTGTAGGTGCGTGGAGCCGCTGCTGCCGGGGCTGACGGCAGCAGGGCCCACGCAACGGCGGCGATTAGGGGGCATGGCCGCCGCATCTCGTCTTATTTCAGCTCCGAGGCCAGGTGCTCGGCGTGGTGCTGATGCTCGGTGAACAGCGTCAGCCCCGTTTCCAGCAGCGACTTCAGCTGCGGGTTGTCGGCCGACGGGATCAGCGTCGACTTGAGCGCGCCGTTGACGGTGCCGTGGAAGGCGACCTCGTTGGAGACATAGGCCTTGTCGAAGGCGGCGCCGTCGAGAGCCGCCAGCTTCGCAAGCTCGGCGGCGGCGCCGTTGCTCAGCGCCTGGCTCGTCGGATTGTCCTCGGGCGTGACCTTCAGCTCCTTGACCAGCGCCAGCGCCTTTGCGTTAACGGCCTCGTGATCCCGGACCATTTCGCTCGCAAATTCGCGGACCGCCGCATTGTGCGACTTCTGGAGCGCCTGCCTGGCCGCTGCGACGTCGATATTGCCGGCGGTGTATGCGATGTGCGCGATCTGAGGGTCCGTCGGCCCTTCGGCGGCGGCTGCCGCTCCGCACAAAAGGAGCGCGCTAGCGGTGGCGATCGCAGGCAATGTGAATTTCATCATGTCCTCCTCACTCTTGAGCGGCAGACGTCCCCCGGCCGCTCTCACGTCATTTGATGGCAGCCCAAAGGAAAGGTTCCCGACCGTGAGTTTCGTTCGATCCCTGAGTTTCGCGGCCGCTTCGCTGCTGCTCGTCGCGGCCCCCGCATTCGCCAGGCTTTCGCCGGCGGAGCAGAAGATGATCCAGGTCGTGGATTCCGAGCATGACCGGACGGTCGACATGCTCGCCCGCTGGGTGGAGCAGAACAGCGGGACGATGAACTTCGAGGGTGTCCGCTCGGTCGGTGAGATGCTCCGGGGCGAGCTCGAGCCGCTCGGGTTCAGCGTGAAATGGGCGGACGAGAAAGCCGCCGACCGCGCCGGGCACCTGGTCGCCCATCACAAGGGGCGCGGCAAGAAGCTACTGCTCATCGCGCACCTCGATACGGTCTTCGAGAAATCCTCACCGTTCCAGCATTGGGAGGTCAAAGGCGACACGGCCGTCGGCCCCGGGACCAGCGACGACAAGGGTGGGATGGCCGTGATCGTCGCCGCGCTTCGAGCGATGAAGGCCGCGGGGACGCTGAAAAATGCCGATATCACTGTCTTCCTGAGCGGCGACGAAGAGGATGCCGGAAGCCCGATCTCGATCTCGCGCGGCGACCTGATCCCCGAAGGCAGGCGCGCCGACGTCGCCATCGATTTCGAGCCGCTCGCGGTCGACGAGGGACAGGACATGGGCTCGACCGCCCGGCGCAGCTCCGGAAGCTGGACGGTGACGGCCAGCGGCCGGTCCGCCCATTCGAGCGGAATATTCGCTCCCGGCGTCGGCTATGGCGCGATCTACGAGCTGGCGAGGATCCTCGACGAGTTCAGGCGCGAGCTTCCGGAGCAGAATTTGACCTACAATGTCGGGCTGGTGACCGGCGGCGCGACCGCCGAGCTCCAGGACCAGACTCTGAAAGGCGTGGCGACCGGCAAGACCAACATCATCGCCGGGACGGCGATCGCGCGGGGCGATATCCGCGCGTTGACGCAGGAGCAGATCGACCGCACCAAGGGGAAGATGCAGGCGATCGTTTCCCGGTCGCTGCCGGGAACGACGGCGATCCTCAGCTTCGATCCGGGCGACTATCCGCCGATGGCGCCGACGGAGGGCAACCGCGCGATCCTGACGAAGCTGAACGGCGTCAACCGCGACATGGGGCTCTCGCAAATGGGCGAGCTGCCGCCGTCGGAGCGCGGCGCGGGCGACATCAGCTTCGTCGCGGCCGACGTGGACTCGCTCGCGGGAATGGGCGCGTCCGGGGACGGCAGCCATGCGCCGGGTGAGACGGTCGACATACCGTCGATCTTCAAGCAGGCGAAGCGGACCGCGATCCTTCTGACACGGCTGTCCCGCGAACGCTGAGCGTCAGGTGGCGGACGCGACGTCGCGGCCGAACATCTGCGGCATCGCCAGGGCGTCCCAGCCGTAGGGATCGTCGCGGAAGACGATCCCGTTGCCCCTCGCGGAGACCGTCAGATAGGTAATGAACACCGGCACCGGCCGCGGAAGCTCGAACTCCTGCTCGCGGGACGTCGCCGGCTGCGGAACCCTGCCGAACACCCAGGAAGCGAACCGCTTGTAGTCCTCCAGCCGGATGCAGCCGTTGCTGAGCCAGCGGTCTTCGTGGGCGAACAGCTCCTTGTGGGGCGTGTCGTGCAGATAGATGCCGTAATCGTTGGGCATCTCGAACTTCATCTCGCCCATCGAGTTCCACGGGCCGGGAAGCTGGCGGACGAGAACCGTCGGCTCCTTCTTGCCGGACGCGATCGCTTTCCAGTTGACCGTCTTCGGATCGACGACCTGGCCGTTGCCGCTCCAGTCGGACAGCACCTCGTAGTGGAAGTCCTTCAGGTAGGAGAGGCCCTGCTGCTGGATGCGTTTCGCGGTGAGCGACCGGATCAGCTCGGGCGGGACGTTCCAGTAGGGGTTCACCTTCGCGTCCTGCATCAGGACCGCCATCATCGGAGTCTTGGTCTTGGGCGCTCCGACGACGACGCGCATCCCGTCGGCGGCGCGGTCATGGTCGAAAAGATAGGCTTCGGCGGCCCCTGCATCGACGACGACGTAGCGCGGGAAATAGCCGTTTTTCGGAAGCCGGTAGGCGCGCTCCATGTTGATGGCGATGCGCTTGACGTAATAGTCCGCGCCGCGGTTGAGCGAGCCGATGGTCGCCCTGCCGGCGACCCCGTCGGGAGTGCCGAGGCCGTGCACCTGCTGGTAGGCGCGGACGGCCTCGGTCAGCCGGCTGTCGTACCCGCCCGCGGCCTGGAGTCCCATACGGGTCCGGAGCAGCTCGACGCGCTTGCCTTTCGATCCGGACTTGAGCGTCGGGCCCGACGGGATCTTGACCTGCGGCAGGCGTCCCCAGCTGTTCTGATATTGCTGCAGGCCGTGAGCCAGGTTGATGAAGACCGGGTTCGGCCGCTTTTCCTGCCGGCCGCCGAACGCCCAGTCGAGGCTGATCACCCGAAGCAGCCAGTTCTCGGGCCGCTGGTGACGCCGAGCGACATTATTCAGCTGCGGATCGACATAGACGAAGTCGATGCCCTGCTTGACGGTGCGCGGAACCGGGACCGGCTCGTCGCCCAGGGGCGCGGCGACGACGGGCGCCGTAAGGGCAAGAGCCAGCACGGCGGAAAGTACGGAAAATCTCTTGTGCATAGGTTTGCGCAGCACCCTCGTCAGGGTCTCCAGAATGACGGCAGTTTATCGCCCAACGCTGCAATTATGGAATTGTTCGCGTTTCATGAGGCTGAACGCGCCGTTCCGCCCTGTGTAAGCGCAATCGTCCCGGCCGCCAGCATTTTGAGCGAAACTGTGGCTCTTGAGTGACTTGTCTCGCGCGGCGAGAGCGGCATAGTTGTTTCCGGCGCCCATGTCGGTCGCGGGAGGGTCCTCAGTATGTCGCTTCGTCGCTCGCTTACGCGCGTTCTCGCCGGCTCGTCTGCAATCGCCTTCGCAGCCGCCGCAGTTCCTGCCTCCGCCCAGCGCGTCGATAACATCGTCGCATTCGGCGACAGCTATGCCGATACCGGCAACTTCTTCGAGATCATCGGATTCAATCCGCAGCCCCAGGTCTATCCGACGGGCCGCTTTTCCGGCGGCACGGTCTACGTCGACACCTTGTCGCAGCTGCTCAACGCGCCGCTGGAGGATTTCGCGATCGCCGGCGCCAATACCGACAATACGAACGTCAATGGAGCAGGAATCCCCGGCTTCGTCACCGAATGGAATGCCTTCCTCGCGGGCGGCGGAGGTCCGTTCCCGACGGTATCCGGGACCTTCGACGAGAATGACCTCGTCACTTTCTCCATCGGCGGCAACGATGCGCGCGCATTCGAGAAGGGTGGTGGAACTCTTGCGGACGCTCCGGCGGCGGCGACCGTCTCCGCGGCCTTCGCGAAAGTCGGGCTCGACGCGCTGGTCGGTGCCGGGGCGCAGAACATCAGCTTCCTCGCCGGCAATACGGCCTTCCTTCCGGAGATCGCGGGTGACAGTAACGCGCAGGCGATCCGCAACTCGTTCTCGACGACGTTCAACACTACGATGCAGGACGTCCTCGCGGGCTATGCCGCCGATGGAGTGACCGTCCACTATCTCGACCTGACGCTCGTCGGGCAGCAGATCATCGCCAATCCGCAAGCCTTCGGCCTGACAAGCGCGGGGGCCTGCACTCCACCAATCCAGTGCGTCACCGACACCAATTTCGCGAACCAGTTCCTCTTCTATGTCGACAACCTGCACCTGACCTCGGCAGGCTTTGCCATCGTCGCTCATTACATCGCGACCCAGCTCACCGCGCCGCTGACCCTCGAGGCGCCTAGCGACATGGCGCTGGACACGGCGCGCCAGTTCGGCCGCACCCTTTCCTTCCGGAGCGACGTCAACGGCAGGACGGCAGCACCCGGCTTTCATTTCTACCTGACGGGTGACGGCTTCTCGCGCAGGCTCGGCGCGACCCAGACCAACGACGAGTTCAAGGTTGACGGGATGGGAGTGACCGCTGGCGCCGAAGTCGGCATCGGCGCGGGCCTCGTCGGCGCCGCCGTGAACTACACCCGCCCGCGCGTCCGCTTCGGAAACGAAGCTTCGCGAGACACGGGCGACAGCTACCAGGTCGGCGCCTATGGGGGCATAGGCTCAGGCCCGCTCTTCGGCCAGGCCTATCTCGGCTACGGCAAGGACAAGCACGACATCACCCGCACCGGCGTCGTCGACCCGATGACGTCCGACCCGGACGGCAGCCATTTCGTCGCCGGCGCGAAGGGCGGCTATCTCTTCCCCTTCGCCGGGCTCCAGGCCGGGCCCGTCGTGGGGCTGGATTACGCGAAGGCGAAAGTCGACGACTACACGGAGACGGGCGACCCGGCGCTGACTCTGAACGTCTCCGACCAGACCTACGAAGCGTTGACCGGCAATCTCGGTCTCGAGCTGCGCGGCGCCGCCGGGGTTCCGGGACTTGTTGGCGTTCGGCCCTACGCCCAGCTTCTCCTTGAGAAGGACTTCAAGGGCGACGGACGGACGATCTTCTATGCGCAGACCAGCGCTCCGGGCATCGTCAACAGCTTCGATTACGAGCGGCGCTCGAAGCATATGTACGGACGCCTGAACGTCGGCGGTGCGGCGACGATCATGACCGGGATCGACGTCGAAGCGGGCATCTCGGCGACCGCCGGAAAGAAACAGGGGAACGACGTCGCCGGCCAGCTCGGAGTCCGCATCGGCTTTTGACCCGGCGCGCTTGACTTCGACTTCGTTTCGGAGCCTCATCCATCGGCGGCGCGGGGGCGCCGCAATGGAGGGGAACAGCAATGGCTACATCTGCTGGCAGGCGCACGCCCGTTCATCTCTGGATCGTCGGCATCCTGTCTCTGCTGTGGAACGCGATCGGCTGTTACGACTATCTGATGACGCGGTTGCGCGACACCGACTATCTCACGAGCATGATGCCCGGCACCGACCCGAACGCGGTGCTCGCCTACATCGACAGCTTCCCGATCTGGGCGCAGGCCGGATGGGCTCTCGGGGTCTGGTGCGGCCTCGCTGGCGCCGTGCTGCTGCTCATTCGCAACCGCTACTCGGTCTGGGCCTTCGCCCTGTCGCTGATCGGCGCGATCCTCGGGCTCGGCTATCAGATCGCCAATCCCGGCGGGCCGGCAGCGATGCACGAAGGCGCGGGCGCGGTCATGCCCTACGTCATCATCCTCATCGCCGCCTTCCAGCTCTGGTACAGCTGGAGCCAGGAAAAGAAGGGCGTTCTCCGCTGAGTTTAGCGGGGGGCGTCAGCCGCGCCTTCCGCCGAACCGTGTCCGCTGCTGCTTCCCGAACCTCCCTTTGCGCGTCCCCGGTTTGCCTTCGGTGGAGTGGCCGAGCGGCCTGGGGGCGACGCGGTCCGGATCGGGGATTCCAAGCTCGTCTTCTTCGAGGCGGCGGATCTCGTCGCGGAGCCGGGCGGCTTCCTCGAACTCGAGGTCGGCGGCGGCCTTGCGCATCCGTTCCTCGAGGTCGGCGATGTAGGCCTTGAGGTTGTGGCCGACGAGATGCGGCCGCTCCTCGTCCCCGGTGTCGACGACGACGCCGTCGCGCGTCGCCAAATGCGCCATGATGTCGTGGACATTGCGCTTGATGCTTTCGGGCGTGATTCCGTGCTCGGCATTGTAGGCGAGCTGCTTCTCGCGCCGCCTGTCGGTCTCCGCCAAAGCCCGTTCGATCGAGCCGGTCTTCGTATCGGCGTAGAGGATCACCCGGCCTTCGATGTTGCGCGCGGCGCGGCCGATCGTCTGGATCAGCGAAGTCTCCGACCGCAGGAAGCCTTCCTTGTCCGCATCGAGGATCGCGACCAGCCCGCATTCGGGAATGTCGAGACCCTCGCGAAGCAGGTTGATGCCGACCAGCACGTCGTAGACGCCGAGCCGAAGCTCGCGGATCAGCTCGATGCGCTCCAGCGTCTCGACGTCGGAGTGCATGTAGCGGACCTTCAGGCCGGCCTCGTGGAGATATTCGGTGAGGTCCTCCGCCATCCGCTTGGTCAGCGTCGTCACCAGGGTGCGGTAGCCCTTACGCGCGGTTTCCTTGGCTTCGTGGATGAGGTCGTCGACCTGGTCCTCGACCGGCTTGATCTCCACCGGCGGGTCGATGAGGCCGGTCGGACGGATCACCTGCTCGGAAAAGACGCCGCCCGTCTCGTTCATCTCCCACGGCCCGGGCGTCGCCGAGACGAAGGTCGTCTGAGGGCGCATAGCGTCCCATTCGTTGAAGCGAAGCGGGCGGTTGTCGATGCAGCTCGGCAAGCGGAAGCCATATTCGGCGAGCGTGATCTTCCGCCGGTGGTCGCCCCTCGCCATGGCGCCGATCTGCGGCACCGTCTGGTGGCTCTCGTCGATGAACAGCAGCGCGTTGTCGGGGAGATATTCGAACAGGGTCGGCGGCGGCTCGCCCGGGAGACGCCCGGTCAGGAACCGCGAGTAATTCTCGATGCCCGCGCAGCTGCCGGTGGCTGCGATCATCTCCAGGTCGAAATTGGTCCGTTGTTCAAGCCGCTGCGCTTCGAGCAGCCGCCCTTCCGCGTGCAATTCCTTCAAGCGCTCGGCTAGCTCATGGCGGATCGCCTCCATCGCCTGCTTCAGCGTCGGCCCGGGTGTCACATAGTGCGAGTTCGCGTACACCTTGATGCTGTCGAGGCTCGCCGCCTTCTTGCCGGTCAGCGGGTCGAACTCGACGATGTCCTCGATCTCGTCGCCGAAAAAGGAGACTCGCCAGGCGGTGTCCTCATAGTGCGACGGAAAGATCTCCAGGCTGTCGCCGCGCACGCGGAAATTGCCGCGGGCGAAGGACTGATCGTTGCGTCGGTACTGGAGCGCAACCAGCTTGCGAATCACCTCGCGCTGGTCCTCGCTCGCGCCCTTCTTCAAACTGAAGGTCATCG
>JBKPOU010000038.1:0-3608 GCA_046733255.1 Pseudomonadota bacterium
ACTTGCCGAGGGCGCCTATGGTGCGGATCCCGCCGATGGCCTTCTGCTCAACGGCGCCATCATCCTCAATGCCGTCAAGTGCTTGCCGCCGGCGAACAAGCCTGAGCCTCGCGAGATAGCGACCTGCCGTAATTACTTCGAAGCGGCGCTCGCGGCACTGCCGAGCGTGCGCGTGGTACTGGCTTTGGGCCAGATCGCACATGTCGCCGCCGCGCGGGCCCTTGGGCTGCCACCAGCCTCGACTCGATTCGGTCATGGCGCCGAGAATGCCGCGCCCGACGGACGCGTCTTGCTCTCCAGTTATCATTGCTCGCGGTACAATCAGAATACGGGAAGGCTCAGTCGGGCAATGTTCGAACGCGTGTTCGATCGCGCCTGCGTCGTCGGGGGTGAGGTTGCATGAAGACCAGCGAAAAGATGCTGCTCGCGATCGTCGGCTTTATCGCGATATGCATTGTCGCCGTGATTGCCGTTTCATTCGGGCCGGCCCAGGCAAGCCGACACGTCACCGCAAAGGTCGTCAGGATCGTACCGTTGCCGGTGGCGGTCCGGCGTCCGCGCGACAATGTGGTCGCAGTCACGGCGGACGGTATTTCGAGTTCCGCAAGCGTTCGCGACGATCAGCTTCGCTGTGCGGTTGGCGATACTGTGGACGGCACTAAAACCGGTGTGAGTGTGGTCATCGACCCGACTAGCTGCCGGCGGCCCGATCAGACGTCCTCGACCAAGCGGCCGTAAAGCTCGGGCCGGCGGTCGCGGAAGAAACCGAAGGCTGCCCGGTGCTTCTTCGCCTGTGCGAGGTCGAGCGTTGCAATCAGTACACCCGTTTCTTCGGCTCCGAACTCGGCAAGGATGTCGCCGCGCTCGTCGCAGATGAAGCTGTGACCGTAGAACCGTTGGCCATGCTCGGTGCCGATCCGGTTGGCGGCGACGACCGGAACGACATTCGAAACCGCATGGCCGATCATCGCACGCCGCCAAAGCCGTGACGTATCGAGGTCGGGGTCATGCGGCTCGGTACCGATCGCGGTCGGATAGAAGAGGATTTCGGCGCCCATCAGCATCATCGCGCGCGCGGTTTCCGGGTACCATTGGTCCCAGCAGACGCCGACGCCGAGCGTGGCATGGTGCGGACCGTCCCAAACCTTGAAGCCGGTGTTGCCCGGCCGGAAGTAGAACTTCTCCTCGTAGCCGGGGCCGTCCGGAATGTGGCTCTTGCGATAGACGCCGGCGACCTTTCCATCGGGGCCGATCATGGCCAGCGAGTTGTAATGATGCGGGCCCTCCGCCTCGAAGAAGCTGGTCGGGATCCAGACGTTCAGCTCCTTCGCCAGCTCCTGCATTGCCAGCACGGAGGGATGTTCGGCTGTCGGCCGCGCATTGGCGAAGAGGCTCTCGTCTTCGACGCGGCAGAAATAGGGACCTTCGAACAACTCGGGCGGAAGAACCACTTCGGCACCCTTACTGGCCGCCTCGCGCACGAGTTCGGCGACGTTACGGATGTTCGTGACCGTATCGTCGGTAAAGGCGAGTTGAAGTGCGGCGACGGTAAGCTTGGTCATGCAGGAACCTGCTGGCTGATGCAGTGGAAGCTTCCGCCTCCGGTCAGGATGTGGTCGGCGCGAAGGCCGATTGCAACGCGGTTCGGAAAGAGCGCCTGGACGACATCGACCGCCGCGCGGTCGTTCGGCGCACCATATTGGGGCACAACGACCGCAGCGTTGCCGATGTAGAAATTCATATAGCTGGCCGGGATCACGTCGCCGTCCTCGTCGGTGACACGTCCGGGCGAGGGCAAGGTGACGATATCGAGCTTCGTGCTGCGCAATCGCCGCGCGGCGTCCTTGTAGACCGCTCCGTTGGGATCGTCCTTGGCCGGAGTGGGAATCGCCACGCGTCCCGCTGCTACGAAACGCGCGAGATTGTCGACATGGCCGTCCGTATGGTCGTTCATCAGACCCGATCCGAGCCAGACGACGCGTTCGAATGCGAGGTCGCGAAGCAGGCGCTCCTCGACCTCCTGTCTGCTCAGCGTATTGCGGTTCGGGTTGAGCAGGCATTGCTCGGTGGTGATCACCGTACCGGAGCCGTCGCCGTCGATCGCTCCGCCCTCCAGAATCCAGTCGGCTTTGGCGAAGGGCAGTGAGGCGCGCCGGGCGATGCGCTCGCCAATGTCATCGTCGCCCGCCAGGTCATATTTTCCGCCCCAGCCGTTGAACCCGAACCCCTGGGCTCTGCGATCGCGTCCCGAGCCAACCACGACAGGACCGGTATCGCGGAGCCAGATGTCGCCGAACGGCTCGACGATGACCTTGGCGAATGGGCATAGCTCTTGCGCGCTTTCCGCTGCGCCCTCGTGAGCGGCGACCAGCCAAACCTCTTCGCCTTTGCCGCCGGCATGCACCGCTTCGGCAAATGCAGCGACCTCGCGCTCGGCGGGCTTCAGATCGCCGAGCCATAGCTCGGGATCGCTCGGGAAACCGATCCATACCGCTTGGTGCGGCGCCCATTCTGGAAGTGGCGGCCGGGTCATCGCGAAGCGCCGCTAACAGGCAGACGCGCCAGCGCCAAGTCAGGCCTTGCGTTGCGTTCGCCTGCGTGCACTATGTCGCTGCCGGGAAGGGGGATTTCATGAAGTTTCGAGTTTCGCTGCTCGCTTCGGCGATCGGCTTGTTGTGCCTTGATACGTCGGTAACAGCCGCAGATTTGGCCAGTGATGCAAAGGCGTTTGGAGCCAGGGAATCGGTATCCGCCGTCGATCTTTCGCCCGATGGATCCAATGTAATTTATATTACGCCGGGTCCGGGCCGTAAGAGCGTCGCAGTCGTCGGAAACCTCGACTCCGGCCAATTTCACACGATGGTGAGCACGGACGGCCAGCCGGAATCGCTCAGTTGGTGTCATTTCGCGTCAGCAACACGCGCCGTTTGCCAATTTGGCGGCTACGTGCCGTGGCAGGGCACGGTGAACAACGGCGAGCCCGTTTATTTCAGCAGGCTGGTCGCACTCGACCTCGATGGCACGCACCCCAAGCTTTTGGGGCAGCCGGAATCGGCTCACGATGAATGGGTCCGCCAATCTGACGGTCATGTGGTCGATTGGCTCGATTCCAACGGCCAGGTTCTCGTTGACCGCCTATACATGCCGGAAACCGACACAGTCGGAAAACTGGTCTACAACAAGAAGAAGGGTTGGGGGCTGGACAAGGTCGATGTGGCGAGCCTCCGCAGCGAGGTGGTTGAAAGCCCGAAAGACGCCATGAGCTACATGACGGACGACCTTGGGCACGTCCGCTTAATGATCATCACGGACATGCGGAACAGCGGTGTCCTGACCGGTCAGCTCCGCTACTTCTATCGGACCGAGACTTCGAAGGACTGGAAGCCGCTCTTCGTCGTTTCCGACCTCCAGAATCCCGAAGCTCAGCCGCTGGCAATCGATGGCAGCTCCAACTTACTTTACGCCCTGAAAAAGAAGAACGGCCGCTACGCACTTTACGCGATCAAGCTCGACGGCAGCATGGCCGAACGGTTGATTGCCGAGAATCCTCGGGTCGACATCGATGACGTCATCCGCTTCGGCGAGGGTCAGCGGGTCATCGGTTACAC
>JBKPOU010000039.1:0-4089 GCA_046733255.1 Pseudomonadota bacterium
GGAAGCGTTCGCGCGCATCTGGGCAATTCGCTCCAGGAAGCCGCGGGCCAGACCGACCATCTCGTCAATTCGGCCCGGTCGATCCGACCGGAGATCGAATGGATCCGGGACGCGACCGTCGAGGCCTGCGAACGCCTGGCCATCACCGGCTCCGCGATCGCTCAACAGCAGGACCGGTTCGCAGCGCTGCTCGGCAGTCTCGACGAGGGCGTTGGCGGCGCCGAAAGACGCCTCGCCGCGCTCGCCGCGGCAATCTCGACCGCTCAGGCGGAAGCGGCGCAATTGACCAGCGAAACGGGCCCTGGACTCGTGCAGGCGATGATCCAGGTCCGCGAGGCAGCGAGCCACGCCGCCGAACGCGCCCGGGAAGCGATTGCCAACATCGTTCCGGAGAGCGCGGAAGGCTTCGGCAAGGCGGCTCGGGATGCCTTGGAACGAGTCATTCGCGAAAGCATCGAGGAGCGCCTTCGCGAAGTGGACTCGGTCGCGGCTCTCGCAGTCGAATCCGCCCGGAATGCGACGGACCGCCTCACAGAACAGATGCTGGTGCTCGGGCAAAGCGCGACGGCGCTGGAGCAGCATATCGAGAAGCAGCAGGCGGAAAGGCGCGAAGGCGACAGCGAAGCCTTCGCCCGGCGAGTGTCGCTGCTGATCGACTCGATGCACTCGGCATCGATCGACGTCGGCAAGATCCTGGCCGACGAAGTCGACGAGAAGGCGTGGGATTCCTACCTGAAAGGCGACCGAGGCGTTTTCACCCGTCGCGCCGCGCGGCTCATCGGATCGACCGAATCGCGTTCGATTCGCAACCATTACGAGGCCGACGGCGAGTTCCACCAATCGGTCAACCGCTACATCCACGATTTCGAAGCGATGCTTCGGCGGGTCCTAGCCGAACGCGACGGAGGGATGATCGCGGTGACGCTGATGTCGTCGGACATGGGCAAGCTCTACGCCGCCCTCACCGACGCGCTGGACCGAAGGCCGCTGAGCTAGCCGAAGATCAGCCGGTACAGGTCGAGGTCGTCGGGCGTGATCCAGCCGTAAATGTAGTTGAGGTCGTAGAGCGCGGTCAGGACCGCAGCGAGGATTGCGGCGCGCAGCAGGTGCTTCGGCAGGTCGAAGCGGTGCGGAGCACTTTCGGCCTGGCCGCGGACCAGCTCGTTGCCGACCTCCTCGTCGGTCTTCACTCCGAACGGCAGGAGGATGAAGGCGCTCGCGACAAGGAAGAGGAAATAGATCGCGACGATCGACGTCCACCTCATGCGGTGGCCACTCGCACCACCATTACCTCGACGATCGGTTTCTTTCCCGTCCAGGCCGTGGCGCAGCGGCGAACCGCGAGCCTGACCGCTTCCCGCATCTGCTCCTCGTCCGCCTTCCGGTCGAAGGCGCGCTGAGCCGAATCGACCGCGTCTGCGATGAAGTCGTCTCGGTCTTCCTCGACGGGAACGCCGAACGGCCGAACGTAGGGGGTGCCCGCAAGCTCGCCGTCCGGACCGATGGGCAGAGCCACGGTAATCAATCCGCCGACGCTGATCCGGCGGCGCTCCGTGACGGTTGCCCCGTCGGCCGGAAGGATGACGTCGCCGTCGAGGACCAAGCGGCCGACGCGTATCTCATCCACCTTCGACGGATCGCCGGGCGCGAGCCGGATGACATCGCCGTTCTTCTGGACCACGGCCTTCGGCACGCCATGGTCGAGGGCGAAGCGGGCCTGCTCGGCCATGTGACGAGCCTCGCCGTGAACGGGCACGATGATCTCAGGCCGGATCCAGTCGTACATGGCGGCGAGCTCGGGCCGGCCCGGATGGCCGGACACGTGCACATGCGCCTGCTTCTCGGTCACGATGTCGACCCCGAGGTCGGACAAGGCGTTCATGATCCGCCCGATCGCGATCTCGTTGCCCGGAATGATCTTCGACGAGAAGATGACCGTGTCGCCTTCGCTGAGCTTCAGCTCGTGGTTGTCGCTCGCGATTCGCCCCAGCGCGGCCCTCGGCTCGCCCTGGCCGCCGGTCGCGATGACGAGCAGGTCCTTTCGCGGAAGCCGCATCGCCTCGTCGAAGGGAATCGTACGCGGAAAATCGAGGAGATAGCCGGTCGCCTGGGCGACGTTGAGGATTCGCTCCAGCGACCGCCCGGCGACGCAGACCTGCCGCCCCGTGTCCACAGCGACTTCGCCGATCGTCTTCAGCCGCGCGGCGTTCGATGCGAAGGTTGTCACGAGTACGCGGCCGGTCGCCTTCGCGACCTGCTCCCGCAGCCCGACATGGACTCCGGCTTCCGAGCCGGACGGCTGATCCTGGAAAACATTGGTGGAGTCGCACACGAGCGCGAGCACGCCTTCGTCGCCGATCCGCTCCAGAGTCTCGCCGCTGGAGGGCTCGCCGAGCACGGGCGTCTCGTCGATTTTCCAGTCGCCGGTGTGGAAGATGCGCCCGTAGGGCGTTTCGATGCACAGCCCGTTCCCCTCCGGGATCGAGTGCGCGAGCGCGACATAGCGGACCTTGAACGGCCCCAGCTCGACTTCGCCCTCGCGGTCGACGATGTGGAGCGGAACGTGGCCGGTAAGCCCCTCTTCTTCGAGCTTCGACGCGATCAGGCCGGCGGTGAACGGAGTCGCGTAAAGCGGGACCTTCAAATCCTCGGCGAGGTAGGGAAGCGCGCCGATATGATCCTCGTGGCCGTGGGTGAGGATGATCCCCGCGAGCCGCTCCTGCTGCTCCTCGATGAACTCCAGCTCCGGAAGGATGAGGTCGATGCCCGGGTATTGCGTGTCGGCGAAGGTCAGCCCCAGGTCGACCATCAGCCACTGGCCCCGGCAGCCGTAGAGGTTGACGTTCATCCCGATCTCGCCCGAGCCGCCGAGCGCGCAGAACAGCAATTCTTCTCCCGGAATCATGCTCTTGCTTCGATACCCTCGTAAAGCAGACCCAAACCCTGGATGGTGAGGTCTGGTTCAACCGCGGCGAAGACGTCGGTCCTCTTGTCGAACAAAGCCGCGAGACCGCCGGTGCCGATCACCGTCACCTCGCCGCCAATCTCTTTCCTGAGCCGGTCGATAAGTCCTTCCATCATCGCGACATAGCCCCAGTAGATGCCGATAAGCATCTGGCGTTCGGTCGTCCGTCCGATGACGCTGTCGTCCCCGGGCGCTTCGATGGCGATGCGCGGAAGCTTGGCCGCCGCGTTGACCAATGCGTCGATCGAGAGGTTGATACCCGGTGCGATGATCCCGCCCTTGTAGGCGCCGCCCGCACCGACCAGGTCGAACGTCGTTGCCGTGCCGAAGTCGACGATGATCAACTCACCCTTGTATTTCGCGTGAGCGGCGATGGCGTTCAACGCCCGGTCGGCGCCGACGCTCTGAGGGTCATCGACCTCCAGGTCTATCGGCCATGCGGCATCGCCCTGCCCTGCGATCAGCGCCCGGGCCCCGAAATATTTGCTGGCAAGGACTTCGAGATTGTGGGTCGCGCGCGGGACCACGGTGCCGACGATGACAGCGTCGACGTCCGCGGTCCGGTAGCCTTCGATCTCGAGGAGCTGGCGGAGCCAGACGGCATATTCGTCGGCGGTGCGCCTCGGGTCGGTCGCGATCCGCCATCGCGCGCGGATCTCGCGGCCCTGCATCAGGGCGAAGACGATGTTCGTGTTTCCGGCGTCGATCGCGAGGAGCATGAGCTAGCCTAAGGTCACGTCGGCGGCGTGAATGGCACGGACGGTCCCGTCCGGCAAACGGAGCCGCAATGCGCCATCGGGTTCGATCCCCTCAAAGTGTCCTCGGACGGGCCTGGAATCAGCGCCGTGAACGGATAGCTCTGTTCCCGGGGGGTGCGCCCGCGCGACCCACGCTCTGGCGAAATCGGCAGGATCGGTGCTCCGCCAAAGTGCGAGCAGCCGATTCATTGCTCCCGCAAGGAGCGGAGCGAAAGCTTCGGGTGCGATCCGGCCACCGAGATCCGCCGAAGGTCGATCCGAAAGCTTCGGCGCGGCCGCGAGATTGACCCCGAAGCCCATGACAACCCGATCGTCCTGCCGTTCGAGCAGGATGCCGGCGAGCTTCGATCCGTCGAGCAGCAGGTC
>JBKPOU010000040.1:0-2801 GCA_046733255.1 Pseudomonadota bacterium
CCTTCGAGCGCGCGGTGACGGCGACGACGCGGATACCGCGGCCGCTGCGGCCTGCGAGCACGCGGGCCTGCGTTTCAATCAAACGGACAACTTCGGCGCCCACGGTGCCGAGCCCCGCTATGCCCACTTTCAGGGGTGCAACCATGATGCTTTTCGAAAACCCGTCGAAGAGAATTAGCGCCGATTGGCGAGCGGAACGACGTTGTGCAACGTTTCGATGCCGCTTTCAAGGAAGCGTCGCACGCCGCGCGCGGCCTGCCTGATCCGTTGCTCGTTTTCCACGATGGCGATGCGGACATATCCTTCACCATGCTCGCCGAAGCCGACGCCGGGCGAGACCGCAACGCCGGATTTCTCCACCATCAGGGTCGCGAACTGCATGCTGCCGACGCTGCGGAAGGCCTCCGGCAGCGGCACCCAGGCGAACATCGAGGCCTCCGGCGGCGGGATCTCCCAGCCGGCACGGCCGAACGATTCCACCAGCGCATCGCGGCGCTTGCGGTAGGTGTCGCGCATCTCCTTGATGCAATCATCCGGGCCGTTCAGCGCCGCGGTCGCCGCGACCTGAACGGGAGTGAAGGCGCCGTAATCGAGATAGGATTTGACGCGGGCGAGCGCGGCGATCACGCGCTCATTGCCGACCGCAAAGCCCATGCGCCAGCCGGCCATCGAATAGGTCTTCGACATCGAGGTGAACTCGACGGTGACATCCATTGCGCCCGGCACCTGGAGCACGGAGGGCGGCGGGTTGTTCTCGTCGAAATAGACCTCAGCATAGGCGAGATCGGACAGGATCAGGATCTCGTGCTTCTTCGCGAATGCGACGAGGTCCTTGTAGAAATCGAGGCTCGCGACATAGGCAGTCGGGTTCGACGGATAGCAGACGACGATCGCGAGCGGCTTCGGGATCGAATGCACGATCGCCCGCTCCACCGCCTCGAAGAACTGCGGCGTCGGCTCGGAAGGCACCGAGCGGATCACGCCGCCCGCCATCAAAAAGCCGAAGGCGTGAATCGGATAGCTCGGGTTCGGACAGAGGATGACGTCGCCGGGCGCGGTGATCGCCTGCGCCACGTTGGCAAAGCCCTCCTTCGAGCCGAGCGTCGCCACGATCTGGGTGTCGGGGTTGAGCTTCACGCCGAACCGGCGGGCGTAGTAGCCGGCCTGGGCCCGGCGTAGTCCGGGAATGCCGCGGGAGGCCGAATAGCGGTCGGTCCGCGGCTTGCCCAGCGTCTCCTTCAGCTTCTCCAGCACATGCGCCGGGGCCGGCAGATCCGGGTTGCCCATCCCGAGGTCGATGATGTCGGCGCCGGCATTCCGCGCGGCCGCCTTGGCCCGGTTGACCTGCTCGAACACGTAAGGCGGTAGGCGTCGGATGCGGTAAAATTCTTCCATGGCTCTCTGGGCTCCGGGCAACCGGTCGGGACAGAATCGACAGGACAGGACGGCTTTACCGAAAGGGCTCAGTCCCGCCGCGAAAATTACTCAAAATCAAATACTTAGAGCAATCATCGACAACGAGGACTGAAGTCGTTCGCCCTGACTGTCGGCTGAACCGAGGTCTTTTAGCACGGCAAGGCGGGGGCGCCAGCGATTACCTTGCAGCGCCTCACTTCGCATCCTTGCCGGCAGCGGCCTGGCGATCGCGCGCGGCGGCGAGCTCGGCCTCGATCTTGGCGCGCTGTTCGGGCGGGATGATCGCTTGATCGCGATCCGGCGGCAGGTCGTGCACCGGCAGATAGGTCCCGGGCTCCTTGGGATGCGCCTGCGCGTCCGAGGGCGCCATATCCGCGAACTGACTCGAACAGCCGCCCAGCGCAAATGCCACGCTCAGCAGCGCGCCACCGATCAGCAGCGACCTCTGTAGGACCCTCAACGCCAACACTTGGGAAATCCCCTACTCGTCCCAATGCAAGCTGCCGCACACTAACCCGGCAACCTGCCCAAGCTCAAACCATTGCTGCCCACAAATGGTACGAGCGAGAAAACATCCAAGGCCCACGGTTAGAGTGGTTGCACCGCGATTGTGACAAAACCAAGAAACTTTGTCGCAGTGCAGCACATCTTGGAGGGTGTTTAACGTCAAACATGCGAGCTTCGCGGTGACGAATACGGAATGACTCGTTACTGTTCTGCTCATGAGTACCGCCACGACTGACGCGCCCCGATCTGAAACGAAGTTCGATGCGGAAGCCTTCGCGATGAATGTCGCGCGGGCGATGGAGAACGGCGGCAAGGCGCTCGCCGCCTATCTAAAGCCGCGCGAAAGCGGCGAGGTGCAGGACCGTCCGCCGGCCGAGCTGACGGAAGTGGTCAAGACCTTCACCTCGGTCGCGGAATACTGGCTGTCGGATACGTCCCGCTCCTCCGACCTCCAGACCAAGCTCGCCAAGGATTACCTCGATCTCTGGGGCTCGGCGGTGCGCCGCATGGCCGGCCAGGACGCCCCGCCCGCGATCGCGCCCTCGCCGCGCGACAAGCGCTTTGCCGATCCGGAATGGAAGTCGAACCAGTTCTTCGATTTCGTCATGCAGCTCTATCTGCTCACGACCAAATGGGCGCAGGAGCTGGTGCGCGATGCCGAAGGGCTCGATCCACAGACCCGTCGCAAGGCGGAGTTCTACGTCCAGCAGGTCACCAACGCGCTGTCGCCGTCCAACTTCGTGCTGACCAATCCGGAGGTGCTGCGCGAGACCGTGGCGAGCAGCGGCGAGAACCTGGCGCGTGGCCTGAAGATGCTGGCGGAGGACATCGCGGCCGGCAAGGGCATGCTGAAGATCCGCCAGTCCAACCCGGACAAC
>JBKPOU010000041.1:0-18680 GCA_046733255.1 Pseudomonadota bacterium
ACGCGGCCCTCCACGTTGCGCGCCGCGCGGCCGATCGTCTGGATCAACGAGGTTTCGGAGCGCAGGAACCCTTCCTTGTCGGCGTCGAGAATCGCGACCAGCCCGCATTCGGGAATGTCGAGACCCTCGCGAAGCAGGTTGATGCCGACCAGCACGTCGTAGACGCCGAGCCGAAGCTCGCGGATCAGCTCGATGCGCTCCAGCGTCTCGACGTCCGAATGCATGTAGCGGACCTTGAGGCCGGCTTCGTGCAGATATTCGGTGAGGTCCTCCGCCATCCGCTTGGTCAGCGTCGTGACGAGCGTTCGATAGCCCTTGCGCGCCGTCTCCTTCGCCTCGTGAATCAGGTCGTCGACCTGATCCTCGACCGGCTTGATCTCGACCGGCGGGTCGATGAGGCCGGTCGGTCGGATGACCTGCTCGGAGAAGACGCCCCCCGTCTCGTTCATTTCCCACGGGCCCGGCGTCGCCGAGACGAACGTGGTCTGCGGGCGCATCGCATCCCACTCGTTGAAGCGCAGCGGCCGGTTGTCGATGCAGCTCGGCAAGCGGAAGCCATATTCGGCGAGCGTGATCTTCCGCCGGTGGTCGCCCCTCGCCATGGCGCCCATCTGCGGCACCGTCTGGTGGCTCTCGTCGATGAACAGCAGCGCGTTGTCGGGGAGATATTCGAACAGGGTCGGCGGCGGCTCGCCCGGGAGACGCCCGGTCAGGAACCGCGAATAATTCTCGATGCCCGCGCAGCTGCCGGTCGCGGCGATCATCTCCAGGTCGAAGTTGGTGCGTTGTTCAAGCCGTTGCGCTTCGAGCAGCCGCCCTTCCGCGTGCAATTCCTTCAAGCGCTCGGCGAGCTCGTGTCGGATGGCTTCCATCGCCTGTTTCAGCGTCGGCCCGGGTGTCACATAGTGCGAGTTCGCGTACACCTTGATGCTGTCGAGGCTCGCCGCCTTCTTGCCGGTCAGCGGGTCGAACTCGACGATGTCCTCGATCTCGTCGCCGAAGAAGGACACGCGCCATGCCGTGTCCTCGTAGTGCGACGGGAATATCTCCAGGCTGTCGCCGCGCACGCGGAAATTGCCGCGAGCGAAGGACTGATCGTTGCGTCGGTACTGGAGCGCAACCAGCTTGCGAATCACCTCGCGCTGGTCCTCGCTCGCGCCCTTCTTCAAACTGAAGGTCATCGCCGAATAGGTCTCGACCGAACCGATTCCGTACAGGCAGGAGACCGACGCTACGATGATCACGTCGTCGCGCTCGAGAAGCGACCGGGTCGCCGAGTGGCGCATGCGGTCGATCGCCTCGTTCACGCTCGACTCCTTCTCGATGTAGGTGTCGGTGCGCGGGACGTACGCCTCGGGCTGATAGTAATCGTAATAGCTGACGAAATATTCGACCGCATTGTCGGGGAAGAAGCTCTTGAACTCCCCGTACAGCTGCGCGGCGAGAATCTTGTTCGGCGCGATCACCAGGGCGGGGCGCTGCAGCGTCTCGATCACCTTGGCCATGGTGAAGGTCTTGCCGGAGCCGGTAACTCCGAGGAGCACCTGGCTGCGTTCGCCTTCGTTGGCGGCCTCGGTCAGCTCCTTGATCGCCTGCGGCTGGTCGCCCGCGGGTTCGTAGTCCGAGCTGATGACGAACGTCTTTCCGCCTTCGGCCTTCTCCGGGCGAGCGGGCTTGTGCGGCACGAATGCCGTGCCGGTCTCGGGCTCCGCGAGCGTCGTCCGGATTTGAATTGCCATCGGTCACGCATATGGTGAAGCCGGGAAACAGGCGCAACGCGACAGGCGCGCCGCTACAGGGAGTGAAGGCAATGAGGCATCGCGCGGTCTTTTTGCTGAGTATCATGGTGCCGCTCGCGGCGTGCGGCTCGAAGCCGGCCGTCGAGGAGAAGAATGCAAGCGTCGAGCAAGTCGCCGAGAAGGTTCGTGAAGCGTCGAGCGATGGCGGCTTCATCAGCCCCGGGAAGTGGGAATCGACCGTCACGATCGAGGACGTGAACATGCCCGGCCTTCCGGCCGGCGCCGCCGAGCAGATGAAGAAGATGGTCGCCCAGAACCAGGTTACGACGACCTGCCTCACCCCCGAAGAGGTCAAGAAGCCGGAGCCTGGATTCTTTGGCGGCAACGACAAATGCCGCTACGACCATTTCACGATGGGCAGCGGCAAGATCGACGCCGAGATGCACTGCACGCAAAACGGCATGACCCAGGTGATGCAGATGGCCGGGACCTATTCGCCCCAGGCCTATACGATGCAGATGACGAGCAATTCGAGCGGCGGTCCTTCGGCGGAAGCCAACATGTCGATGAAAATGAAAGTCGACGCCAAGCGCGTCGGCGACTGCACGGGCAAGGAGAGCTAATTCAACGCGGGGAGCAAACAGGGGGACAATTATGCGCATCGTAATCATTGCAGCCGCGGCCACGCTGTTGGCCGGCTGCGGCAACTCGGCGAATGACAAGGCGCAGGCGGAGTCCAGCGCAACCGCCCTCCAACCGGGCGAATATGCTTTGACATGGAGCGACACCGAAAGGCGTCCGGCCGCGAAGACGACGCCGGCAAGCGCTCCCGACGGCAAGGCCGGCGCTTCATCGGTCTTCGCCGAGCGCGCCTGCATCGCCCCGGACGGAGCGATCGAGCCGGCCGCCTTCGGCGAGGAGGGCGACCAGTGCCACATGGTGAACAGCTACGTCCGCAACGGAATCCTCAACGTGCAGGTGGGCTGCACCCGAGAGGGCAAGGGGTCGGTGACTCACATCGCGAGCGGGAGCTTCAGCGCCGCCGAAAGTTTCGATGCGAGCGTTGATACCTCGACCGACTTCACGGGTGAGGGCAATTACAAGATGACCCGCAAGCTTGACGCCAAACGCGTCGGCGAGTGCGCGGCAAAGCAATCCTGATGGCAGTTCGCGCGTTCACGGCTTTGTGAAAGCGCAGATCCTCATCAATCGCGGCGGCGGATCGGTCGGCGACACCTCGGCCATCCGGACTGCCCTCGACGGCGCTGGGGTGCAAGGCGACATCCGCCTGCTCGACGGTCACGAAATCCCCGATGCTGCCAAGGCAGCGGTCACGCACGGCGCGGAGCTCGTGGTTGCCGGCGGCGGGGACGGCACGATCAGCTGTGTGGCCGGAGCGCTCGCCGGAACCGGGGCGAAGCTCGGCATCCTGCCGCTCGGAACGCTCAATCACTTCGCCCGCGATCTCGGACTTCCGCTCGACCTTGCCGAGGCCGCTCAGGTCATCGCGAACGGAACTCCACGCGCAGTCGACATTGCCGAGGTGAACGGGCGCCTGTTCGTCAACAACAGCGCCATAGGCCTTTATCCGCTGATGATCCTCGACCGCGATTCGCAGCAGCGGCGACTCGGGCGCAGCAAGCGTCTGGCGATGATCGTCGCGTCGTTCCGAACGCTCGTTCGGTTCCACCACCGCCGTCTCACCTTGACGGTCAACGACGAGCGCGCCGGGCGCATCGACACGCCTTTGCTGTTCGTCGGCAACAACGATTACCGGGTCGACATCGGTGCGCCGGGCCGGCGCGAAAGCCTGGACGATGGCGAGCTGTGCGTGTTCGTGCTTCGAAAGAAAACCGCTCGCGGGCTGATCGGGGCGACCATCCGGGCCTTGCTCGACCGATCGCGAGACGACGACATGGTGCGCATCGAGGGAGTCGAGCGGCTTCGTGTCGCGAGCAAGCGGTCACACCTCGCGGTCTCGCTCGACGGAGAGACGGCGATCATGGACACGCCTCTCGACTACCGGATCCGGCCGAAGGCGCTACAAGTCCTCGCACCATGAGCAGGCTCCTGGCATTCGCCGCCGCAACAGCAGTCGCGGGCTGCACCAGCATCCAGCTTCCGCCCGCACCCAGGGCTCAGGCCGGAGTCGCCTTCGACAGGCATGGCGAGATCGGCGCCTTCGCCGAGGGCATCGCCGATCCGCAAAGCGGGCGCGCGGTCACTCCCGACGATCCCGCCCGTGTCGCCTCGGTCAGCAAGCTGGTGGTCGCGGTCGGAGTGATGAAGCTGGTCGAAGCCGGCAAGCTCGACCTCGACAGCGACGTGTCGCGATGGCTCGGATGGCAGCTTCGAAATCCGGCATTCCGGGACCGGCCCGTCACGCTCCGCCAGCTGCTTTCGCACACCAGCTCGGTGCGCGACCATGACGACCAATATGCAATTGCGCTCGGCGGCACGGTGCAGGCCGAAATGACGGGCCCCAAGTCGTGGGACCTCAAGCATGGGCCCGGTGACGCTTACTTCACCTACTCCAACATGAACTTCCCGATCGTCGCCTCGATCGTCGAGAAGGTGACCGGGGAGCGGTTCGACAAGTGGATGCGCGCCAACGTCCTCGATCCGATGAAGATCGACGCCTGCTACAACTGGCCGACGTGCAGCGATGAAGCCGTCGCACGTGCGGTCGAGCTCGACATGCCGGACGGCAAGCCGGTCAAGGATGATCTCCACGGCAAGCGCCCGGATTGTCCGGTCTATATCAACGAGGGCGATTCCTGCGAGCTCGAGTCCTGGAGGCCCGGCGAGAACGGCGCCCTGTACGCTCCGCAGGGTGGACTCCGAATCTCGGTCCGCGGCCTCGGCCGCGTCGGCCGGATGCTTTTGAACGAAGGAACGCTGGACGGGGCGCGGATCCTCTCCCCGCAATCGGTCGCAGCGATGTTCGAGCCGGTTTGGCGCTACAATGGCAGCAACGGCGACACCGACCACGGATTCTATTGCACCTACGGACTGGCGACGCAGACGATCCCGACGACCGTCGCCGGCTGTGACGACAAGCCCGTCAGCGACAACATCATCCGAATGGGTCACGCCGGCGACGCTTATGGATTGCGTTCGGGCCTGTGGCTCGACCGCGCCCGCGGCACCGGCGTCGCCTTTTTCGTCACCGGCCTCGGCGACGATCCGCCGCGCGGGCGAAGCGCCTTCCGCGCCACCGAGGAGCTGGCGTTCAGCCACGCCCTATCGCTCGGGCGCTGAAGGGTCGAATTCGGCCCCGAATTCCGCCGCTCCCCAAGGGCTTCGCCGCGTGCTAGCGCCGCGTTGTGGACATTCTGCATACCGTCTCCGGCTTCGTTGTCGGCCTTCTCGTTGGACTGACCGGCGTCGGAGGCGGCTCTTTGATGGCGCCGATCCTGATCCTCATTTTCGGAGTTGCGCCGACGACCGCGGTCGGAACCGATTTGTGGTTCGCCGGAATCACGAAAATGGTCGGTGGGTCGATCCACCATTCCAAGCGAGCCGCGGACCTGGTCGTCGTCAAGCGGCTGGCTGCCGGCAGCATCCCCGCGGCAATCGCAACGATCATCGTCCTCAACGCAATGCACTGGTCGCAGGTCAAACAGGGCTGGCTGCCGCCCGCGCTCGGAGCTGTCCTGATTCTCACGTCAGCCGCCACACTCGCCCGCCCCTCATTGAGGCGCTGGGTGCGCTCGTGGCGCGGGCAGGGGGCGCGCAAGGAGAGCGTTCGCCGGTGGCAGACGCCGCTTACCGTTTTCACCGGGGCAGTGCTGGGCGTGCTGGTCACACTGACGTCCATCGGCGCAGGCGCGCTGGGCGCGACACTGCTGGTATTCCTCTATCCGGTCAGGCTCAAAGCGAAGGAGATCGTCGGCACCGACATCGTCCATGCGATTCCGCTGACGATCGTCGCCGGGACCGGACACCTGCTCATCGGCAGCGTCGACGGCTGGCTTCTTCTCAACCTGCTGATCGGCTCGATCCCGGGGATCATCATCGGCTCGCTTCTCGTCCACCGGGTCAGCGAAAAGCTGGTGAGGATCGCCCTGTCGGTTGTCCTGGTCTTTGCGGGAATGCGCCTGATTGTTCTTTAATCGCCATCCCGCGAAATCGGCCGCGCTTCGCGCTATAACAAAGGCGGGAGGAGCAAAGTCATGCAGATGACCTATGCGATCAAATATGTGGCCGACATGGACCGTGCCGTCGCCTTCCACCGCGACGTGCTCGGCCTGCCGCTCAAATTCCAGTCGCCCGAGTGGAGCGAATTCGCCACCGGCGAAACGACGCTAGCGCTTCATGCAGCGTCGCCCGAGAAGCGCGCCGGGACCGTGGAGCTCGGCTTCGGCACCGACGACATCACGGGCTTCTACGATCGCCGCGGCGATCTCGGGGTCGAATTCACCCAGCCGCCCAAGGACATGCACGGGATGAAGATCGCCCAGTTCCGCGATCCCGACGGAGCCGACACTTCGCTCGGCGGGAGAGGATAGCGAAGCAAAAGCCTCGAGGGGGGTGCATTGGCAAGCGTCTTTGTCAGTTATGCGCGCGAAGACGCGAACAAGGCCAAGGCCATTGCCCGCGCCCTTGAGAACGCGTCGCTCGACGTCTGGTTCGACGAGCGGATCCACAGCGGCTCCGAATTTTCGACTGAGATCGAACAGGCGCTTGCCGTGGCGAGCGCGGTGGTCGTCCTCTGGTCGAAGGACTCGGTGACGTCGCCTTGGGTGCGCGACGAAGCGGCGGAAGGGCGGGATTCGCAGCGGCTCGTCCCGGTGCTTCTCGACGACAGCAGGCCGCCCATGGGCTTCCGCCAGTTCCAGGCGACCGACCTGTCGCGCTGGTCGGGCCGCGGCCGGCCGAAGCAGCTCGACGAAGTCATCGCCGCGATCGGCGCGAAGGCCGGCGTCGACCGCCCGGTGCCTGTGAAACCAAAACGTGCGCCAGGGCGCCGCCCTGCCAGCCCGATGCTGTGGACATTGGCCGCGCTCGTCGCCGTCCTGCTTGGCGTTGGCGGCTGGCTGGCGACCCGGCAGTTCGCCGAGCCGCCTCCAGCGACGGTGAGCGTCGCGATACTTCCTTTCAAGGCGGATTCGTCGGATCCGGTGGCGCGCAGGCATGCGACGGATGTGCGCGACGCGGTGGCGCACACATTGGCGCAGGGCGCCTTCTCGGTGACCACGATCGACACTCTTGCGCCAGACGTCCCGCCGACAGATTTCGTCATCTCGGGCAACATCAGCAGCGCCGCCGACAAGATCATCGCCAGGCTGCAAATGCAGGAGACGGCGCATCACGTCGTCGTATTCTCGCATCAATTCGAATCGGCCCGCGACAAGATCGGCGACTTCCCGGAGATGGTCGGCGCGCAGGTCGCCTCCCAGCTATCCTGGACGGCACCGCTGATCGCGCTGGAACGCCGCCACCCATCCGATCCGGCCGTGGTCAACGCGCTTCTCCAATCCAGCGCGGCGGGCATGGATAGCGTCGGCACGCTTCACGATTACGAAACTGCGCGCCGACTTGCTGCGAAGGCGCCCAATTCGGCGCTCGCGCAGAACGGACTTGCCTACAACGCGGCTTTCGCTCTGAGCGAATTGCCGCGCGAACAGCGCGCCGAGGCCGTCGCCGCAGGACGCCAGGCGGCGGATCGAGCCATCGCGCTCGCGCCGGAATTCGGGGACAACTACGTCCCTTGGTGCCTGCTGCGCAGCGAGATTCGACGGCTCCAGTGCGAAGCTCGACTTCGCGGAGCGATGCGCACCGATCCCGATTCCCCCTTCGCGAACTGGTTTCTGGCAAATCTGGTCCTGAACCCGGTGGGCCGGAACAAGGAGGCCGCAGATCTCGCGGCCTTGTCGCTCGCCCACGACCAGTACATGCCCTACAAAATCGGGCTTGCGATTCGAACGCTGGAGGTTCTGGGCCGAACCGACGAATCCGACGAACTCTCCAGGAAAGCGAGCCGCTGGTGGCCCGGTAACGGACCGATCATGTTCAACCGCTGGGCGGGCGCCATCCAGCGCGGCGACTTCAAGGCGGCGCAACGGATTGAGAGCGAGACCGGAGAGCAAAGCGCGGTGCTTCTCGCAATCAATCGTAAGTCTTTGCCCGCTCTTCGCTCTGCCTGCCCGCCGAAGACGTCCGCCTTCGACGGCATCTTGTGCATGCTCGGGCTGGCGCGGCTCGGCGATCTCGACGGAGCCTATGCAGTCGCGGATCGGCTTTATCCGTCGCGCCGGGCGCGCACTGCTGCCGAGGAGGAGCGGCTCTGGCTCGACAACCCAGGCACGTTGTCAATTGCCTACGTCACGTCGCCAGGTGCGGCGCCGCTGCGTCGCGACCCGCGCTATCTCGCGCTCGCCGAGCGCACGGGGCTTCTCGAATATTGGCGGAGGGGGCGACTTCCGGACTTCTGCGGTCCGCCGAAACCGGAGCCAGTGTGCTCCGCAATCGCGCGGCGCGGCTAGCGATCGATTGCGCGAGGCGGGACCCTAGGAGGTTCCTGTTGCAGCGCGGCAAATCCACAGGAAAAATTCTTCATTATGCATTTACCCGCTTGCGTTGTGATTCGATTGAGGCACAATAGGTTGTAGCGCGAGAGGGGGAACACTCAACTGCTGGTGTTCGGACGCCGGAAGACCTATATTCCGGCGGTGGGCGAACTCGTCCCCGATTTCCACAGGGTGTCGCCATGGCAAACCCTCTCCGCACGGCCCAAAAGGACTCGTCTCGGCGGGCCCGCAAGAGTAGAACGATTCGGGAACAAACGGCTCCTCGCGAGTCGAAAAGCGGACGGGGTAGAGCAATGGATTTCACGACTGGAAGCGAAGTTCCGGCAGGCGACGTCACGACCGCTCGGCCATCCAGCAAGAGCGTCGCCCCGCCCGCCTTTCCCGTGCAAACGGACGATAGCCGCAACGACCTTCTGACCGAGTTCGGCAAGGACACCCTGAAGGACCGCTACCTGCTTCCTGGCGAGACCTATCAGGACCTCTTCGCGCGCGTCGCCTCGGCCTATGCCGACGACGCCGAGCATGCGCAGCGCATCTACGATTATATCTCGAAGCTGTGGTTCATGCCTGCGACGCCGGTCCTGTCCAACGGCGGCACTGGCCGCGGCCTTCCGATCAGCTGCTATCTGAACAGCGTCGACGACAGCCTGGAAGGGATCGTCGGCACCTGGAACGAAAACGTCTGGCTCGCCTCGCGCGGTGGGGGGATCGGCACCTATTGGGGCCGTGTCCGCGGGATCGGCGAGCCAGTCGGACTCAACGGCAAGACCAGCGGGATCATTCCGTTCGTCCGGGTGATGGACTCGCTGACCCTGGCGATCAGCCAGGGCTCGCTGCGGCGCGGCTCGGCGGCCTGCTATCTCGACATCAACCATCCCGAGATCGAGGAATTCCTCGAAATCCGCAAACCCAGCGGCGATTTCAACCGCAAGGCGTTGAACCTGCACCACGGCGTGCTTGTGACCGACGAGTTCATGGAAGCGGTCCGCGAAGGCGCGGAGTTCGAGCTGAAGAGCCCGAAAGACCAGAGCGTCCGCGGCAAGGTCGACGCCCGCGCCTTGTTCCAGAAGCTGGTCGAGACCCGTCTGGCGACCGGCGAGCCCTACATCATCTTCATCGACCAGGTGAACCGGTCGATGCCCAAGCATCACCGCGACCTGGGGCTGAAGGTCACCACTTCGAACCTGTGTTCGGAGATCACCCTGCCGACCGGGCGCGACCATCTCGGCGCCGATCGGACGGCCGTGTGCTGCCTGTCGTCGCTCAACCTCGAGACGTGGGATGAGTGGAACGGCGACAAGGTCTTCATCGAGGACGTCATGCGCTTCCTCGACAACGTCCTTTCCGATTACATCGCGCGCGCGCCGGACGAGATGGCGCGCGCCAAGTACAGCGCCGAGCGCGAGCGCAGCGTCGGCCTCGGGGTCATGGGCTTCCACTCCTTCCTCCAGGCGCGTTCGATCCCGTTCGAAGGGGCGATGGCGAAGAGCTGGAACCTCAAGATCTTCAAGCACATCCGGGCGCAGGTCGACGAAGCCTCGATGATGCTCGCCAAGGAGCGCGGCCCCTGCCCCGACGCTGCCGACATGGGCGTGATGGAGCGCTTTTCCTGCAAGATGGCGATCGCTCCGACCGCGTCGATCTCGATCATCTGCGGCGGCACGTCGGCATGCATCGAGCCGATCCCGGCCAACGTCTACACGCACAAGACGCTGTCGGGCTCGTTCGTGGTCAAGAACCCGCACCTCCAGAAGCTACTCGAGACCAAGTCGAAGGACAGCGACAAGGTGTGGAACGGCATCCTGGAGAACGGCGGCTCGGTCCAGCACGTCGACTTCCTCACGCAGGAGGAAAAGGACGTCTTCAAGACCAGCTTCGAGATCGACCAGCGCTGGCTGATCGAGCTCTCGGCCGACCGGACGCCGTTCATCGACCAGGCGCAGTCGCTGAACCTCTTCATCCCGGCGGACGTCGACAAGTGGGACCTGCTGATGCTCCACTTCCGAGCCTGGGAGCTCGGCATAAAGTCGCTCTATTACCTGCGGTCCAAGTCGGTCCAGCGCGCCGGTTTCGCCGGCGGGGTCGAGGCCGACAACACTCCCGAGCTCAAGGAAATCCCGCTCGCGTCGACCACCGACTACGACGAGTGCCTTGCATGTCAGTAAAGCAGCTCGCGCTCCGCAAGTTCGCCAAGCGCGCCGGCGCTGTCGTGCTCGCGCTGATCGCGCTCGACCTCGTCGCGGCTGCAGCGACGTTCGCCTTCGGATGGGAAATGTTCAGAGGATGAGAGCCAGGCACGCGTATCTTGCTTCGGTAGCCTTCGCGTTCGCGGCGGCTCCCGCTGTCGCCCAGCCCGATCAGGCGGCGCTCGAACAGCGCTTCGATTCCATGATCAGCGCAACCGACCAGCAGCAGTGGCTCCAGCAGATGGCGTCGGCTCCCAACCATGTCGGCTCGCCGCACGACAAGGCGAATGCGGAGATGCAGCTCGCCCTGTTCAAGCAATGGGGCTGGGACGCACGGATCGAGACGTTCGACGTCCTCTACCCGACGCCGGTGTCGACCACGGTCGAGCTGGTGATGCCGCAGCAGGTCCCGCTCGGCGGGCAGGAACCGCCAGTCGCGGAGGACCCGACGTCGAACCTGGAAGGCATGCTTCCTCCTTACGTCGCCTACCAGGGCGACGGCGACGTCACAGCGCCGGTGGTCTACGTCAATTACGGGATGCCTGACGATTATGACGCGCTCGCCATGCGCGGCATCGACGTGAAGGGGAAGATCGTCCTCGCGCGTTATGGCGCCGGCTGGCGCGGGCTGAAGCCGAAGCTCGCGCAGGAGCATGGCGCGATCGGGACCTTGATCTATTCCGATCCGGCCGACGACGGCTTCGCATCGGACGATCCGTATCCGCACGGCGGCGCGCGCCCCGAGCATGGCGTTCAGCGCGGGTCGGTCGAGGACATGACGCTCTATCCGGGCGATCCGCTGACACCGGGCATCGGTGCGACCGCGAACGCCAAGCGGCTGACCCGCGAGACCTCGCCGGTCATCCTCAAGATCCCGGCGCTTCCCATCTCCTACGCCGATGCGTCGAAGATCCTGGCGCTGCTCCAGGGACCGGTCGTCACGGGCGACCAGCGCGGCGGGTTGCCGTTGGCCTATCACTGGGGCGGCACCGACGCTGTGAAGGTCCATCTCGCGGTCAAGTCGGATTGGTCGCTCAAGACGATCTACGACGTCATCGCGGTGATGAAGGGCGAGCGATATCCCGACCAGTGGATCGTCCGTGGCAACCACCGCGACGGCTGGGTGATGGGCGCGTCCGACCCGCTCTCCGGGCAGGTGGCGCTGATGAGCGAAGCCAAGGCGCTCGGCACCCTCGCCCGCTCCGGATGGCGTCCCGACCGAACGCTCGTCTACGCCAGCTGGGACGGCGAGGAGCCCGGCCTGCTCGGCTCGACCGAATGGGCGGAGACCCATGCCGACGAGCTGAAGCGCAAGGCCGTCCTCTACATCAACACCGACAATAACGGCCGCGGTTACCTGTTTGCGCAGGGGAATGGCGAGCTTCAGCGCTTCATGACTCAGGTCGCCGGGGATGTCGCCGACCCGCAGACGGGCGTCCCGGTCGCCGACCGCGCGCGAGCGGCAACTTTGACCGCCCATTATCTCAACCCCAAGGATATCCGGCCCGAGCTCGTCGAGGACGCGAAGGCCGGAAAGCTCCCGCTCGGACCGCTCGGTTCGGGCTCCGACTATTCTTCCTTCGCCCAGCATCTCGGCATCCCGTCGCTCAACCTCGGCTTCGGGGGAGAGGACTTCTCGGGCGGAAGCTATCATTCGATCTACGACAGCTTCTATCATGTGATGCACTTCGACGATCCCGGCCTCGCTTACGGCGCGGCCTTGTCGAAGCTGGTCGGGCGGGTCGTTCTTCGAGCCTCCGAGACCCCGCGCCTCCCCGCGCATTATTCGGACCTCTCTGCGGACGTGTCGCAAACCCTCGCCGAGGTCCTGAAGCTCGCTGCCGACCAGCGGGAGAAGGACCGCGCGCTCGCCGACCTTCGCCGCGAGGGCGACTTCAGGCTCGCTTCGGCGCCCTACGATCCGACGATCGCCCCGCCCGACCGCGGGATCACGCCGCTCGTCGACATGCTGCCGCTGCAGAATGCGTCGGATCACCTGACCCGCGCCGCCGCAGCCGCCGACTCGATGCTTGCCCGCGAGGACCAGCTGCCGGCGGCGACGCAGGCCCGGATCAACGCAGCCCTGCTCGACATCGACCAGCTGCTGCTCGACCCGCAAGGGCTCCCAGGCCGGAGCTGGTACAAGAATTTGATCACCGCTCCGGGCATGCTGACCGGCTATGGCGCCAAGACCCTGCCGGGGGTGCGTGAGGCGATCGAGCAGCGCCGCTGGGACGATGCGCGCACCTATGTCGGCCGAACCGCGGCGGTGATCGAAGCCTATGCCAAGCGCCTCGATGAAGTAGTTGCGATGGCGAGCCCCGCGACATGACCACGGGAAGCATGATCGAGGTCGGCGTCGCAGTGGCGATGATCGTCGCCGGTATCTGGGTCTACCGACGCGGCGGAAGCCAGGGCGCGGTGATCCTGTTCGTCGTCGCCGCGATCATGATCATCCACGGCCTCGGGTTCATGGAATACCGGCCCTCGGCCGCGGAGCTCGAACGATGAAGCGTTTCGCTCCGGGGAGGGGGATGAGCCGCACGAGCGGCTCGTGGAGCCGCAGCGGGAGTGGTGGGCTCCCTCTGCGGCTCCATTCGATCGCTCTTGCGCTGCTGCTCGGCGGATGCGCTCACCAGGTGATAACCGCGGTCCAGCCCGCCGCTCCCGGCTTCCTGCTCGGATTGTGGCACGGCTTCATATTCCCGCTTTCGTGGATCGGCTCGCTCTTCAGCCCCGACATCGCGGTCTATGCGGTGCCCAACAACGGCGGCTGGTACGATTTCGGCTATTTCCTCGGGATCGTCGTCTTCGGAGTCGGCGCCCGGAAGTCGCAAACTGTCTATCGCGACCGCATCGTGTACCGCGACCGGGCCATCGAGGCGCGAAAGATCAACTGATGACGACCATGCATCTCATCACGCTGATCATCGGCATCGTCACCCTAGGCGTCGGGCTAACGACCCTGCTTCGCCCGTCGATCACCCGGCGGCTGCTTGGCATCGGCCCGAGCGAGGGCGCGACCTATGCGCTTCGCATGGGCGGGATGATGCTGGCCGCGTTCGGCCTCGTCCTCGTCCTCTTCATCGCCGCCTTCACCGCGACCCCGGGAGCCGCACGATGAGCGGCTATCGCGAGCACGGCTTCGACCCCAATCATTATGAGCCGCAGGGCCCGCCGATGCGGCCCTTCAACTGGGTTCAGTGGACCGGAGTCGGCTTCGGCGTCTTCGGAATTGCTCTCTACGCGGCCTATTTCGCGGGCCGCGCCGGCTGGATCCCGGAGAAGCTGCACAGCCCGATGGTCGGCTTTCCGATGCTGATGCTGGGCGTCGTCCTCGTCAATTCGCGCCGCCACCCGGCCCACGACATCGCGCCCGAGCTCGCGCAGGCCCGCAAGCGCTGGCTGCTCATCACTCTCTTGATCTGCGCCGTCATCCTCGGCGCCGCAATCGCCATCGATTTCTCAGGAGCCTAGTCATGCCCCTTCTCGAAGCCCGCAAGCAGTACAAGCCGTTCGAATACCCCTGGGCGTTCGAATATTGGAAGCGCCAGCAGCAGATCCACTGGATGCCGGAGGAGGTGCCGCTCGGCGAAGACTGCCGCGACTGGGCGCAGAAGCTCACCGACCACGAGCGCAACCTGCTGACCCAGATCTTCCGCTTCTTCACCCAGGCCGACGTCGAGGTGCAGGACTGCTACCACGAGAAATACGGCAAGGTCTTCAAGCCGACCGAGATCAAGATGATGCTGACCGCCTTCTCCAACATGGAGACGGTTCACATCGCCGCCTACTCGCACCTGCTCGACACGATCGGAATGCCGGAGAGCGAATATTCGGCCTTCCTCCAGTTCAAGGAGATGAAGGACAAGCACGATTACATGCAGCAGTTCGGAGTCGACAGCGACGAGGACATCGCCAAGACGCTGGCGATGTTCGGCGGCTTCACCGAGGGGCTGCAGCTGTTCGCCAGCTTCGCGATGCTGATGAACTTCCCGCGCTTCAACAAGATGAAGGGCATGGGCCAGATCATCAGCTGGTCGGTGCGCGACGAAAGCCTCCACTGCGAAGGCATCATCAAGCTGTTCCACGCCTTCGTGAAGGAACGCAATTGCCTGACCAAGGCGGTGAAGGAGGAGATTCTCGACTGCTGCCAGCGGACGGTCCGGCTCGAGGACGCGTTCATCGACCTCGCGTTCGAGCAGGGGCCGGTCGAGGGCATGACCGCCAAGCAGATCAAGAAGTACATCCGCTACATCGCCGACTGGCGCCTCGGCCAGCTCGGCTTCGCGCCCATCTACATGGTGGACGAGCACCCGCTACCGTGGCTCGCGCCGCTGCTGAACGGAGTGGAGCACGCCAACTTCTTCGAGACCCGCGCGACGGAGTACTCGAAAGCCGCGACGCGGGGGAACTGGAACGAAGTCTGGGACGCGTTCGACCGGAGGCAGAAGGCGAAGGCGGCGAATGATGTCGCGGAGGGGGCGTCGGAGGAGTCAGCGAAGGAGGGCGAGGGCGATATGTTCAGCCATGCTGGGGTTGCTGCCGAGTGAACGCGGTAAAACCCACGCTCGGCCGAGTTTTCGTGCCGGGCGGAATGCCTGAATTGACGTACGTGCCGCGTACCGAGCGGGATCTAGAACGGCGCCTCGGAGAGGTCGAGGACAACCTTTGCAAGCTAGTAGTTGTGACCGGTCCTACGAAAACTGGAAAGACAGTTCTCGTGCGAAAGGTTCTCAGGAGCGAGAAACCGCTGGTGTGGATCGATGGCGGCTTGGTCAATTCCGAGGAAGATTTTTGGAATGAGTGTTTGAACGGTCTACATTCCCATCAAGAATTGGAGGTCGAAACCGAAGTCACCAATGAAGACGCGCTCGCTACGAAAGCCGGCGTAAAAATTGGCTTAGGCCCTGTCGGTGCCGAATTCGGTGGCCAAGGAACTCAGACGACTGGTTCGAAAACCCGAACGAAAACCGCGGTAGTAGGGTCATTGCGAGCGAGAGCGATCCGCGCCATGCAGGCCCAGCACGCAACACTTGTTGTCGACGATTTCCACTACCTCAAACGGCCCCTGCAGGGTGAAATCGTGCGGGCCTTGAAGGCTGCTGTTTTCGACGGGTTCGCGGCAGTAGTGATAGCGATCCCACATCGTCGGTACGATGCCGTGCGCGTAGAGCGCGAAATGAACGGCCGAATAGAACCTGTTAAAGTACCCGACTGATCTATCGATGAGTTGATTGAAATCCCTAGTCGGGGATTCCCGCTGCTCGGCCTCGAATGCAGTGCTAAGCTGTCCAGAAGGCTAGCCGAAGAAGCGTATGGCAGTCCGCATCTGATGCAGGAATTCTGCAAGGAGCTAGGGAAGCGCGCCCTCGATGCATCGAAACCCAACGTGGACGAAGTTTTCGATGAAGGCGTTTTTCGTACGATTGCAGAGCACACAGGCAAGATCATATTCGATAAGCTTGCATCTGGACCGAGGCCCCGAACTGATCGGATTCAGCGACCGCTGGTCGGAGGAGGGTCGGCGGATATTTATCGCGTCGTGCTGATGGCACTCTCCCGGATCGCTCCTGGCATGAACAAGATCGATTATGAAACACTGCGTTCGTCTATTCGAGAACTGCTTTCCGATGACGTCCCTCAAGCGCATGAGGTGACGCGGGTGCTCGAGAAGATGGCGCAGATCGCCTCCAAGGAAGAGATGTCCGTCAAGGTTCTTGACTGGGATGACGAAGAGCAAAAGCTGCACATCACAGACCCCTTCTTCGCCTTCTTCTTGAAGTGGGCGAAGGATTATGTCGGGAAGGCTGCCTAACCACGTGCAATCTTCGGAATTACGATGGCGTCGCTGCAACACGAATCAGCTCCGCTCCTCACACGCATGCAAAAACTTGGATAAGCCGTCACGGAGTAAATTCGTGACGTCCAACGGGTTTGGCTACGTCGACCCGCCGGCCGGCTTCGCCGTCTCTCCACGCACCTCCCGTTTGCTGTGCAAACGCTCCCTTGTGCTCGGCGGCGCAGCGCCTACCTCGCTCAACGTCGGCAACCGGACAGACAGAGGACCCTCGCCATGCTCGAACCGCCCCGCTTCAACCTCACTGAGCTGAACCCGGAGGCCTATCGGCACCTGATGCAGATGGAGGGGCTGATCGCTCGCAACGTCGAGCCGACGCTCTACCACCTCGTCAAGCTGCGCGCGTCGCAGATCAACGGCTGCGCTTTCTGCCTGCAGATGCACACCGCCGAAGCGCTCAAGCACGGCGAGACTCCCGAGCGGATGACGTCCCTCGACGCCTGGGAGGAATCGCCGCTCTACACGGACAAGGAGCGCGCGGCGCTCGCCTGGACCGAGGAGCTGACCCTGATCGCCGACACCGGCGCGTCGAGCGAGGTCTATGAGGAACTGAAGGCGCATTTCAGCGCGGACGAGATCGGCTGGCTGATCCTCGCCGCCGTCCAGATCAACGCCTGGAACCGCATCGCGATCTCCAGCCGCTCGCAATATGACCCGGCGATGTTCGCCCCGCCGCCGCAGCACAAGGCGACGGAGCCGGCCTAGGTCAGCACCAATATCGACGCTTCGCTCCTACGAAGCGCCCGGGAACAACCCCGCGGCGAATGCAGCAATCAGCAGGAACAGCATCGACCCGATCAGGGCCCACAGCACCGGCCCGGCCTTCGCCAGGGCTTCGACCAGTTTCCCGATCGCTTCGATCACAGCTGCTGGATCTACCAACGCGGCTTTGTTGTCCTTCGCAGTGCCGCCGCCCGCCTGTTCCTCTTCGGCGCGGGCTTTCCGGAACGCGAGGATGATCGCCGTGAGCGACAACCCGACGTAAATGAGCAAGCAGCAAATCGCGCCGGCGATTGCTACGCCGACAATCCACTTCTGCATCATAGCCTCCACGTCCGCTTATCATCCGCCAGTCGTGTTCGTGGCGTCGGTCGGCTCCGGCTCCGGTTCCGGGACGGGCTCCGGTGCGGGCTCGTCTGGAGCATCTATATCATTGGGAACCGGGGCTACCGGCAATGCCGTCCACGCCTTTACCAGCGCAGTTTCGTGAGTTCGAAGATCGGCTCGCTGCGTTAGAAGCTCCTGCTTCTCTTCGGCCGTGATGTCTTTGCGTGCCAGTTGCCGGTTTATCGAAGCAATTTGGGCGCGCACATTGTCGACGGCCAGGGCCGCCGTGCGGCGGGGGTCCTTCGCGTAGAACGATGCCCGGTCTACCGCTTTCACCACCAGCTGCAGCCCCGTGAAGAAGGAACAGACCTGGTGATACCGATTCACGTCCATGATCATCTGATCGACGGTGTAGACGTCCTTGTCTTTCACGAAGTTCTGAATGAGCGTCCCCCGCTGTTTTGAGCGCTCATCGGTGATTGCACGGGTCACGGCCGTTGAAAGCGCGTTGCGGTAGACTTCCGCGTTGAGGTGGTCGCGCGTCGCATTCGTACCGGACGCCAGACCCGCAAGGATGTTACCGGCGAGCTGGCCCGTCACGATCGATCCGGCAGTCCCAAAGGCCGTCGTGGCAATGCCCAGGCCCGCGTTCACCGTCGCCTGGTTTGCAGTCAGCCGTCCAAGCTCCAACGTACAAACATCGTCGGACTGCTTGATCAAGATCGCTGCAAGGCGATTTCGAGCGCCTTTGCTATCCGCCGCCTTTTGGTAAGCCAGCTTGTCAGTCTGGCCGGGGAAATAGAGACAGTCGAGATCGATCGCTCCGAGGCGCCTGTCGCCTGCGATTTTCTTCACGCATGTCGTGGTCGTCCCGGCCTCCAGCGCCGGATAAATCGCGACGGTCTGTGGATCGACCCGGGATTGGGCTTGGATGGTGTTGCACGCGCTCGCGGCGACGCAAACACCTGTGACAAGCAACGCACGATGTGATTGCATAATGGCACTCCCCCTTATTCGCCCCTTACTGGAGCGGGCGGCTCGCGAAACGCCGAGCACCGCCGGAGTCGCCAACTCACCGATTTACCAGAGATTTAACGTGCAACAACAAGGGATTAAGTAGCCAAAGGCTACCGAACAGGAGTGCGGCTAACCTACGGTAACATTGCGCATTAACAGCAGTAAGCAGAAAACCGCCGTCGCCGAATCGAACAGCCGCAGGAGACATTCCACGCGTCAGCTGCTCTTCGCCTCCCTTGGCCTCGCCTCACTTCTGCTCGCCGGATGCAGCAACGGTAACGATTCGGGCGGTGCGATG
>JBKPOU010000042.1:0-3756 GCA_046733255.1 Pseudomonadota bacterium
CACGATCGTGTCGGCCCAGTCGGTAACGAGATGAAGCGCGTGGAGGAACAGCAGCGCCCAGATGACCGAGCCATAGGCATTTTCGTACCAGAGCACGTTCAGCGAATTGAACTCGAAGCCGCGGATGACCAGCAGCACGCCGCCGATCCCGACCATCCACAGGAACAGGCGCCGCACCGCGTCCGTGTCATAGGTTTCGGCGGCCTTCTTGATCATCGCGTTCGGGATTTCGCTGAGCAGGAGGATGAGCGTGAACAAGGTCCCGGCGATGGGGTTGGGCGGTTCCGTCGGCCTGGGAGCCCATGACTGTTCGTGGCTCATCAGGAAGAAATAGGCGGCGACCGTCAGGACGAAGAACATGCCCTCGATCACCATGAAGCCGACCGTTCCCCACCAGGTCAGGCTCCGGGGGCCGAAAGCGTGGGTCGGGAGGGGAGCCACATCTTCCGTGAATTTCGGCGCCAGCGTCATGAGATGACCGGCTCCGCACGCGGCGGCCCTTTCGGCCAGAACCAGGCAAGGAGGGCTATCGCCGGCGCAATCGATCCGACGAGGATCGCCCACGGGCTGAACACGGAGCCGATGAACATGACCGTGGTCGCCATCGCTGCGACGAGCGGCCACATGCTTGTGCCGGGGCTCGCTTCACGGATGTCGGGGCTAGCCGACATGATTGTCGTACCCAGCAGCTCGCGTTCCTCCACCCGAAGGCCGTGCACCACCGGCAGGCTCTCGCCCGTGTCCCACAGGGGCGTCCGGCTCTCGGCGACCGGGATGTGCGCGAAATTATAGGAGCGCGGCGGCGAAGCGGTCGCCCATTCCAGTGAAGGGCTGCTCCACGGATTCGGCCCCGCTGCCTTCCCGCGAAGCGAGACGATCATGTTGACGACGAACCCCAGCACAGCCGCGGCAACCACCATTCCGCCGATGGTCGAAAGCAGGTTGGGAAGCTCCAGCCCCATGCCGGCCGGATAGGTGTAGACGCGGCGCGGCATGCCCAGCAGCCCGGCGAAATGCATCGGGAAGAAAGTCAGATTGAAGCCGAGGAAGATCGCCCAGAAGCCGATCTTGCCGAGCGTTTCCGACATCATCCGGCCGGTGACCTTCGGGTACCAGTAAGTGATTGCGCCAAGCAGCGGGAAGACCGCGCCGCCGATCAGCACGTAATGGAAATGGGCGACGATGAAGTAAGTGTCGTGAAGCTGCAGATCGAGCGGGACTGCCGCGATGATCACGCCCGAGAGGCCGCCGATGACGAAGGTGATGACGAAGCCGATGAAGTAGAGCATCGGCACCTGGAAACGGGGCCGCCCCAGCCAGACGGTCGCGATCCAGCAGAAGAGCTGCAGGCCGGTCGGAATCGAAACGGCCATGCTCGCCGACGTGTAGAAGCTGTAGCCGACGCGAGGCAGGCCAGTGGCGAACATGTGGTGGACCCACAAGCCGAAGGCGAGGATCCCGGTCGCGACCACTGAGAGGACGACGATCGGATAACCGAAAATCGATCGGCGCGAGAAAGCGGGGACGATCTCGCTGAGGAAACCGGTCGCCGGCAGGAAGATAATGTAGACCTCGGGGTGGCCGAAGAACCAGAACAGGTGCTGCCAGAGCAACGGGTCGCCGCGCTCGGCCGGGTTGAAGAAGTTCGTCCCGACCAGCCTGTCCGACAGGAGCATGCCGGAGGCGAGCGCCACGGACGGCATCGAGAAGATGACCATCAGCGAGACGACCAAAGTCGTCCAGACGAAGAGAGGCATCCGCGCCAGGGTCATGCCCGGAGCACGCTGCTTGAGGATCGTAGCCGTCAGGCTGACGGCGACGGCGAGCGCGGCGACCTCGGTGAACGTGATGAGCTGCGCCCATACGTCCGTCCGCTTCCCGATCCCATATTGCGGACCGGCCAGCGGGACGTAGGAAAACCAGCCGTTGTCGGGCCCGAAGCGAAGGAAATGGCAGGCCCACAGGAAGACCCCGCCGAAGAGGTACATGTAATAGCTGAACGCCATCAGCCTCGGGAACGCCAGGTTGCGCGTCCCGACCATCAGCGGGGTCAGATAGATCTGCACGCCCTGCATCACCGGCACGGCGAACAGGAACATCATCGTCGTCCCGTGCATGGTGAAGGTCTCGTTGAAGAGGCCCGCGTCCATGTAGTCGCTGTCCGGGAACATGAGCTGAAGGCGCATGTGAAGCGCCATCAGTCCGCCAAGCGCCAGGAAGACGAGCGCGGTGATGACGTAGCGACGGCCGATATCCTTGTGGTCGACGGTTGCGAGCCAGCCGACGAAGCCGGGCGGGCGGCCCCAGGTGCGCTCCAGCGCCAGGTCGAGCTTCGCGCCGGTGAGCTTCGGGCCGTCGCGCGGGACCTTGGCGGGGGGCGCCTTGGCTTTCTCGGCCGCGCTCATTTCAGAGTCCCCAGATAAGCGACGACGGCGTGGAGCTCGTCGGGCTTGAGGCCGATGGTGGGCATGTGATTGCCGGACTTCTGCGACTGCGGGTCGGCGACCCAGCCATAGAGGTTGCCGGTATTCATCGGCAGAGTCCCGGCGGCGATGCTCCGGCGGCTTGCGAAATGGGTGAGGTCTGGCCCGATTTGCCCGTTCGCCGGAGTTCCGCTGATCGAATGGCAGGCGCTGCACTCGCGGCTCGTCACGTAGCGGTAGCCGGCGAGCTGGAGCGGGGTTGCCGGAGCAAAGGCAACGCGCTGCTGAGCCGCCACCCAGCGCTGGAAGTCGGACCGGCTTTCGACGGTGACGTCCAGAGCCATGTGTGCGTGCTGGATGCCGCAGAATTCGGCGCACTGGCCGCGATAGGTGCCGGTCCTTCGCGGGAGGATCTGAAGGTCGGTGACGCGGCCGGGAATGAGGTCCTGCTTGCCGGCGAGGTTGGGGATCCAGAGGCTGTGGATGACGTCGTTGGACTGGAGCGTGATCTCCGCGGGCACTCCGACGGGGAGGTGGATCTCGTTGGCGGTGCGAACCATCTTCGACGCGTCGTGGGTGGTGTAGACGACGTCCCACCAGAACTGGTTGGCCGTGACCTTGACCGTCAGCTGCGGGTTTTTCGCGACTGCGGCGTTCGAGCGGTCGGTGAAGAAGGATGCGACGGTGAGCACGACCAGGCCGAGGGCGATCAACGCGGTCCAGGCGATCAGCGCGGGAGTCATGAAGGGCGCGGTCGCGTGGTGCTTGCCGGTCTCGACTACGAGCGGGTCTGCCGAGCGGCGCGAGCGCCACAGGCCGGCGAGAAGCGCCCCGACGACAAGCACGTACATGACGGTGCAGACGACCATGAAGATGGCGAAGAGGGTGAGGAAGTTGGCGCTCTCGACAGCGTCCCCGCCGAGCGCCGACTGAAAGCCCGACGCGGTCATTGCTGCGCCGAATCGGCCGGCTTAACCGGCTTGCGGACGATCTCGGTCTGCGGCGGCGTGTTGCTCATCGTGTCGGTGCGCGCGCTGACCGCGTCCTTCCTGACCTGGCCGGAGAGCGAGCGGACATAGGCGGCGAGCTGCCAGATCTGCTGGTCTGTCAGCTTCGCCTTCCACGACGGCATGCCGTTGGGACGGCCCTCGGCGATGGTCGAGGCGATCTGGTCGATCCGCCCGCCGTAGCGCCATTTGGCATCGGTCAACGCGGGGCCCATTCCGCCCCCGCCGTGGGCATGGCAGCCGACACAATTCATCCAGAGGTAAAGCTGCTGCCCTTGCGCGATCGCGAAGGCGTTGCCCTCGTAAGCGGCGGCGCGCGGGTCGAG
>JBKPOU010000043.1:0-5772 GCA_046733255.1 Pseudomonadota bacterium
GAACGACGTCGATCACCAGGATTTCGAAAAACGAGGCAACCGCGTCCGGGGTGATCAGTGGGCGGGGTCCATGGAAGCTCCCTAGTCGAGCCCAAGGACGTGCCTCAAGCCGAGCACGTGCTCACCGCCCATCCAGCCCTCGTAGATCATGGTGAGCCCCACGTAGAGGATGACTGCAAGGCCGATATAATTGATCCAATGATAGCGCTGGATGAGCTTGGCCACGTAATTGGCCGCAAGTCCCATGAACAGTACCGAGAAGGTGAGACCGACGACCAGAAGGGCGGGATTCTCGCGCGCGATCGAGGCGACGAGAAGCACGTTGTCGAGGCTCATGCTCAGGTCGGCGATGGTGATCTGGATCGCGGCCTGCAGAAATGTCTTCGTCCGCGGAGGGCCTTCGACCTGCGGGGTTTCCGGATCGTCCGCGACGACCAGTGGAGCGGGGTGAAGTTCGCGAACCATATTGTACGCGACCCACAGGAGCAGCAGCCCGCCTGCGAAAACGAGGCCCGTCACCTTTAGAAGCTGTGTTGCGATGACCGCGAACGTGATCAGGAAGAAAAGCGCCATTGCGACGCCGAACATGAGGACCTTGCGGCGGTCGCGCTCCGGAAGGCCCGACGCGAGCGACCCCATGATCACGACATTGTCGCCCGCCATCGTCAGGTCGCCGATGATGATCTGGCCGAGCTTCGCCATCCCGGCGGCGGTGAAGATGCTCGAGAAGCTGAACCCGGAAAGCATACGAAGGCTCTAAACGTCCCCGGTCTGGTTAAGGGCCACGCAGCGGTCGCCTCAAGCCTGCCTCTGCGATGGCTCAGCTCACTGGTTCATCGAGGCGAAGAAGTCCTCGTTGGACTTGGCATCCTTCATCTTGTCGAGAAGGAACTGCATGGCGTCGACAGTGCCCATTTGCATGAGAATCCGGCGAAGCACCCACATCTTGGTGAGCGTGCCCTGGTCCACCAGCAGCTCTTCCTTGCGGGTTCCCGACTTGCCGACGTCGAGCGCCGGGAAGATGCGCTTGTCGGCGACCTTGCGGTCGAGAATGACCTCGCTGTTGCCGGTGCCCTTAAACTCTTCGAAGATGACCTCGTCCATCTTCGATCCGGTGTCGATGAGCGCGGTCGCGATGATGGATAGCGAGCCGCCTTCCTCGATGTTGCGGGCGGCGCCGAAGAAGCGCTTCGGACGCTGTAGCGCATTGGCGTCGACGCCGCCGGTCAGGACCTTGCCCGAGCTCGGAACGACCGTGTTGTAGGCACGCCCAAGCCTCGTGATCGAGTCCAGGAGAATGACCACGTCCTTCTTGTGCTCGACCAGGCGCTTGGCCTTCTCGATGACCATCTCTGCGACCTGCACGTGACGGCTCGCGGGCTCGTCGAAGGTCGAGGAGATGACTTCGCCATTGACCGAGCGCTGCATGTCGGTGACTTCCTCCGGCCGCTCGTCGATGAGGAGCACGATCAGGATGACTTCCGGATTATTGTCGGTGATCGCCCGAGCAATGTTCTGGAGAAGGACCGTCTTGCCGGTCCGCGGCGGCGAGACGATCAGCGCGCGCTGGCCCTTGCCGATCGGAGCGACGATGTCGATGACCCGCGCCGACTTGTCCTTGATCGTCGGGTCGAGCGTATCGAGCTTGAGCTTCTCGTCGGGATATAGCGGCGTGAGGTTGTCGAAATTGACGCGGTGACGAACGGTTTCCGGATCGTCGAAGTTGATCAGGTTCACGCGCGTCAGCGCGAAATAGCGCTCTCCGTCCTTTGGTGCGCGGATCTCGCCCTCGACCGTATCGCCGGTGCGAAGACCGAAGCGGCGGACGACGGACGGTGCGACGTAGATGTCGTCGGGCCCGGCGAGATAATTGGCCTCGGGCGAGCGGAGGAAGCCGAACCCGTCGTTGAGGACCTCGATCGTTCCGTTGCCGATGATCTGCGCACCGTCTTCCGCCTCGACCTTGAGGATCGAGAACATGAGGTCCTGCTTGCGCAGCGTGGATGCGCCTTCGACGCCGAGCTCCTCGGCCATCGTGACCAGATCGGCCGGCGTTTTTTGTTTCAAGTCTTTTAGATGCATGGATATCCGCTTTTCGGACGTCTGGGACGGCTCAGCTGTTCAACGCCTCGCGGCAGGACGCCGCTTGGATGGACGAAAGGCTGAATCGGCAGAGCAGAGAAAACAGGCCGGTACAGCCCTGGCTCGCGAGTTAGGGAGCAGCCTTGGCCAAGTCAATCGGGTCTAAGCGAGATTCAGAACGGCCGGACGATCACGAGAACGACGATGATCGCGGCTGCGATGCCCGGAATTTCGTTCATTATTCTGAGTGTCCGGCTGTCAGGCGACCGCGTCCCTGCGGCGAGACGCTTGCCGAAGGAGCCGAGCCAGCCCTGGTAGGCGGTCAGGCCGACGACCATCGCGAGCTTGGCGCTGAACCAGCCTTCTCCCCAGGCATGGATGTTGAAAGCGAGGAGAAGCCCGAGGATCCAGACGACGATCATCGCTGGTGTGAGGATGATGTTCCGGGCGCGCCGCTCGCGCTCGATCCAGGCCCGATCCTCCGACGAACCGGGCGCCGTCTCGTGATGATAAACGTAGAAGCGCGGGACAAGCAGGAGCCCGGCGATCCAGAAGATGACGAAGGTGACATGGGCCGCCTTCACCCAGGGATAAGCGGCGCCGAGGAATCCCGTCACATCCGTCATTCGTTCCCTTTCACCTGAGCAATGAGCTGGCCGACATGGTCGATCGGCGTGTCCTGGAGGATTCCATGGCCGAGATTGAAGATGTGCGGGCGCCCGCGGAAGGCGTCAAGGACACGCGCCGTCGCGGACTTCAGCTGCTCACCGCCGGCGAGGAGTGCTAGCGGATCGAGATTGCCCTGCACGGGAAGGCCGTCCGGAAGCTCGCGGTGCGCCCATTCGGGATCGACGGTCTCGTCGACTCCGACGCAGTCGACGCCCGTCTCGATCGCATAGGCTCGAAGCTTGCCGCCGGCGCCTTTCGGAAAGCCGATCACGGGCACGCCCGGATGGTCGGCCGCCAGCCTGCGAACGAGCCGAGCCGTCGGAGCGATGACCCAACGCTCGAACTGTGCCGGGGCAAGGCTTCCAGCCCAGCTGTCGAACAGCTGGACCGCCTCGGCGCCCGCCTCGATCTGGCCGGAGAGATAGTCGAAGGTCACCTGCTCGATTCGCCCGACGATCGAATCGACGCGCGCCGGGTCCGAATAAGCGAGTCGGCGCGATTCCGACTGGTCGCGGCTTCCCTGGCCGGCAATCATGTAGGTCGCAACCGTCCAGGGAGCGCCCGCGAAGCCGATCAGGGTCACTGACGGATCGAGCTTCGCCTTCACCTTGCGGACGGTCTCGTAGATCGGGTCCAGCCGCGCCGAAAAGCCGCTCAGCGCATCGAGATTGGTCGAATCGAGCGTTGGGCTGAGACGCGGCCCCTCCCCGGCGATGAAGCTCAAATTCTGGCCGATCGCGAAGGGAACAATCAGAATGTCGGAAAACAGGATCGCGGCATCGAGGTCGAAGCGCTCGAGCGGCTGAAGAGTGACATCGGCGGCGGTAGCGCTGTCATAGACGAGGTCGAGAAAGCTACCCTTCTCCTCGCGCAGGCGCCGATATTCGGGAAGGTAGCGCCCCGCCTGGCGCATCATCCATAAAGGCGGAGGGTCGCACCGCTGGCCGCCGAGCACGGTGAGCAACGGCTTCTCCGGGGCCTCCGCCGGCACGGGCTCACGCGGCGAAAGAGCCACCTCTTCTCTCCCTATTTAGATTCTTAATAGAAAAATTGATGGTGTAGTTGTCCCGAGGGACGTGGGAAATAGGCGCGGGTTCCGAAATTGCCAACAGCTCCGGCTAAGGCCGCCGCTAGGGAATCCCACGATTCGGGCTGGGACTCTCCCGTGATTCACAGGCTGGGGGCCGAATCGACCTCCCGTGGATGGAATCTCGAATTGTCCGTTTCGGAGTCTGGACCGAAGCCGCGTTGTGATGGTCCCCGATGACCGAGTAGGACCGCCAACGGGCTTTTCCACAAGGTTGTTCAAATGGCTCTAGTTCTTGCCTCCGCGAGCACGGTCCGGCGCTCAATGCTCGAACAAGCGGGCGTCGAATGCGCGGTCGTACCTGCGAACCTGGACGAGGCGAAAGAGAAGGCGCGGTTCAGAGATGCGGAGGCGATCGCGACCGCTTTGTCCGCGTGCAAGGCAGTGGAGGTTAGCGCTAGGCGTCCGAGCGACTGGGTGATCGGCAGCGATTCCGTGGTGAGCGTTGACGGCCGGCTCTTCGACAAGCCCCGGGACCGTAACCAGGCGGCAGAACACCTGCGGTTCTTCTCGGGTAAGGAAATGCGGCTGACCAGTGCGGTCGCGCTCGCTTTCGCCGGGTTTGTCGACTGGAGTGCCAGCGATTCCGCAACGCTGAAGGTCCGGGATTTGTCGGATGCCTTCATCGAGGAGTATCTCGATTTCGAATGGCCTGAGGTTGGCTATTGCGTGGGCGTGTTCAGGCTCGAAGCCCGCGGGGTGCAATTGTTCGACTCCATCGAAGGAAGTTTCTTCACCATCCTGGGAATGCCGCTTCTGCCACTTCTGGAAGCTCTACGCGGGCGGGGGCTGCTGCCGGTATGATCCGCCTGGCGCTGACGGGTTCAATCGGAATGGGCAAGTCGACGGTCGCCGACATGTTCAGACGTGCAGGCGTACCGGTTTTCGATGCCGATGCGGTGGTTCGGCGGCTGCAGGGACCGGACGGAGCGCTCGTCGCCAGGATCGAGGAACGCTTTCCCGGGACGACTGGAAAGCAGGGCGTTGACCGCGACGCATTGTCGCAACGGGTGCTCGGCGACCCGGGCGAGCTGGCCGCACTTGAGGCCATCGTTCACCCCGCCGTGCACCACGAGCGCACTCGGTTCATTGTCGAGAATGGCGATGCCCAGGCCTTGCTGTTCGAGATTCCCTTGCTGTTCGAGACCGGCGGCGAAGAGGCTTTCGACAAGGTGTTGGTAGTTTCCGCTCCGGTTGGGACACAGCGAGACCGCGTAATGACTCGACCGGGAATGACGGAGGAAAAATTCCAGGCCCTCCTGGCCCGCCAGACCCCGGACGAGGAGAAACGGAGGCGAGCGGATTTCGTCATCGACACGGGCGGCGAGCTGTCCACAACAGAAAGCCAGGTCCGCGACATTCTGTCTTGTCTTGGCCTTGGGCAAGGTGGTTAAACAGGGTCATGCGGGAAATCGTCTTCGACACGGAAACGACCGGGCTCGACCCGGCCGGCGGCGACAGGATCGTCGAGATCGGCTGCGTCGAGATGATCAACCGCGCGGAGACCGGCCGGCACTTCCACGCTTATTTCAATCCCGAGCGGCCGATGCCTGCGGGAGCCGAGGCGGTCCACGGGCTCAGCGACATCTTCCTTTCCGACAAGCCTCGCTTTTCGGAGCGCGCCGAGGAACTTCTCGAATTCATCGAGGATTCGCCGCTCGTCGCCCACAATGCGAGCTTCGACTTCGGTTTTTTGAACCACGAGCTAGGGAGTTGCGGCCGGGGCGTCGTGTGCATGAGCCGGATGGTCGACACGCTTACTCTTGCTCGGAGCAAGCATCCCGGCGCCAAGCACAGCCTCGATGCCTTGTGCACGCGGTTTGGGGTCGACCGGAGCCGCCGGGTGAAGCACGGCGCTCTGCTGGACGCGCAATTGCTCGCCCAGGTCTATGTCGAGCTGACGGGCGGACGCCAGATCGGGCTTGGCCTCGCGG
>JBKPOU010000044.1:0-16078 GCA_046733255.1 Pseudomonadota bacterium
GCGTTGCGGATGTTCAGCGGCCCGTCGGCGGTGAACGCCTGGCCGGTCCGGCCCGAGCGGGTCGGGAGCACGCAGTCGAACATGTCGACGCCGCGAAGGACAGCCTCGACCAGGTCGTCGGGCTTGCCGACACCCATCAAATAGCGGGGCCGGTCGGCGGGCAACATCGGCGCCGCGAAGTCGAGCACCCGGCACATCTCCTCCTGCCCTTCGCCGACCGCCAGGCCGCCGATCGCATAGCCGTCGAATCCTATTGCGGTCAGCGCCTCGGCCGAGCGTCCGCGAAGCTCCTCGTCCAGCCCGCCCTGCTGGATGCCGAACAGAGCGCCGGGGCCGGAGAAGGCGGCCCTGGACCGCTCGGCCCAGCGCATCGACCGCTCCATCGCTTCGGCCTGCAGCTCGCGCGGGGCGCCGGCGGGAAGCAGCTGGTCGAAGGCCATGGCGATGTCGGAGCCGAGAAGGTTCTGGACCTCCATGGACCGCTCCGGGCTCAGCATGTGCCGCGACCCGTCGAGGTGGCTTGCAAAAGCCACGCCCTCTTCCGACACCTTGGTCAGGTCGGACAGGCTCATCACCTGGTACCCGCCGCTGTCGGTCAGGATCGGCCGATCCCAGCCCATGAAGGCGTGAAGCCCGCCGAGCCCCGCGATCCGCTCGGCTCCCGGGCGCAGCATGAGGTGGTAGGTGTTGCCGAGAATGATGTCGGCACCGGAAGCGCGGACGTCCTGCGGCTTCATTGCCTTGACCGTGGCAGCAGTCCCGACGGGCATGAAGGCAGGCGTCCGGATTTCCCCCCGCGCCATCCGGATTACACCGGTGCGTGCCGCTCCGTCGGGGGCCGAAATCGTGAAGGTCAGGCAGTCCACGCGGCCCCCTACCCGCTCGCGCGGAGCCTAGTCGAGAGGCCTCTGGCCCAGCCGATGGAGGACATTGAAGGCCGGCGTCCGGAAATATCCGGATAGAGAAGAAAGCCTCATCGCCTAGGCTTGCGGGCGAAGGGCGGCAACCATGGCTCAGAACACCCCCGCGATCGGCGATTATCTGCAGGATGCCTGCCACCGATCGATCATGTTTCTCGACGTGCTTCGGCAACGCGGAAACATCTACCGCGATCAGAAGGCCAAGGCCGTCCCGCACGTCCTCGAGTTCGAGACCGAACTGGTGCTCGACGGGCGTTCGCTGCCTCGGCCGGTCAACTATGCATTGGTGCGCGTCCTCCCACCGTCCGGAGACGATGTCGATTCCCGCAAGCGTCCCTTCATCGTCGTCGATCCGCGGGCAGGCCACGGCCCGGGCATTGGGGGGATGAAGGAGGATAGCGAAATCGGGGTGGCACTGCGGGCCGGCCATCCCTGCTATTTCGTCGGCTTCACGCCCGAGCCGATGCCCGATCAGACGATCGAGGACGTGTGGACCGCGCAAGCCGCATTCGTCGCCAAGGTCGCCGAGCTCCATCCCAAGGCGATCGGCAAGCCGGCGATCATCGCCAATTGCCAGGCGGGCTGGCAGACGATGATTATGGCGGCAGTGAATCCCGACATAGCGGGACCGATACTGCTTGCCGGATCGCCACTGTCCTATTGGGCCGGCGTTCGCGGCAAGAATCCGCTTCGCTATCTCGGTGGAATATTGGGAGGGACCTGGTCGGCAGCACTTGCCGGGGACATTGGCGGCGGGAAATTCGACGGCGCCAACCTCGTCTCCAACTTTGAAAAATTGAACCCGGCCAACACGTTATGGGACAAGCCCTATAAGGTCTATGCCAATATCGAAAGCGAAGTCGACCGCTTCCTCGACTTCGAAACCTGGTGGGGAAGCCCAATCCTTCTCAACGCCGGCGAGATGCAATGGATCGCCGACAACCTGTTCGTCGGCAACAAACTCGCCCGGGGCAAGCTGCGCACCAGCGACGGCCTGCAGATCGACCTGCGCAATATCAGTTCGCCGATCATCGTCTTCGCCTCATGGGGCGACGACATCACGCCCCCGCAGCAGGCCTTGGGATGGATCACCGAGCTGTATGGCAGCGACGATGACATCGCCGCCAACGGCCAGACCATCGTCTACGCGCTTCACGAATCCATCGGGCATCTCGGAATTTTCGTTTCCGGCAAGGTGGCCGGGAAGGAGCATGACGAGTTCGTCGATGCGATGGACATGATCGACATGCTTCCGCCTGGCCTTTACGAGGCGATCTTTACGTCAGTGGACGAATCCACGGTCAATCCGGAACTCGTCGAGGGGCGCTACCTGTTTCGGCTGGAGCCGCGCAGCGTCGACGACATTCGCGCGCTCGGGGGGAACAGTCCCGAAGACGATCTCAAATTCGCCGCCGCCGCGCGAGTCTCGAACATCAACCTGCAACTCTACCAGACCTTCATGGCGCCGATGGTGAAGGCGATGGTCACTCCGCAGTTCGCGGAAGCGATGCGCCAGCTTCACCCGAACAGAATGCGCTTTTCGATGTTTTCCGATGAGAATCCGGCAATGCGCATGGTCGCCGGAGCGGCAGAGGACGCGAAGGGGAAGTTCAAACCAGTCTCCCCAGATCATCCGATGGCTCACATTGAAAAAGCCGTGTCAGCGTGGATCAGCACGTCACTGACCGAAGCGGGCAACGAGCGAGACCGGTTTGTCGAGCAACTGTTCCATCTCGTTTACGGGTCGCCTCTCCTTCACGCGCTGGTCGGGCTTGATGCGCGGCAGGTCGCGGAGGAAGGCGCAATCGAGCGGGAATCGCGACGAGACGAACTTGGACGGAGCCGTCAACGCGAGCTCGACGGGAGCTTCGAGAAGGGCGGCACGACGGAGGCGATTCTCCGTTCGGTCGCTTTCGTGAGAATGGCCGAAAAGAGCGTGGACGAGCGTGGCTTCGCGATGCTTCAGCAGCTGTACAATGAGCAACCGGCAGACCGCCGGCTTGCTCCGACGGAACTGAAGCTAATCCTTCGCGACCAGCGCGCCTTGCTTCAGCTGGACGAAAAGCGCGCTCTCGATTCGCTTGCGAAACTGGTTCCGGAAGGAAGCGGCGAACGGACGTCCGCTCTTGAGCTGGTCCGTCGTCTCGTCCTGGCTTCCGGCCCGCTGTCGCCCGCCGGAACGCGTCACCTTGCGCGGATCGAGAAGATTTTCGGATCGCACGCCAAGCGCGCGGCGAGCGCCAGGCGGACAGCGGAAGCCACGGATTCCCCGCGGTGAACCGCCCGATTTCCCCAATCCTGACCGGCCACAAGTCGCTGGTCGTCGGAATCGCGAACGAACACTCGATCGCCTATGGCTGCGCCGCCGCCTTTCGCGATGCGGGAGCGGACCTTGCCGTCACGTGGCTCAATGACAAGGCACGGACTTACGTCGAGCCGCTCGCAACGCAGCTCGGCGCGCAGATCACTGCCCCGCTCAACGTCGAGAATGCCGGCGAGATGGAAGGGGTGTTCGAACTGATCGCATCGAAATGGGGGAGACTGGACAGCGTCGTCCATTCGATCGCTTTCGCCCCGAAAGACGATTTGCAGGGAGGGCTGCTGAACTGCTCTTCGGAAGGCTTTGCCCGCGCAATGGACGTATCGTGTCACTCGTTCGTCCGGATGGCGAAGCTGGCTGCACCGCTGATGACCGATGGCGGCACGCTGTTCGCGATGAGCTATGTCGGTGCCAATCGCGTGGTTGCGAATTACAACGTGATGGGTCCGGTCAAGGCTGCGCTCGAGGCCGCCTGCCGGTACCTCGCTTTCGAGTTGGGCCCGGCGAACATCCGGGTGCACGCAATATCCCCTGGTCCACTGAAGACCAGGGCTGCTTCGGGAATCAAGGATTTCGAACTTCTGCTGAATGAGGCCGCCGAACATGCGCCGCTCGGGCAGCTCGTGGATATCGACGATGTCGGGCATGCCTGCGCCTATCTCGCCACCGACTTCGCACGCAGGATCACGGGCGGGACGATCTACGTGGATGGTGGATCCAACATCGTGGCTTGACGGGTAGGTTGCGCCCCGCGGCCGGAGTAAATAACCACCCCGGCATGGGAAAAATCGCGACATCGCTTGGATTCTTCTGGCTGCTTGCATCCTCCCAGGCCATGGCGGCCGAAATCGCCTGCGCTCCTGACCGGGGCAGTCCTCGTCCATGGACGATCAACGGAGCTGTGCGCGGCGATGAATATGCGTGGATCTATCTCGAACTCGACAAGCACGGCTGGGTCAAGCACTGCCTCATGGGCGAAAACAGCATCGAAGATCCCGACAGGCGTTTCTTCATCTGCAAATATATGATCGACGAATGGCGGCCGATCGAGAAGGACGGGCAACGCATTGCGTCGACGACCGTCGAGCGCTTCTTCATGGTTCCGGGACCGGATCATAAGAGGAAGCTGAAAAAAGCGCAGGAGCGCTATTTCGCAGAGCATCCCCGCGAGCGGCTGGAATGCTATCCGGAGGAGCGTTCCGGAAGCAGCAAGCTCGCGTCTCCATAGCTGTAGAAGCGGTAGCCGTTCGCGATTGCGTGCGCATAGGCTGCCTTCATGACGTCGAGGCCCATCAGCGCGCTCACCAACATGAAAAGCGTCGAGCGCGGCAGGTGGAAGTTGGTCATCAGGCCGTCGATCGCCCTGAAGCGATAGCCGGGCGTGATGAAGATGGCCGTGTCATCGTCGAACGGGCGGATGGTGCCGGCTTCGTCGGCCGCGCTTTCAAGCAGTCGCAGTGACGTGGTCCCAACCGCGATCAGCCTTCCGCCCGCACGCCGCGCCTCGTTCAGGCGGTTCGCGGTCGCCTCGTCGATGCGCCCCCATTCCGAATGCATCCGGTGCCCGGCCGTATCATTCGTCTTCACCGGCAGGAAAGTGCCGGCGCCGACATGCAGCGTCACGATCTCTCGGCGGATTCCGCGCTCGTCGAGCGCATCGAGCAAGCGGTCCGTGAAGTGGAGCGCGGCGGTTGGCGCTGCCACTGCCCCCTCCTCGCGCGCGAAGACCGTCTGGTAATCTTCGCGGTCGGCCTCGTCGGCCGGGCGCTTCGACGCGATATAGGGCGGCAGCGGCATCCGCCCGGCCCGCTCGATAAGGATTTCGGCGGGCTCGTCGCCGTGGAATTCGACCAGGAAGCTTCCGTCTTCGGCCCGCTCGATCGCCGACGCAGCAACGCCTGAGCCGAAGTCGACGCGGTCGCCGACGTGAACCCTCTTCGCATTGCGGACGAACGCCCACCAGCTTCGCGGCCCGTCGCGCTTGTGCAGGGTAACTCCGACGCGCGCTTCTCCCCGGCGGCCTTCCAGCTGCGCCGGGATAACCTTGGTGTCGTTGAAGACGAGCGTATCGCCCAGGCGGAGGAGATCGGGAAGGTCGAGCACCTGGCGATCGGCGATCCTCTCTCCTTCAACCAGCAACAGCCGAGCCGAATCCCGCGGCCGCACGGGCCTCAGTGCAATTCGATCGGGCGGGAGGTGGAAGTCGAAAAGGTCGACTCGCATCGGCCTAGCCGCCGGGCGTCGTCTCGGGCTCGGGTTCCTTGGCGGGAGCGGGCGGTTCGGACGGCGCGGGCGTTTGGGCAGGCGCCGGCGGGGCCGCCGCCGGCGCCGATCCGTCGCCGAGGCTCGCGTGCACGATCTTCGTGGGGTTCGCCGGCGGCTCCCCGGTAGCGATCCGGTCCACCACGTCCATTCCCGAAATGACCCGGCCGAAGACGGTGTACTTATGGTCGAGCGACGCCTTGGGGGCGAACATGATGTAGAACTGGCTGTTGGCGCTGTCCTCGGGCTCGGCCCGCGCCGCCGCGACGGAGCCGCGAAGATGCGGAAGCGAGTTGAACTCGGCCTTCAGGTCCGGGAGCTTCGAGCCGCCCTCGCCGGTGCCGGTCGGGTCCCCGCCCTGCGCCATGAAGCCGGGGATGACTCGATGGAAGATGGTGCCGTCATAAAAGCCCTTGCGGACCAGCGTCTGAATCCGTTGCACGTGGTTGGGCGCGGCGTCGGGCCGCATCTCGATCACGACTGTGCCGCCGTTCGAGAGCTGAAGCATGAGCTTGTTCGCGGGGTCCGCGAGAACTTCTGCTGGCGGGTTGATCGGGATAGCCGGAGCCGGAGCCGGCGGATCGGCCTTGGCGGCGACCAGCGCAAAGGCGAGGAACGGAAGGGCGAGCAGTTTCATGGGTGACTCTCTAAACTAGCGGCCGAGCTGCCGGGCGACGTCGGCGGCGACCGCGGGGGTTACGAACTTGTCGATCGAGCCGCCATAAAGGGCGATCTCCTTAACCAGCCGTGACGCGATCGGCTGAAGCGACACGTCGGCCATCAGGAAGACGGTCTCGATCCGGTTGTTGAGCTGCTGGTTCATCCCCGCCATCTGGAATTCATATTCGAAGTCCCCGACGGCGCGAAGGCCGCGGACGATCATCGACGCCTTTTCGCGCTCGGCGAAATCCATGAGCAGGGAGTCGAAATCGACCACCTCGATCTTGCCCTCGATACCGACGGTTTCGCGCCTGACCATCTCGAGCCGCTCTTCGACGCTGAACAGCGGGCTCTTCGACGGGTTCGTCGTCACCCCGATGACCAGGCGGTCGACCAGGTGCATCGCGCGCCGAATGATGTCGAGGTGCCCGAGCGTGATCGGGTCGAACGTCCCGGGATAGACCCCAATCCTGTCAGTCATCACCGGTCCCGCTCGATCGCGAAGCGCGCGATGGCGCGCAGCATGTCCGCCTCTTCGCCGTGGTCGGACAGATGGTCAATGCCCTGCTCCACCAGCACCCGCGCCTGCTGCGCGGCCCGCTCCGGGCCGAGAAGCGAAACGACCGTCGCCTTGCCGGCCTTCGCATCCTTGCCGGTGCGCTTGCCCGCGGCCGCTTCGTTGCCGCTATGGTCGATGAGGTCGTCGGTGATCTGGAACGCGAGCCCGATGTTGCGCGCATAGCCGCGGTACGGCGTTCGGGCGTCGCGGGTGAGGCGAGTGACGATGCAGGCGGCTTCGACCGCATATTCGATCAGCGCGCCGGTCTTCAGCTGCTGCATGCGCGTGACCGCGGCAAGGTCGAGCGACCGGCCTTCCGCGGAAAGGTCCATCATCTGGCCGCCCGCCATTCCGTTGGGGCCTGACGCGCGCGACAGTTCCACGACGAGGTCGGAGCGGACGTGCGGGTCCTTGTGAGTCGCCTCGTGAGCGAGGATTTCGAACGCCAGCGCGTGGAGGCTGTCGCCGGCAAGCACCGCCGTGGCCTCGTCGAAAGCCTTGTGGACGGTCGGCTTTCCGCGGCGAAGGTCGTCATTGTCCATCGACGGCAGATCGTCGTGGATCAGCGAATAGACGTGGATGGCCTCGATCGCCGCTGCGATTCTCAGCGCCTGCTCGTCGGCGATCCCGAACAGACGAGCGGCCGCGATCGTCAGGAGAGGACGAAGCCTCTTCCCGCCGCCGATCGCAGCGTGCCGCATCGCTTCGTAAAGGCGGTCGCGACTGTCGCCGGGCGGCTGGAGAAGCCTCGAGAAGAAGTCGTCGATCTCGGCCGAAACACGGTCGGCTTCGGCTTCCAGGTCGAGCCGAGTGCCGTCGACTAGCTCAACCGACATCGAAGGGCTTGGCCCCTGCCGGCTTGCCGTCGCTTCCGAAGGCGATCTGCTCGATCCGAGCCTGCGCCGACTTGAGCCGAGCCTCGCAGTGCCGCTTAAGCTTGTCGCCTTCCTGGTAAAGCTCGATCGACTGGTCGAGCGGCGCCTCGCCGCGTTCAAGCGTCCGCACGATCTCCTCCAGCCGCGCGAGCGCAGCCTCGAAGGTCAGCTCCGCAGAAGCTTCAGGATTTTCCATCCGAAGGAGGATGGCCCTCTATCAGCCGCAAATCAACGCTTGAACGGGTCGCGGATGCCCGGGACGATCTCGTCGGCGGCGGCGGTTTCGCCTGCCTCGGCGGCGGCGAGCGCGGCCTCGGCGTCGCGGGCATGCTGCTCGCGTTCGGCGCGGAGCTGCTCGATCAGCGCCTGCCGGTCCTCCTCGAGATGCTCGTCCGGCGGTGCGACGGTCCCGGCGCTCTTCTGAGCCTTGGCGACCGCGGCATCGAGCTCGCGCTGGCTGGTGAGGCCGAGCGTGACCGGATCCTTCGGAGTGATGTTCGCCATGTTCCAGTGGGTGCGCTCGCGGATTGACGCGATCGTCGTGCGCGTCGTGCCGATTAGCTTGCCGATCTGGCCGTCGCTAAGCTCGGGATGGTTCTTGACCAGCCAGGCGATTCCATCGGGCTTGTCCTGCCGCTTCGAGAGCGGCGTGTAGCGCGGCCCCTTGGTCCGGCGGACCTGGTCGGGCTGCTTGTGCATCTGGAGGCTGTGGTCAGGGTCCTTCTGGCCCTTCTCGATCTCCTCGTGGGTAAGCTCGCCGGAGCGGATCGGGTCGCGACCGGTCAGCTTCGTCGCCGCGGTGTCGTCGGCGATCGCCTGGATCTCGAGGATGTGAAGGCCGCAGAATTCCGCGATCTGCTCGAAGGTGAGCGATGAGTTTTCGACCAGCCAGGCTGCGGTCGCGTGGGGCATCAGGGGCTGGGCCACTGGCATTCTCCGAGAATCTACAAATGAATAGGGCCGCCCCTTGCGGAGCGGCCGGTCGCTTCGCGCTTACTCGCGGAGCGGCCCGTCGGCAAGGCCGGCAGCGCTATTTCAACAGTTCGAGCACGATCTTCCCGACATGGTCTCCGGCTTCCATCCGGGCGTGCGCCTTGCCCGCCTCCGACAGCGGGAAAGTGGAATCGATCACGGGCCGGAGGCGGCCGCTTTCGACATAGGGCCAGACGGTACGGGCGATCTCGTCGGCGACCATGGTCTTGAACTCGACGGAGCGCGGACGCAGGGTCGAGCCGGTCAGGGTCAGCCGCCTTCGCATCAGGTCAGGGATGACGATCTCCGATTTTGCGCCGCGCTGAAAGGCGATGGAAACGTGGCGGCCGTCGTCGGCCAGGCAGGCGAGGTTTCGGGGCACATAGTCGCCGCCCACCATGTCGAGCACGACCTGGACGCCCTTGCCTTCGGTCAGATCCTTCACTGCCTCGACGAAATCCTGTGTCTGGTAGTTGATCGCGCTGTCGGCCCCCAGCGCCTCGGCGCGGCGGCACTTGGAGTCCGTGCCGCAGGTGACGATGACGGTCAGGCCGAACAGCCGGCCGAGCGCAACGGCCATGGTCCCGATGCCGCTCGTCCCTCCGTGAACCAGCACAGTATCGCCGTCGGCGGCAAATCCGCGCTCGAACAGGTTCGACCAGACGGTGAAGAGGGTTTCCGGAATCGCCGCGGCTTCGACCATCGACAGGCCGACCGGAATTGGAAGGCAGGTCCCCGCGGGGGCCACGCAATATCCGGCATAGCCGCCGCCTGCGACGAGCGCGCAGACACGCTGGCCGACGAAGGCCTGCGCAAGGTCCCCGGAATCGACAATCTCTCCCGCGATCTCAAGCCCGAGGATGTCGGGAGCTCCCGGAGGCGGAGGATAAAGGCCGCGCCGCTGGAGAACGTCCGGCCGGTTTACGCCCGCAGCTGCGACCCTGACGAGGACTTCGCCCCTGCCCGGCTTCGGGACCGGGCGTTCGACGACCGACAGCTCTTCGGCCCCGTCGGGTTGAGGGGCCACGACAGCCTTCATCGTCTCTGGAATCGCACTGCTCACTGCGGAGCGGCTTATTGACTTGCACAGGCACCGGGTCAACTTGGGGCCATGGATCTCGACGATCTCTTCCCCGACAAACCGAAGGATCCGCTGACCGAGCTCGGCAGGCAGGATCTCGACCCCTTCTCGATCGAGGAATTGAAGGAACGGGTCGAAGCGCTGAAAGCCGAGATCGCGCGCGTCGAAGCGCATATGCAACGCGCGCAAACGCATCGCTCGGCCGCGGAAGAGCTGTTCACGAAAAGCTAGTTCCCCTCATTCACCAACCGCTCACCACCTCGCCCGTAGAAACTGGGGATAAGCGGGACCGCGCCTCTTGATTGCGCGTTTCGCGCATATGACATTGGGTTGTCAGAGAGAGCCCGGGTTCTCGCCCGGAGCGGTGGGAGTACCAACGTAAATGCCTAGTTTCGCTCGCGAACTCGAAGAAACCCTGCACAATGCGCTGGGCGAAGCCAGCCGGCGCAGGCACGAATATGCGACGCTCGAGCACCTGCTGATCGCGCTGATCGACGACGAACATGCGTCGAAGGTCATGACCGCGTGCGGAGTGAACCGCGACGAGCTTCGCTCCAGCGTGAAGCATTACCTCGACAACGAGCTCGGGGCGCTGGTCGCCGACACCAGCACCGATCCGACCCCGACGAGCGGCTTCCAGCGCGTCGTGCAGCGCGCGATCCTCCACGTCCAGTCGTCCGGCCGCGACGACGTGACGGGCGCAAACGTCCTCGTCGCCCTCTTCTCCGAGCGCGAGAGCTATGCTGTCTATTTCCTCCAGCAGCAGGACATGAGCCGTCTCGATGCCGTGACCTATATCAGCCACGGCGTCGGCAAGGGCGAGACGGCCGCCGAGCCGCGCGCTCCGGAAGGAACCGAGGACAAGGGCGACAAGGAGGGCAAGAAGGAGAGCGCCCTCAAGCAGTTCACTATCGACCTCAACGAGAAGGCCCGCGCCGGCAAGGTCGATCCGCTGATCGGCCGCATGCCTGAAGTCGACCGCACGGTGCAGATCCTGTGCCGCCGGTCGAAGAACAATCCGCTCTACGTCGGCGATCCCGGCGTCGGCAAGACCGCGATCGCGGAAGGCCTAGCGCGCAAAATCATCGAGGGCGACGTGCCCGACGTCCTCAAGGGCGCGACCATCTACGCGCTCGACATGGGCGCCTTGCTCGCGGGCACTCGCTATCGCGGCGACTTCGAGGAGCGGCTGAAGAGCGTCGTCGCGGAGCTTGAAAAACTCCCGAACGCGATCCTGTTCATCGACGAGATCCATACGGTGATCGGCGCAGGCGCGACTTCGGGCGGCGCGATGGACGCATCGAACCTCCTGAAGCCGGCGCTTTCGTCAGGAACGATCCGCTGCATCGGCTCGACGACCTACAAGGAGTTCCGCAACCATTTCGAGAAGGACCGGGCGTTGCTCCGGCGGTTCCAGAAGATCGACGTCAACGAGCCGACGGTCGAGGACACTATCAAGATCCTCGCGGGGCTTCGCTCGTCGTTCGAGGGGCACCACAACGTCCGCTACACGACGGACGCGATCAAGAGCGCGGTCGAGCTGTCGGCCCGCTACATCCATGACCGCAAGCTGCCGGACAAGGCGATCGACGTGATCGACGAGGTCGGCGCGATGCAGATGCTTGTGCCACCGAGCCGCCGCAAGAAGGTAATCACCGTCAAGGAGATCGAGGCGGTGGTCGCGACCATGGCGCGGATCCCGCCGAAGTCGGTGTCGACGGACGACAAGAGAGTCCTCGAAAATCTCGAGGCGGACCTCAAGCGCGTCGTTTTCGGCCAGGACATCGCCATCGAGAAGCTGGCGAGCGCGATCAAGCTGTCGCGCGCCGGTCTTCGCGACCCCGACAAGCCGATCGGCAACTATCTGTTCAGCGGCCCGACCGGTGTCGGCAAGACCGAGGTCGCGCGCCAGCTGGCCTCGATCATGGGAATCCCGCTGCAGCGGTTCGACATGTCCGAATATATGGAGCGCCACGCGGTCAGCCGCCTGATCGGCGCGCCTCCGGGCTATGTCGGTTACGACCAGGGCGGCCTGTTGACCGATGCCGTCGACCAGCATCCGCACAGCGTGCTGCTGCTCGACGAGATCGAGAAGGCGCACCCGGACCTGTTCAATATCCTTCTGCAGGTGATGGACCACGGCAAGCTTACCGACCACCACGGGAAGACCGTCGATTTCCGGAACTGCATCCTGATCATGACCACCAATGCGGGCGCCGCCGACATGGCGCGCGAGTCGATCGGCTTCGGAGCCGCCACCCGCGAGGATGCGCAGGAGGATGCGGTCAAGAAGATGTTCACGCCCGAGTTCCGCAACCGGCTCGATGCGATCGTTCCGTTCGCCTACCTGCCGCCGGCGGTCGTCGCGCGCGTCGTCGACAAGTTCATCCTCCAGCTCGAGCTGCAGCTCGCCGACCGCAACGTCCACATCGAGCTCGACGAAGTGGCGAGGAAGTGGCTCGTCGACCGGGGCTACGACAAGCTTTACGGCGCGCGCCCGATGGGCCGCCTCGTCCAGGAGAAGATCAAGCAACCGCTCGCCGAAGAATTGCTGTTCGGCAAGCTGGTCAACGGCGGCGAGGTCAAGGTCCGGATCAAGGACAATGGGCCAAGCTTCGAGATGGTGCCCGCCGCGCCCAAGGTGAAGGCGAAGCCGAAGAAGAAAGCGGCCGCGAAAAAGAAGGCCGGCGGCGAGGAAGCGCCGGCGGCGGAGTAGGCGGATCCCGGCTCAAGGCCGGGATGACGGAAGTTCGGCTCAATCCTTGTCCTGGATCTCGATGGTTCCCTGCGAGCCGTTGGCCGCCGGCGCGACCCGGATCACGAAGGCGCTGCCGTCCCTCGTCTTGCCGGTGACGGCGTCCCCGGCGAGCGCCACCTCCCGGCCCTTCTTGCCGAACTGGTCGGCGAAATAGGCGCGCACCTCGTCCGGCCGCGCCGGAGAGGTGAAGTTCAGGTGGACGGTGGTGAGCTCGTCGCCCGCATTGACGTTGAAACCCGTCATCGAACTTCCGGGCATCAGCTTGACGCCGTCGATGTCGATGTCGCCGCTGTGCATCATCCCGGCAGGAACCTTTACCTGGCCCTCGGCGAACGGCAGGTTGAACGCGACGCGCCCGCTTTCGTCGGCCTGGATGGTGACGTTTTCGTCTCCGTCCGCCAGGTGCTTCGAATGCACGTCGCAAGCTGAAAGCAACGGCAGGACTAGCAAGAAAGCTGTGCGGTTCATCCCGACCTCCTGTATTACCTGTATAATACAGCTGGTGCGGTGCGCGTCAAGGCTCCGCCCGTTCTCCGAAGGCGAAGCGGCACGAGGCCGCGCCCAGGGCCATGCATAGGCGGTGATCGACGGTCTTGCCCGACAGCGACCTGAGCAGCGCCAGATCCACCTCGCAGATCGACGGGTCGGCCTTTGCTAGGTCGTGGAAGACGCAATTGTGCGCCTCTATCTCCGGGCCGTTCGTGCCCTCGACGACCCGGGATTCATAGCCGAGCTCCCGCATCAGCCCGGCGATCATGTCCTGACCGGCATTGGCCCCCACCTTGTCCGAAAGGCTGGCGGCAAGGCTGTTGCCGATCCGCTGCATCGCGAGATGAAGCTCCGCGGGGCCGAGAATCTGCGAAAGTTCACCGAGCAGTTGCTTGGCGAGAAGCGAATATTGCCGCGGAAAGGTTGCCTTGCCCGCCGTGCTGAGCTGGAAGCCCTGCGACGGGCGTCCCCGGGTACGGATCGCCGTAGCGCGCTCGATAAGTCCTTCCCGCTCAAGCCCCGTCACCTGCTGGTGCGCCGCGTTGCGCGAAATGCCGAGCGCGGCGGCTAGCGCCTGCACCGACAGCGGCTCTCCCGAACGCAGTAAAAGCTCCAAAATCCGATCGCGGCTGCGGCCATTTTCGCTGTTAAAGGGATGCGCCATTTCCCCTTGAATCTAGTCCCGCCTACAGCTTTCGCAACTTTGTAATGGTATAAGTTGACAAAGACCTGTCTCCCGCAGCAGAAACGGCGAATCGAAAAGGGAGGGTTAGATGCTCAAGATCGCAATTCTGATATTCGCCGTCGGCGCCATCGGAGGCCTGGTCCTCGCCAACAGCGTGCTTCGCGGGCGGATGGCGTCTTGGGCGCTTTCGCTTCTGCACATGGCGCTTGGCGCTACCGGTCTCGTCCTGACCGCGCTCGTCGTTCTTGGCGGCGGGAGCACCGTTCCGAGCATGGTGCCGATCGCGCTCCTGATCCTCGTGGTGGCTGCGCTCGGCGGCTTCTATCTCGCGTCCTTTCACGTGAAGAAAACCACGCCGCCCTCGGCAGTCGTGGTCATTCATGCAGGAGTCGCGGTCGTCGGCTTCCTACTGCTTTGCGCGGCGACGTTCAGCTTGATCTGAGCCACACATGCTCGGCCACCCCATCCATCCGGCGATCGTCCATTTCCCGATCGCGTTGCTCTTGTCGGCGACGATCGCTGACCTGGCATGGGTGGCCGGCCTGACAACCGACACGCACATCGGCGCGGTGCTGATGGCGGGAGGCCTGGTGGGCGGCCTCGTTGCCATGGGCGCTGGAATGGCCGACCTGATCCGCCTCGATCAGCGGCTTGTGCCGCACGCGATGCAGCACGTTGCCTTCGTCGGCCTGGCTTGGCTCGGCTACGGAATCGCGCTGTTCCTTCGCAAGGACGCTTTGACGGCGAGCACAACAACAGCCCTCGGCGCGGGAGCGATCGGCGCAAGCCTCGCAAGCGCGCTGATGCTCGCCGTCGGAGGGTGGCTCGGTGGCCGGCTCGTCTACACGTTCGGAGCGAACGTCGCGAAGAGCTAGCCGCCGAGCGCCTGAGCGATCTCGTCGCGCGAGCGCCTGTGGAGTTCCCAGAAGTTCGCTACGCTTCCGCCGGCAAGCCGTGTCTGGAGCACCGCCAGGTGCGAATTCCAGCCGCTTCCGAAATCCTGGGCGCCGGTACCGCTGACGATGCCGCTATGAGTGAGGACCAGTCGGGTGCGATCGCCTTCCGGGAAGAGCTCGAACGACACTTCGCCGTTCTTTCCGCCCTGGAATGTCGTCACGAGAATCCGAGGCGGTTCGAAACGGATCACGCGCTCACTCCAGGTCTTGCCTTTGTAGGGCGCATAATCCTCCGGATAGGGGACGTCCTCGTCCGACAGATTGTCGTGGTCATTCAATAGCTCGAACTCGCCATTCGGCCGGGCATCCGTGCCGCCCATGAACCACTGCGAACGAAGCTCGGCCTCGGTGAGATAGCGCCAGACTGTCTCAACGGGCGCGTCGAGTTGCCGCTCAAGTCGGATCGCGTCGGTTCCGATGCGCTGCACCGCCGCACTTTGCACTGCCTGCTCAACCATTGTTCGTCTCCATTTCGCCTGAGAGCGTCTCGAGGATCATCGTCCACCCGTGCCGCACCGGATCGGCGTAGGATGCCCATTCCGGCGGGATTTCGTGCGTAAGGGTCAGCCGGCAGCCCGTTGCCGTCTCGGCAAAATCGACAGTAACTTTTGACCACTCACCCTCTTCCGTGCCCGGGCCGCGGAATAGAAAGACGAGCTTTCGCGGCCGGTCGATTTCGACGAACTGCCCATGATGATCCGCGTCGCCGTCGGCCCGGCGGTCGGTGATCAGGAATCGGCCGCCGACGCGGGAATCGATGTCGCAGCGCACGATTTGGCCTTCCGGCGTTGCAAACAGGAAGCGACTGGCCTGTGCCGGCTCGATCCATGCATCGAAGACCTCTTCGCGCCGAGCCGCGATTTCGCGTTCCACGGTCACGATGGCGGGGCCCGTCATCGCGGATACTTCTCCTCCACCAGCGCCTGAAGCCGGTCGAGGCGGGCCGTCCAGAATTTCTCCCATTGCCGCAGCCAATCTTCGGCCTCCTTGAGCGGTTCGGCGCGCAGGCTGCACATCTGCTTCCGTCCGGCCTTGCGGCGATGGATAAGGCCGGCATTCTCCAGCACCTTCACATGCTTGGCGGCGCCGGCGAAGCTGATGTCGAAGGGATGTCCAAGCTCGCCGACGGATTTCTCTCCCAGAGCGAGGCTGGCGAGCATCCCGCGGCGCGTGGGATCGGCAAGGGCCGAGAAGACGCTGTCGAGCCGGAGCGAATCACTTTCAACCATATGGTTTAATTTAGAACCGGGTCCGCTATTGTCAACCGATCGGTTGAATTATTTTCGAAGGCGCTGCCCGCCGTCTGTCGACGAGGCGCTTGCGAGGCGCAGCCGAAAGTTCAATGGTCGCGCCGCCATCCGGAGGGGAGAATTTCGTGAAAGCCTTTCGTTCGACTTCGCTGATCGTCCTGTTCGCCGCGACCGCACTTTCTGCGCCCGCGCTGGCCAAGCCCGCGGCCGCGCCGGAGCGCTATTTCACCGGCGGCGACCTGTTCAAGCTGGAGGTCGCGGCCGACCCGCAGATCAGCCCCGACGGGCGGA
>JBKPOU010000045.1:0-4726 GCA_046733255.1 Pseudomonadota bacterium
GGCGACCATCGATCTTGGCAGCGGCCGGTTCGAGCTTTTCGCCAATCCCGAAAAGGGCCGGCCGGGCAACCGCTTCAACGACGGCAAGGTCGACCGGCAGGGCCGCCTGTGGGCGGGAACGATGGACGATGAGGAACGCAAGGCTTCCGGCGCTTTGTACAGGATCGGCCCCGACCTCGACTGCACGCTCATCGACGACGGCTATCGAGTGACGAACGGCCCGGCGTTCGATCCTTCCGGAAGCCGAATGTACGTGACCGATTCCGCGCTTCAAACCATCCATGTCTTCGATCTATCCGGGGATGGCGAGGCCAGCGGCAAGCGGGTCTTCGCGCAGTTCGGGGAGGGCGACGGCTATCCGGACGGCATGACTGTCGATGCCGAGGGCAATCTCTGGGTGGCCTTCTGGGACGGCTGGTGCCTTCGAAAGATATCTCCCGCTGGGAAAATCCTGGAGAAAGTCGAGATGCCCGTGCAGCGCCCGACGAGCTGCACCTTCGGCGGCCCGCATCTCGACCGGCTCTACGTCACGTCCGCACGACGCGGAATCGACGCGGAGGCGCCCGATATGCAACCATGTGCGGGCGGACTGTTTTTAGTCGAAGCGGGCGCACGCGGTCTGGCGGACGTCCCGTTCGCGGGCTGAAGAGAAAAAGCGAAACAGGAGAGACGCCATCGCTAACTTCATGTTCGCGACCGGGATCGAAAACAGCATCCCGACGATCAACAACGGCGAAACCCGCGTCGACGAGATGGAGCTGTGCGGCTTCTACAAGCATTGGCGGGAGGATTTCGACGCGGTCCAGGAAATCGGGATACAGTATCTCCGTTTCGGACCGCCGCTCCACAAGACCTTCCTCGGGCCGAACAAGTATGACTGGGAATTCGCCGACCTGACGCTCGAAGAGATCCGGCGCCGGGACATCACGCCGATCGTCGACCTCTGCCACTTCGGGGTCCCCGACTGGATCGGCAACTTCCAGAACCCCGACTTCCCGAGGCTGTTCGCCGACTATGCCGGGGCCTTCGCCGACCGCTATCCGTGGGTGCAGCTCTACACTCCGGTCAACGAGATGTTCATCTGCGCAGTCTTCTCCGCGAAGTACGGCTGGTGGAACGAGCAACTTCGGAGCGACCAGGGCTTCGTCACCGCTCTCAAGCATATCGTGAAGGCCAACGTGCTGGCGATGCTCGCCATCCTGAAGCGCCGCGCGGACGCCATCTTCATCCAGTCGGAGTCGTCGGAATATTTCCATGCCGACAGCCCGAAGGCGATCCATATCGCCGAGCAACTCAACTCCCGCCGCTTCCTGTCGCTCGACCTAAACTATGGCCGCCGGGTCGACAGCGACATGTTCGAATATCTGATGGATAACGGGATGACGCGGGAGGAATATCATTTCTTCCTCCACAACCGGCTGAAGCAGCATTGCATCCTCGGCAACGATTATTACCGGACCAATGAGCATCGCGTGTTCGAGGACGGCCGGACGACGTCGTCGGGCGAAGTGTTCGGCTACACCGAGATCACGCGCCAATATTACAACCGCTACCGACTTCCGGTCATGCACACCGAGACCAACCTTTCCGAAGGGCCGGTCGGCGACGAGTCCGTCCAATGGCTGTGGAAGGAATGGGCCAACGTCCTTCGCCTGCGCAACGTCGGAATCCCGACCGTCGGCTTCACCTGGTACTCGCTCACCGACCAGGTCGATTGGGACACGGCCCTTCGTGAGCAGAACGGCCACGTGAACCCCCTCGGCCTCTACGATCTCGATCGCAACATCCGCAACGTCGGGCGGGCCTACAAGAAGCTGATCAGTGACTGGCGTGAGGTCCTACCGGCATCCAGCCTTTGCCTCACCGTGCCTATCGTTTCCCCGTCGCACTACGCACAGCAGCACGCGCGGGAGCAGGAGGAGGAGGCGGAGAAACGGCTCGGCAAGGAAGAGGTGGATTTCCAGAGCGGGAACGGCAGATGAAGATTGGAAAGATCGAAACCTTCTACGTCGCTCCGCGGTGGCTGTTCGTTCGGGTCGAGAGCGACGAGGGCGCTGTCGGCTGGGGCGAGGCCAGCCTCGAGGGCCATGCCGAGGCAGTGGACGGGGCCTTCGCCGCGCTTCGCGACCGCTTTCTTGGCGAAGACCCATTTCGGATCGAGCATATTTGGCAGATCGGCTACCGCGGCGGCTTCTACCGCGGCGGAGCCGTGCTCATGTCCTCGCTCGCGGGGCTCGAGCAGGCGCTTTGGGACCTCAAAGGGAAGGCCCTGAACCTTCCGGTCTGGGAGATGCTCGGTGGCCGGGTTCGCGAAAAGATTCGCGCCTACGCCTGGATCGGCGGCGACCGGCCGCACGAGATCGCCCATGCGGCCCAGGCCCGGCGCGAGCAGGGCTTTTCCGCCGTGAAGATGAACGCCACCGCCGAACTAGACTGGATCGGAACGCCCAAGCTGTTCGACGAAGTGATCGATCGGGTCCAAGCGGCGCAGGGCGTTGGAATGGACGTCGGCCTCGATTTCCACGGCCGTGTTCACCGGCCGATGGCAAAGCAGCTCGCCAAGGCTCTGGAGCCGCTCGGCCTTCTCTTCATCGAGGAGCCGTTGCTGTCGGAGAATCACGAAGGGCTGGCGCAGATCGCCGAGCTCGTCTCGACCCCGATCGCTCTGGGCGAGCGCCTCTATTCGCGCTGGGACTTCAAGCCCTTCTTCCAAAGCGGCGCGGTCGACATCATCCAGCCGGACCTGAGCCATGCCGGCGGAATTCTCGAGGTGCGAAAGATCGCGGCGATGGCCGAGGCCTATGACATTGCTGTCGCCCCGCACTGCCCGTTGGGACCGCTGGCGCTTGCCTCCTGCCTCCAAATCGCCGCCTGCGCGCCGAACGTTGCAATTCAGGAGATGAGCCTCGGCATCCACTATAATGTCGGGGCCGACCTCTTCACCTATTGCAGCCGGAAGGAGCAGCTCGCTCCAACGGACGGCTATCTGCCCATTCCGACCGGCCCCGGCCTCGGGATAGAAATCGACGAGGACGCGGTTCGCGAGTCGGACAAGGACCGGCATCGGTGGCGCAACCCGGTGTGGACTCTTCCGGACGGGAGCTTCGCGGAATGGTGACTCCTCCATGCGAACGAAGTTCGCGGGGAGGCGGCAGTCAGGCGCAGCGGGACTGAGGGAAGGGGCATTCTGGAGCGGCGGCTCACGCCACCCGGCGGATTCGCCTTTTGTCTTCGCGCGAATAAGGGATTTTCTCGAGCTTCTTGCGAAGGTCTTCGAGGTCGGGATCCGGCTCGACCACTCCGCCGGTGTAGCGGGCGTCGCACTCGGCTTCCTCGGTCGTCAGCTCCCGCAGGTAGCAAATCGTCAGCCGGCGGCCGAACACGTCGTCTCCACGCAGCTTCAGCTCAGGCTCGGCATGCTCGGGGAGGTTGTCGCGGATGGCGACCAACGTATTGATGAGGCTGTCCAGCGACGTGTAGTCGCTGATCTCGATAAAATCCCGTACGCGTCGACCCATCACTCTCTCCCCGTCCCGCGGGGCTCCAATTACCTTCGCCAAAAATTGCCGCGCAACGTCTAATGGAGATTTATCCCCAAGGAAGTTGAGGGGCTGTGAACAACTTCGTCGCCTGAGGTTTAGGAAGAGATGGCGGACCCTTCGCTCACGCTCATTGCCGGCTCTCTAAAGCTGAAGCTAAGTCCTTCAATTGGCGGCGCAATCTCGAATTTTACCTGGACCGGTGGAGGCGGGCAAACCCCGATATTGCGCCAGAGCCACACTCCCCTCGAAAACGTCCTCGACGCCGCTTGCTTCCCGCTGGTTCCGTTCAGCAACCGCATTCGCGGCGGATGTTTTCGCTTCCGGGACAGCCAGGTACGCCTCGGCCCGAACATGGCGGGCGACCCGAGTCCCCTCCATGGACAGGGGTGGACGAGCGCGTGGACCGTCGAGTCGGAATCCGAGGCCGAAGCGACTTTCATCTTCGATCATCAGTCGGGCGAGTGGCCGTGGAGCTATCGAGCGACGCAGCATTTCAGCCTCGCGGGCGACAGCCTCCACCTCCGCCTCGCCTGCCTCAACACGTCCGCCGAGCCGATGCCGTGCGGGCTTGGCTTCCACCCTTATTTCCATTGCGGCGCCGACACCCGCGTCCAGACCTCGGTCGCGCACGTCTGGACAGTCGACGAGAACGTGCTCCCCGTCGCCCGCATGGCCGCCGGGGGCCGCTACGCCATCGCCGACGAGCCCGTTTGCGGACGCGGTCTGGACAACGGCTACGACGGCTGGTGCGGCGAGGCGGTGTTCACCGACCCGGCCTGGCCGTTCGAGATCGAGCTCTCCTCACCGCAAGCGCGCTACTTCCAGCTCTATTCGCCAGCGGAAGGCGGGATCTTCGTCGCCGAGCCCGTCACCCATGCCAATGCCGCGCTCAACGAGCCCGAGTCAGACTGGGCGTCGCTTGGGCTGCAGGTGCTCGCGCCCGGCGAGGAGATGGAGCTTGAGGCGCGCCTCGAGGTCCAGCCGAAGACTTGATCCCATCGGTTGATACGCCCGAAACCGCCCTATATAGCCCGCTCCTTGCTGCCGCTTCGGAGACGTGGGTGAGTGGCTGAAACCAGCGGTTTGCTAAACCGCCGTACGGGGAATTCCCGTACCGAGGGTTCGAATCCCTCCGTCTCCGCCAGCGATCCCTTCGGAAATTTCGCGGTGCTCGGACCGCCGCC
>JBKPOU010000046.1:0-10294 GCA_046733255.1 Pseudomonadota bacterium
GCCCGCGAGGTCCACATGCGGATCGCCTCACCGCCGACCAGGCACAGCTGCTTCTACGGAGTCGACACGCCCGAGCGCGCGAAGCTGCTCGCCGCCCAGATGAGCGTCGAGCAAATGCGCGACTATATCAACGCCGACAGCCTCGCCTTCATCTCGATCGACGGGCTGTACCGGGCGCTCGGCGAAAGCCGCAACGCCGGCGAGCCGCAGCGCTGCGACGCCTGCTTCACGGGCGATTATCCGACGACGCTCACCGATCCGCAGGAGCGGGCATCCGGTGCGGGCCTTTCGCTGGTGGCGAGCAGATAGCCGCACCCCGTCTTGCCAGCGAAGGCTGGCAACCATGTACCATTTGGACCCCAGCCTGCGCTGGGGTGACGGATTGGGGGTGCCGGTCTAGAGGCGCCTGATGACCACCGACAAACCTTTCGAAGGCAGGCTCGCGCTTGTCACCGGGGCGAGCCGCGGCATCGGTGCCGCGACGGCTGAGGCACTGGCGAAGGCCGGGGCGCACGTGATCCTGGTCGCCCGCACGGCCAAGGCGCTCGAGGAGGTCGAGGAGCGGATTCACGAGGCCGGCGGAAGCGCGACCATCGCCCCGCTCGACCTCAGCGAGGGCGAGTCGATCGGGAAGCTCGCGGCCGCGGCCGCCGAACGGTGGCAGGCGCTGGACATCCTCGTCCTGAATGCCGCCATGCTCGGCTCGCTGACTCCCGTCGAGCATATCGACGCCAAGGAATATGCGCGCATCCTGACTCTGAACGTCGCCGCCAACCAGGCGCTGATCGCCGCCTTTGACGTCATGCTCCGCCGCAGCGACGGGGCGGACGTCGTCGCAGTCACGTCGTCGGTCGGCCGCGAGCCGCGGGCCTTCTGGGGAGCCTATGGTTCATCCAAGGCGGCGCTCGAGACCCTGGTCCTCGCGTATGGCGACGAGACGGAGCACAGCGGCAAGATCCGCGTCCACGTCGTCGATCCGGGCGCAACCCGGACGCGGATGCGGGAGCTCGCCTTCCCGGGCGAGGAGCCGGACAGCGTGAAGCCGCCCGAGCTCGTCGCGGACTTCATCGTCGAGCGGCTAAGCTCCGAGGCTCCGACCGGAGAGATGGTGCGGGTCGACACCTAGTCGAGCGGAACGAGGAACGGCTCCCCCCTCCGGCCGCGCGCGCGATCGGAGAAACGCTGGTCAGTGAGGTAAGCTCGGCCACCGCGTTCCACCACGATCGGCATTCGCGACCAGAACAAGATGGCTCGAACTTGCGCATTGGTCCGCAATGCTGCCGCGAGGCGCGGGTCGTCGAGCCGGTTGTCCTCGACGTCGGAATCCAGGCGTAGGCCGTGGATGAAATCGTAGCTTCCCGAGCCGTGAATTTTCGCGTTGCGCCACAGGATGCGGCGTCTCCAGAATGCGAGCGGCTGCGGATTGGCGACAACCATTGTCGGCTTGAGCGGCGAAAGGGCGGAGCGTCCGGCGGTTTCAACCCGCTGGCTGAGGCCCAGGTTGAACGCGGCATAGACGACGAGCCCGCCCAGCACAGCGAAGGCCGGCTCGTGCGAGTTGCGGCCCAGTCTTTCCGCCCGCCAGGACAATTCCAATCCGACGATCAGCGCGATCCAGACCCAGGGGTCGGCGATGAACCAGGCGTCGCCGTAAAACCAGCGATGGGACAATGGTTCGAGCAGCCTGGTGCCGTAGCTCGTCAGCCAGTCGAACAAAGAATGAAAGAGCCCGCCGATAAAAGCGACAAGAATTAGGGGCCAAAAGCGCACAGGGACAGGATGATTGCCATCGTGCAACCATTTCGAGAGAACAACTATTGCAACCGTGAAGAATGGCAGCAGGATGAGGCCGCCAATTCCGTGGGTGAAGCCGCGATGCGCGACGAGGGAAGTTTCTCCCCAGATCGGCGCTACGAAACTGTCGATGTCTGGCAGGTTGGAAGCGATCACCAGCGCCGCGGTCGCTCGGCCCGTCAGACGCTTCAGCCCGGTGCGGCCGAGCAAGACGCCCGTCAGCGTATGCGTGAGATTGTCCAGCCTTATCCTCCCCACGATTTCGTGGGGAGGGGGGCCGCCGCGGTTGGTGGTGGGGTTTTCCTCCAAGAAACCCCTCCACCGCCTGCGCCGGTCCTACTCCCCTGCGACTGCAGGGGAGGAAAATCCCTACTCAAATCTTGTGAGGCTCCTTCTCGACCTGCCAGGTCTGGCCTTTGGCGATCAGCTTCTGGAGGTCGGGCGTCTTTCCTTCCGCAGCCTTCCTGTTCTGCTCGACCACCGCGCTTTCGAAGGTCGGGCGCGGGTCCTCGTAGATGACACCTAGAGCGACCGGGAAGCCTTCGTCCTGCCGCATCTCGATCAGCATTGCCGCGATCCCGCGGTTCTTCGGATTGTGGACGATGACGCTCGGATCGTCGCCGTCGACCATCTTCAGCGCGAGCTTGTCGACGTCGAGCGCCAGGCCTTTCGTGCCGCCGTCGAACAGCATCTTCTCGCCGGCCTGCAGCCAGAGCTGCTTGCCCGCAGCCGCCTGCTTCTCGGTGAAGCTGGAGAAGACCTCGTCGTTATAGACGATGCAGTTCTGGAAGATTTCGACGAAGCTCGCGCCCTTGTGGGCATGCGCGGCCTTGAGGACGTCGACCAAATTCTTGTGCACGTCGATGCCGCGGGCGATGAAGCGCGCGCCGGAGCCCAAAGCGAACATACAGGGCGTGACCGGCCGGTCGACGGAACCGAACGGAGTCGAGGGCGAACGCGTGCCGAGCCGGCTGGTCGGCGAATATTGGCCCTTGGTCAGCCCGTAGATCTCATTGTTGAACAGCAGGATTTGGCAGTCGAGGTTGCGGCGAAGGACGTGCATCGTGTGGTTGCCGCCAATCGAAAGCGCGTCGCCGTCGCCGGTGATAATCCACACGTCGAGGGCGGGATTGGCGAGCTTCACCCCCGTCGCGATGGCCGGTGCTCGGCCGTGGATCGTGTGGAAGCCGTAGCTCGCCATGTAATAGGGAAAGCGGCTCGAGCAGCCGATGCCGCTGATGAACACGGTGTTCTCGCGGGCGACGCCGAGGTCCGGCATGGTCCGCTGCACGGCTTTCAACACCGCATAGTCGCCGCACCCGGGGCACCAGCGAACTTCCTGGTCGCTGGCCCAGTCCTTCGCGGTCGTGACGGTCGCCATCTCGTTCATGTCAAATACCCACCAAACCATGCGATGATCAGCACTACCACAAGCAGCATCATCAGCATCGGGAAGACGTTCATCTGCTTCACCCCATCATCTCCTCGATCGCGTCTTCGATCTCGGCGATGCGGAAGGGTTGGCCTGCGACTTTCGAAAGAGGCTTCGCGTCGACAAGATATTGGTCGCGAAGCAGGGTCTTGAGCTGGCCCATGTTCATTTCGGGAACCAGGATCTTGTCGAACGCGCGGAGCATATCCCCGAGGTTCTTCGGCATTGGCCAGATGTGGCGGATGTGGATGTGGCTGACGTCGAGGCCGCGGTTGCGGGCGCGGCCGACCGCCTGGTGGATCGGGCCGAACGTCGATCCCCAGCCGACGACTGCAAGCTTGCCGCTGTCGTTGCCGAGGCACACCTGCTGGTCGGGGATGCTGTTGGCGATCCCGAGCACCTTGGCGGCCCGGATCTCGGTCATTTCCTGGTGGATTTCCGGCCGGTAATCGATGTTGCCGGTTCCCGGCTGCTTCTCGATCCCGCCGATTCGATGCTCGAGGCCTGGAGTTCCCGGCCTGATCCACGGCCGGGCGAGGTCCGCGTTGCGCGCGTAGGGCATCACGCCCTCCCCTTCCGCCGGCGGCGTGTCGTAATAGCTGACCGGGAACGGCTCATATCCGCTCATGTTCGGCACCCGCCACGGCTCGGCGGCATTGGCGATGTAGCCGTCGGTCAGCAGGATCACGGGAGTCATGTACCGCGTCGCGATGCGGCACGCCTCGATCGCGCAATCGAACGCGTCAGACGGAGAACGGGCCGCGAGCACCGCGACCGGCGTGTCCGCGTTGCGCCCGTAGACTGCCTGGTAGAGATCTGATTGCTCGGTCTTGGTCGGAAGGCCGGTCGAAGGCCCGCCGCGCTGCGAATTGACGACGACCAGCGGAAGTTCGGTCATCACCGCAAGCCCGATCGCCTCGGTCTTGAGCGCGATCCCCGGACCGGATGACGAGGTGATGCCGAGCTGGCCCGCGTAGCTGGCGCCGATGGCCGCCGCGACGGCCGCAATCTCGTCCTCCGCCTGGAACGTGGTGATCCCGAACTCCTTGAGGCGCGCGAGGTGGTGCAGGAGCGGGCTCGCCGGAGTGATCGGGTAGGAGCCGAAGAACATCCCAAGCCCCGCCAGCTGGCATCCCGCGACAAGACCCAGCGCAAGCGCCTCGGCGCCCGTGACGGTGCGGTAGAGTCCGGGCTCGGCGGGCGCGGGCCCGATCTCGCGCTGGACGATCCCCGGCGCGCCCATCTCGACCGTTTCGCCATAGGCATGGCCGGCGTTCAGCGCAGCGATGTTCGCCTCCGCCAGCTCGGGCGCCTTGGCGAACTTGGTCTTGAGCCAGTCGACGATCGGCTGCCGATCGCGATCGAACATCCAGAGCGCGAGGCCGAGCGTCCACATGTTCTTGCAGCGCAGGGCTTCCTTGTTGCCGAGGCCGTAAGGCTTCACCGCGTCGAGAGTCAGCTGCGAGATGTTGAAGTGGATAACCTGCCACTTGTTGAGGCTTCCGTCCTCCAGCGGGTTTTGCTCATATCCGGCCTTGGAGAGGTTGCGCGCCGTGAACTCGCCTTCGTCGGCGATGATCAGCCCGCCTTCGCGAAGGTCGTTGGCGTTTACCTTGAGCGCCGCCGGGTTCATCGCGATCAGGACGTCGGGCTGGTCGCCCGCGGTATCGATCGACGCCGAGCCGAAATTGATCTGGAAGGCGCTGACGCCGAAGGTCGTGCCCTGCGGCGCGCGGATCTCGGCGGGAAAATCGGGGAAGGTCGCGAGGTCGTTGCCGGCGAGCGCGGTCGAGAGCGTGAACTGCCCGCCAGTCAGCTGCATCCCGTCGCCGCTGTCACCTGCGAAGCGGACGACGACCGCCTCCGGCTCGGAACGGGCGGCGGCTTCTTCCTTCGTAACCAGATGTTCGGCGGTGGCCATGCGAGTCCTCGACGTACGACCGGATTAATAGGACGCGCCAGCGACTTGCGCCACCGTCTGTCTGCAATCTTCCCTTTCTGCCGCCGCAGAGGCAAAGTGTGCGAGCTTGACGCATCCCGCATAATCTAGCGAGCTTCCGCCGCCCGAAAAGCGGACTATGGGGAGGGCATGATCGACGACGACGAACTTTACCGGCGCGGGGCCGGCATCATGCTGGTCAACCGCGACGGGAAGGTGTTCGTCGGCGCGCGAATCGATAATCCGGAGGACGCCTGGCAGATGCCACAGGGCGGGATCGACGAGGGCGAAGCGCCGTGGCCCGCGGCGCTGCGCGAGCTTGAAGAGGAAACGGGCATCGCGCCCAATCTCGTCGAATATATCGCCGAGCATCCCGAGCGGCTCCGCTACGAGCTTCCGCGCGAATGGCGGGAGAAGCTTTGGCAGGGAAAGTGGAAGGGCCAGATGCAGCACTGGTTCCTCGCCCGCTTCCTCGGAACCGACGCCGACATCCACCTGGAGACTCACCACCCGGAGTTCCGCGCATGCAAATGGGTCGATCCGGAGGAGCTTCCGGATTTGATCGTCCCCTTCAAGCGCGACCTCTATCGCCGCCTGCTGGATGACTTCGCCAAGCATCTTTAGCGTTTCCGCTGGCGGCGCTGCGGGCTTGATTAGCCCGGCGGCCCGTCCATATTGAAATCATGAGCGGATATATTCAGTTCCGTCGTCCCCAGCTCCATCCGGGCAGCAGCACCGCACGATTCTAGCGCCCTGAGCGTCCCGCCTTCGTAAGCGGGAGCACCGTTTGGGGCCTCTTCCTATTGAGCAGCGTCGGTTTCGACCGACGTATTTTCCTCACTGGATCTGACTGGCAATCGCGATACCTCGCGAGCCAGTCTGGAGAATTATCGTGCAGACACAACGTTTTGCAGTTGAGTTCGATCGCCGCACGGTCGGCATCGCCGTGCGCGTCCCCGGCGGCTTCATGTTCTATTCGTCGGACCAGGACTTCAGCATCCTGGACGGGAGGGTCTTCCCCCGCGCGCGAATGATCGAACGGCAGCTGAAGAAGGTTTCGAAACAGCGTAAGCGGGTGGGGCCCGTGCCGCGCGGCCGCGGGCGAGGGCAGCGCCCGCAGGAGGCATTCCAATGAACCCGCGCGATTGCCGAGGGGCCTCGGAGCGTCCGCGGATCCACATGCTCGCCGCCGAATCCGACCTCGTCGCCGATCTGGCGCTCAGTGCAGAGCACCGGCATCCGGTCGTTGCGGCGATGCTGCTCGAGGAAATCGAGCGCGCCGAGCTTCACGACTCCGAGACCATGCCGACGGGTCATGTCGCGCTTGGCTCGCACGTGGCCTTCATCGACGACAAGACCGGGAAGGAACGCGAGATACAGCTGGTCCTTCCGGCCGATGCGGATATCGAGGACGGGCGAGTGTCGATCCTTACTCCGATGGGCGCAGCTCTCTATGGCCTCGGGGCCGGAGAGTGCATCGACTGGCCCGACCTCAACGGCCACAAGCGGCGGATCACCATCGTTCGAGTCAGTGCCGCCACCTGATGATAGCCGGTGTGGTGTTCGGCAACGGGCGCGGCTAGGGATTCCCGCCATGGGGGGACTGTCCGCCACCGAACAAGACTCCGTCGACCGCGCCGCGGCGGAGCCGATGCTCGATCAAGTGCAGGCATGGTGTGCGATCAACAGCGGATCGCGCAACCTTCCGGGCCTCGAGCGGATCGCTGCGGTCCTCGCGGACGCCTTCTCGGCGCTGCCGGGAGAGCTGGAGCTGCTCGACGCCACACCGGTCGAAACGGTGGACGGCACCGGCCGCACCGGATCGCTGGAGCACGGGCAAAACCTGCACCTGACGGTGCGCCCCGATGCGCCCCTCCAGCTTCTCTTCACCGGTCACATGGACACGGTCTTCGGGGTCGACCACGCGTTCCAGCAAGCGCGATGGCTCGAGGACGGCGTGCTGAACGGGCCTGGCGTCGCGGATATGAAGGGCGGCATTGCGGTCATGCTCGCGGCGCTGAAGTCGCTCGAAGCAAGCGAGGCGGCGGCGGGCGTCGGCTACGAAGTCGTCATCAACAGCGACGAGGAGGTCGGATCGCTCGGTTCGGCGGCGCTTCTGGCTCAGGCGGCTCGCGGAAAGCGCGCGGCCCTCACCTATGAACCGTCGGCGCTTCCGGACGGGACGCTTGCCGGAGCGCGGCCAGGAAGCGGCAATTATTCGATCGTCGTCCAGGGACGCTCGGCCCACGCCGGACGCAATCCCGAGGACGGGCGCAATGCGGTGCTTGCTGCTGCCGACCTTGCGCTCCGGCTGGACTTGCTCAAGCGCGACGGCCTGACGGTCAATCCGGCGCGGATCGAAGGTGGAAGCCCGAGTAATGTCGTCCCCGACATCGCCGTGCTTCGAGTGAACCTGAGGCCGCGCGATCCGGACATCGAAGCCGAAGCGATCAGGCGCATCGAGGAGATCGTCGCTGCAGTCGCCGCCGAGCGGGACGTGACAATCCGCGCGCACGGCGGGTTCGGCCGGCCGCCGAAGCCGATGACTCCGGAGATGGAGCGCTTGTTCGGCCTGGTCGCAGCGGCCGGCGCGGACCTCGGCCAGCAGATCGGCTGGAAGGCGACCGGGGGGGTGTGCGACGGCAACAATATCGCGGCGTGCGGAGTGCCCGTCGTCGACACCATGGGTGCGCGCGGCGGCAAGATCCACAGCATGGAGGAATTTCTGATTACCCAGAGTCTCGGTGAGCGCGCGGCCCTCTCGGCCCTCACGATCCTTCGACTATCGGAAGGCCGCCTGTGAGCTTCCGGGTGCGCCCTGCCCGCCCGGACGACTATGCCGCCATCTACAAGATGGCGAAGCTGACCGGCGGCGGCTTTACCAACCTTCCTCCCGACAAGGCGACCTTGATCGCCAAGCTGGAGCGGTCGGCCGAATCGTTCGCCACGCAGGATGACGTGCAGCGCGGCGACCTGTACATGTTCGTCCTCGAAGACCCGAAACGGAAGCTGATACGCGGCACTTGCCAGGTCTTCGGTCAGGTCGGCGTCGCGCAGCCCTTTTACAGCTATCACCTGAGTACCTTGACGCAGAGCAGCCCCGAGCTCGGCAAGACCTTCCGAAACCAGGCTTTGACGCTGACGACGGATCTTGAGGGTTCGTCGGAAGTGGGCGGCCTTTTCCTCCACCCGGAATGCCGCGCTGGCGGGCTTGGAGCCCTGCTTTCGCGGAGCCGCTACCTGTTCATCAAGCAGCACCGCGCGAGGTTCGGCGACCGAACTCTCGCGGAGCTGCGAGGAGTGATGGACGAAGCGGGGAACGCGCCCTTCTGGGACGCGCTTGCCGGACGCTTTTTCGGAATGACCTTCCCCGAGGCCGACGAGTTCAATGCGGTTCACGGCACGAAGTTTATCGCCGACCTGATGCCCAAGACGCCCATCTATGTCGCACTGCTGGGTGACGGAGCGAAGGCCGTCATCGGACAGCCGCACCCGAGCGGCCGGGCCGCCATGAAGATGCTCGAGGCGGAAGGCTTCACCTACGACCGCTACATCGACATTTTCGACGGCGGGCCGACGGTCACCGTGGCCACCGACCAGATCCGGACGGTCCGCGAATGCCGGCCGCAGAAGATCGCAAAGCTTGCCGAGGGCGGGACTCAGAAAATGCTTGTCGCGACCGGGCGCCTGAACGATTTTCGGGCGTGCTGCGCGTACGTCGGGCATGCCAACGAAGATGGCATTTCCCTCGACCCCGATGCCGCCGAATTGCTCGAGGTCGGCGAAGGCGACGAGGTCCTGGCCGTAGCCCGCTGATGAGTATCACCGAGATCAATTTCGACGGGATCGTCGGGCCGAGCCACAATTATGCGGGGCTCAGCTTTGGCAACCTTGCCTCGACGAGGAACGTGGGGAACGTGTCGAAGCCGCGGGCGGCAGCGCTGCAGGGCATCGAGAAGATGCGCTCCAACCTGCACCTCGGCCTGGCCCAGGGGATTTTCCTTCCGCACCCGCGGCCCGATCGCGAATGGCTCGCGGCGCTCGGGACAAGCATCGAGACGGCCGAAGGCCGGATCGCCGCAAATGCAATGTCGGCTTCCGCAATGTGGGCGGCCAATGCGGCGACGGTTTCGCCTGCCGCAGACTGCGCCGACGGGAAGTGCCACCTGACGGTCGCGAACCTCCGGACGATGCCGCACCGAAGCCACGAATGGCCGGCGACGCTGGCGCAGCTTCGGCTGGCGTTCGGCGGATCGGAGTTCGCGGTGCACCCGCCAATTCCTGCGTTTGGCGACGAAGGGGCGGCGAACCACATGCGGCTGGCCAGCGAATATGGCGCCCCCGGGGTCGAGATCTTCGTCTACGGAGTCAGCGGGGGAGCCTATCCGGCCCGCCAGGACCTCGAGGCGTCTAAGGCGATCGCGCGGCTCCATGGACTCGATCCCGAGCGTACGCTTTTCGTCGAGCAGTCCGAGGATGCGATTGCAGCCGGTGCCTTCCATAATGACGTCGTCGCCGTAGCGAACCAGCGGGTGCTCTTCGCCCACGAAAAAGCCTTCGCCGAGCGCGACCGCGTGACCCGCGAATGCGAGCGTCTGTTCCCGGAGCTTCAGCTGGTCGAAGTGCCGGCCTCGGACGTCCCGCTCGCCGACGCCGTCTCATCCTACCTGTTCAACGCCCAGCTCGTCAGCCCGCCGGGCGGCGAAACGACACTGATCGTGCCCGGTGAAGCCCGCGACACGCCGTCGGTCTGGTCGTGGCTAGAGCGCCAGGTCGCCGGCAACGGGCCGATCCGGAAGGTCGAGGTCGTCAACGTGCGTCAATCGATGGCGAACGGCGGCGGTCCGGCCTGCCTTCGCCTGCGGGTCGCCGCCAACCCGACGACGGTGGACCCGCGGTTCCTGGTTGACGACGCTAAGCTCGACCGGATCGCGGCGGTCGTCGCCCGCGATTGGCCCGACGAAATCCACCGTGGCGAGCTTCAGAACCCGGACCTGGTCGGTTCGATCGAAGCCGCCCGAACGAACCTCCTGGAGGCGCTCGATCTCTTCGAGCTCGACTGAGCCGGAATCCCGATACGGGACGCGCCACCAAGTGTTACCTTCACTTTAACCTTGTCCCTTAGGACT
>JBKPOU010000047.1:0-6023 GCA_046733255.1 Pseudomonadota bacterium
GCCTTGGATCGGCCAGGCGGCGGCGTCGCCCAGCGCGCAGATGGTGTGGCCTTCGACCTGCTTGGTGACGTCGAGAAGGCGGTCGATCAGCTCGACGCTTCCGTCTCCTTCGCGCAAGCGCTCCATCGTCCGCCACATCCAACCGGTGCCCTCACGGCACGGCGTGCACTGGCCGCAGCTCTCATGCTTGTAGAAGTACGAAATGCGGCTGATCGCGCGAACGATGTCGGTCGACTTGTCCATGACGATGACCGCGGCGGTGCCGAGGCCGGAGCCGAGCGCTTTCAAGCCATCGAAATCCATCGGGCAGTCCATGATCTGCTCGGCCGGGACCAGCGGCACCGACGACCCGCCCGGAATCACCGCGAGGAGGTTGTCCCAGCCGCCGCGGATCCCGCCGGCGTGGATGTCGATCAGCTCGCGGAAGCTGATGCTCATCGTTTCCTCGACGACGCATGGGCGGTTTACGTGGCCGCTGATCTGGAACAGCTTGGTGCCTTCGTTCTTCGGATTGCCGAAGCCCGCGAACCAGGAAGCGCCGCGCCGCAGGATCGTCGGGACGACCGCGATACTCTCGACATTGTTGACGGTCGTCGGGCAGCCGTAGAGACCCGCACCCGCCGGGAACGGCGGCTTCAGGCGCGGCTTGCCCTGTTTGCCCTCCAGGCTTTCGAGCATCGCCGTCTCTTCGCCGCAGATGTACGCGCCCGCGCCGCGGTGGACGAACAGGTCGAAGTCGTAGCCGGAGCCGGCGGCGTTCTTGCCGAGCAGGCCCGCTTCATATGCTTCCGCAACTGCGCGGCGTAACACTTCGGTTTCGCGGATGAATTCGCCGCGGATGTAGATGTATCCCGCACGTGCGCGCATCGCGAAGCCACCCAACAGAGCGCCCACGATCAGCTTGTGCGGATCGTGGCGGATGATCTCGCGGTCCTTGCACGAACCCGGCTCGGACTCGTCGGCGTTGATGACCAGGAAGTTCGGCTTACCGGGCTTCGGCTCCTTGGGCATGAAGCTCCACTTCATGCCGGTCGGGAAGCCCGCGCCGCCGCGGCCGCGAAGGCCGGATTCCTTGACCTCGTCGATGATCGCGTCCTGGCCGCGCTGCATCAGCCTGGCCGTATCGTCCCAGTCACCGCGCTGGCGGGCAGCCTTCAGCCAAGGCTCCTGAAAGCCGTAGAGGTTGGTGAAGATGCGGTCCTTGTCGGAGATCGGGCTCACGCTACCCATCACGCGCCCTCCCCGGCGGTCGCCGAGTTCCACTGCGGCCGATAGTCGTAGTTGCGCTCAGCCATCTTCTTGAGCGTCGTCGGGCCACCCTCGGGACAGCTGGTCTGGCGATCGATCTGCGGACCGGGCTTGGGATGGTCACCGCGAGCCAATGCATCGAGCACCGCGCCCATGCGGTCCTCGGTCAGGTCCTCGAAATTGTCGTCGTTGATCTGGACCATCGGCGCGTTCGCGCAGGCGCCGAGGCACTCGACCTCGGTCAGCGTGAAGAGGCCGTCCTCGGTCGTGTGGCCCTTGCGCAGGCCGCGCGCCTCGCACGCCTTGAAGACGTCGTCCGAGCCGCGAAGCATGCACGGGGTGGTTCCGCACACCTGCACGTGGAAGCGGCCGACCGGCTGCAGGTTGAACATCGTGTAGAAGGTCGCGACCTCGAGCACGTGGATCGGCGCCATTCCTAGCTCGCGAGCAACGAACTCCATCACCGGAAGCGGCAGCCAGCCCTGGGTGTTCGTCTCGGCACCTACCTGCCGCTGGGCGAGGTCGAGGAACGGGATCGACGCCGACATCTGCCGGCCTTCCGGATAGCGCGCGAGGATCTCTTTTGCCTTGCGCGCATTTTCCGCCGTCCACTGGAAGCCTTCCCAGCGTGCCCGGATCTCAGGATCGTCGAGGATTCCACCCTGGCCAGCCATCAGCGGTCCACCTCCCCGAACACGATGTCGATAGCGGAGAGAACGGCGGTGACGTCCGCGAGCATGTGACCCTTCATCATGAAGTCCATCGCCTGCAGGTGCGAGAAGCCAGTCGGCCGGATCTTGCAGCGATACGGGCGGTTCGTTCCGTCGGAGACGAGATAGACGCCGAACTCGCCCTTCGGGCTTTCGGTCGCGACGTAAACCTCGCCCGCGGGAACGTGATAGCCCTCGGTGTAGAGCTTGAAGTGATGGATGAGCGCTTCCATCGACGTCTTCATCTCCGAGCGGCTCGGCGGGAACACCTTCTGGTTGTCCGAACCGACCGGCCCGTTCGGCATTTCCTTGAGGCACTGACGCATGATGCGCGCCGACTGCCGCACTTCCTCGACCCGGACCATGAAGCGGTCGTAACAGTCGCTGGCCGTGCCGACGGGCACGTCGAACTCCATCCGGTCGTAGACTTCGTACGGCTGCGAGCGGCGGATGTCCCAGGGGATGCCGGCGGCGCGGATCATCGGGCCCGAAAAGCCCCAGGCGATCGCGTCTTCCTTGTTCACGACACCGATGTCGACGTTACGCTGCTTGAAGATGCGGTTGTCGGCGACGAGGCTGATCGCATCCTCGAACAGCTTCAGACGGTTATCGAGCCAGTCCCCGAGGTCGACCAGCATCTTCTCCGGCAGGTCGTAACGGACGCCCCCCGCTCGGAAATAGTTGGCGTGCATACGCGCGCCGGAAGCACGCTCGTAGAACTGACGCGTGTCCTCGCGCACTTCGAACAGCCACAGGTTTGGCGTCATGGCGCCGACGTCCATGATGTGACTGCCCAGGTTCAGCATGTGATTGGAAATGCGGGTCAATTCTGCCATCAGCACGCGGATGTACTGCGCGCGAAGCGGAACCTCGATGCCGAGCAGCTTCTCGATCGCCAGCACGAAGCTGTGCTCCATGCACATCGGCGAGCAGTAATCGAGCCGGTCGAAATAGGGCAGCGCCTGCGCGTAGGTCTTGTACTCAATCAGCTTCTCGGTGCCGCGGTGGAGCAGGCCGATGTGCGGGTCCACACGCTCGACGATCTCGCCGTCGAGCTCCATGATCAGGCGAAGCACGCCGTGCGCGGCCGGATGCTGCGGCCCGAAATTGATCGTGTAGTTGCTGGTCCGGTCGTCGCCCGGATCGTGCCGCTCGGCGGGCGCGGCAGTGCCGGCGGCAAGAGCGCCGACGTTCATTTCGACGGTGCGCGTGCTCATCCTGCACCTCCACCGGGCCGGCGGCGGCCAGAGGGCTTGGGCTTCGGATCGGCGACGTCGCTTTCCTTGCTCACTTCCTGCTTCGCCTTCGCAGCACGAGGCTTGCGAGCCTCCTTCGTCGCCTGCGCATCCGCGGGCGCGCCGCCGCCCGTCTGGGCGGGCGTGTCGGTCGTCTTCGGAGTTTCAGCCGGCGTCTTCACGTTCGACGGCGGATTGCCCGCAGGCGCCGGCGCCGGCGTGGGACCGCCTGCCCCCTCCGGCTTCGCCTTCTCATCGCCCGGCAGGACATATTCCGGGCCCTGCCAAGGCATCAGAAAGTCGAAGGTGCGGAAGTCCTGCGGAAGCTGGACCGGCTCGTAGACCACCCGCTTCTCGGCTTCGGAGTAACGAAGCTCGACATGCCCGGTCAGCGGGAAGTCCTTGCGGAGCGGATAACCCTCGAACCCATAGTCCGTAATGATGCGGCGAAGATCCGGATGCCCCGTGAACAGCACGCCGTAGAGGTCGAACACCTCTCGCTCGAGCCAATTCGCGACCGGCCACAGCACGGTCGCACTCGGAACCGGCGCGGTCTCGTCGGTCAGAACCTTCACGCGGATGCGGCGGTTCTTGGTGAGCGAGAGGAGCATGTAATTGACTTCGAACCGCTCCGGCCGCTCCGGATAATCACAGCCCGCAATCTCCATCAGCTGCTGGTACTCGAGGTCCCGCGTGTCGCGCAGCGCACGAAGCGCATCGACCACGCCTTCGCGGCGCACCGTCAGCGTGATCTCACCGACGTGATCCTTGGCGTCGACCAGCAGGTCGCCGAGCGCCGCCTTCGCCGCCTCGATCACCCCCTCGTCCGACGCGGTCTTGGGGACATGCGGAGCAAGATTGAAGGCCATCAGCGCTCGATCGTCCCTTCGCGGCGAATCTTCCGCTGAAGCTGCAGGATTCCGTACAGCAGCGCCTCCGCCGTCGGCGGGCAGCCGGGCACATAGATGTCGACCGGCACGATGCGGTCGCAACCGCGAACTACCGAATAGCTGTAGTGGTAGTAACCGCCGCCATTGGCGCAGCTGCCCATGGAAATGACGTAACGCGGCTCGGACATCTGGTCGTAGACGCGCCGGAGCGCCGGAGCCATCTTGTTGCACAGCGTTCCCGCGACGATCATCACGTCCGACTGGCGCGGGCTGGCGCGCGGAGCGGCGCCGAACCTCTCGAGGTCGTAGCGCGGCATGTTCACGTGGATCATTTCCACCGCGCAGCAGGCGAGACCGAAGGTCATCCACCAGAGCGAGCCGGTGCGCGCCCAGTTGAACAGGTCCTCGGTCGTCGTGACCAGGAAGCCCTTTTCGTCGAGGCTCTGCTGAAGCTCCTCGAGCTTCTTGCGATCGATGTCGCCGGGAACCAGGCCCGCGAGGCGCGCGAGCTCCTCCTCGGTCGGCATGCGGTCATGCCGCGGATCGAGCATCACTCCCATTCGAGCGCACCCTTCTTCCACGCATAGGCAAGGCCGAGGCCGAGTTCCGCGAGGAAGATCATCATGGCGATCCAGCCCGACATCCTGGTGAAGTCGAGGCTGACCGCCCACGGAAACAGGAAGGCCGCTTCAAGGTCGAAGACGATGAACAGGATCGCGACGAGATAGAAGCGGACGTCGAACTGCGCCCGGGCATCCTCGAAGGCCGGGAAGCCGCACTCATATTCGGCAAGCTTCGCCGGGTCCGGCTTGTGCGCACCGGTCAGGCGCGACACCAGCATCGGCAGGACGACAAAGGCGCTCGACAGCGCCAGGGCGATGCCGAGGAAGAGCAGGATCGGAAGATATCCGGCAGCAACGCTGGACAAAGGGAAACTCCGGGGCTCGAAAACTTGGCGGGGCTTTAGGCCAGCGAGTTGCGCCCCGCAACCCGCTCGCACATGCAAAAAAGAGCGGATTTTCCTAGCGGAGCGCTCCGGCGATAAGCTTCTGCAGGCGGCTATGGATGGAACCCGCTGCAGCGATATATTCACGGCGCTCGAAGATCCGGTCGGAGCCGCGATAATCGCTGACGAAACCGCCCGCCTCACGAACGAGAAGCACGCCCGCACCGCTATCCCACGGGTCAAGGTCGTCTTCCCAAAAGCCGTCCATGCGGCCCGCCGCCACCCAGGCGAAATCAAGGGCCGCCGAGCCGAAGCGGCGGACGCCCGAAACCTGCGGAGCGACTGCATTGTAGACCTTGGCCCAATCGGCGGGAACACCGCGTCCGCAATGCGGAATGCCGGTGCCGATAACGCAATCGATCAGGTCGCGGCGCGACGATACGCGGAGGCGCCGATCTTGGAGCCATGCACCCCTGCCCTTCTCTGCCCAGAAGCTCTCGTCGGTCAGCGGCTGATAGACGAGACCGTGCGTGATCTCGGGACGGCCGTCCGGGCGCTTCTCCTCGACCGCGATCGAGATGGAGAAGTGCGGGATTCCGTGAAGGAAGTTGGTCGTGCCATCGAGCGGGTCGACCACCCAGCGCGGCTTCGACGGATTGCCCTCGATCTCACCAGATTCCTCGGCCAGCACGCCCCAATCGGGACGCGCGTTTCGAAGCTCTTCGAGGATCGTCTGCTCGGCTCTTTTGTCGGCCATGGAGACGAAATCAGCAGGCCCCTTGCGGCTGACCTGCAGTTGCTCGACCTCGCCGAAGTCGCGACGCAGACGCGGAGCCGCCTTGCGAGCCGCTCGCTGCATCACGGTGATCAGGCCGGAATGGGCTACCAATTATCTTCCTTCGGACTCTAGCTTCGCAATGAGCGCCTCAAACTCGGCTGTCTCATTTGCACCAAACGCAATCCGCTCGACTTCCGCGATCACGTCCGCGAATTC
>JBKPOU010000048.1:0-7343 GCA_046733255.1 Pseudomonadota bacterium
CCCGAGGACGCAGTGGCGCTTGCCGAGGATGCGGGAGCTTTCGCCTCCGAGCCGTGGATCGGCGCCCGCGACCTTGCGATCCTGCTGCTTCTCTACGGATCGGGGCTTCGGGTTTCCGAAGCGCTGTCGCTGACGGCTCGAGACTTGCCGATAGGGGAAGCGATCCGGGTTACGGGCAAGCGATCGAAGGTGCGGATCGTGCCGGTCGTGAAGGCGGTTCGCGAGGCGATCGCGGATTATGCGCGGCAATGCCCGTACCGGATCGAAGGCGACGCGCCGCTTTTCGTCGGAGCGAAGGGAGGGCCGCTCAGCGCCGATATCGTACGAAGGGCTGTCAGGGCGGCACGGGTCCGGCTGGGATTGCCGGATACGCTGACGCCCCATGCGCTGAGGCACAGCTTCGCGACCCATCTGCTGGCGCGGGGCGCCGACTTGCGGTCGCTGCAGGAACTGCTCGGGCACGCGAGCCTGTCGTCGACGCAAATCTATACGGCTGTGGACGCAGCCAGGTTGCTCGACGTCTACAGGCACGCGCACCCGAGGGCCTAGAAGACTGCCGCGGCTGCCCTTGCAGTGGGGAAGCGAAAGCGAACCGCGGCGAGCGTTCATTGGCCGCCGGGACGTAAAGCGATTCGGTAGATCAGGTCCGAAGCGGAGCTAGTTCTGCCCGGACAGCCTTCGCTCGATCGCCTGCCAGATGTGGCCCGGCGTGTCGGTTCCGTTGAACTGGTCGATCGAGACGATCCCCGTCGGCGACGTGACGTTGATCTCAGTCAGCCATTGGCCGCCGATCACGTCGATCCCGACGAAGAGCAGGCCGCGCCTCTTCAGCTCGGGGCCCAGCGTGGCGCAGATTTCCTCCTCGCGGGCGGTCAGCTCGGTCTTCCGGCCCTTGCCCCCGACGGCGAGGTTGGATCGGATTTCGCCTTCGCCGGGCACTCGGTTGACGGCTCCGGCGACCTCTCCGTCGACGAGGACGATGCGCTTGTCGCCGTCGGCGATCTCGGGAAGGAATTTCTGGACGACGTGCGGCTCGCGGTAGGTTCGGTTGAACAGCTCGATGAGCGACGCGAGGTTGCGGCCATCGCTGCCGATGCGGAACACCGAGCCGCCGGCAAAGCCGTGAAGCGGCTTGACGACGATATCGCCATGCTCGGCAAGGAACTTGCGTGTAAGGCCCCTTGAGCGGGTGATGACCGTGGGCGGCATGAACTGAGGGAAGTCGAGAACCCAGAGCTTCTCGGGCGCGTTGCGGACGCTGGCCGGGTCGTTGACGACAAGTGTCTCGCTTTGGATGCGCTCGAGCAGGTGGGTCGCGGTGATGTAGCCGAGGTCGAACGGCGGGTCCTGGCGCATCAGGACCACCTCGACGTCGCGGCCGAGGTCGAGGATACGGGGCTCGCCGAAGCTGTAATGATCGCCCTCGACCCGCTGGACCTTGACCGGGTAGCCCATCGTCCAGAGGCGTCCCTGGGCGAAGCTCAGGTCTTCGGGTGCGTACCAATAGAGCTCGTGGCCCAGCTCCTGCGCCTTCAGCATGATCGCGAAGGTGGAATCGCCCGCTATGGCGATCCGCTCCAGCGGGTCCATCTGAACGGCAACGCGTAACGGCATGATGGCGCGCCTATCACCCTTCCCAGACGTTGGCCAAGTGGCGGGGGAGCCTGCCGGGCACGACGTAGAGCGCGTCGATGCGGACGTCATCGCCCTCGCGCATGAAGCGGGGAGCAAGGCGCTCGGCTGCAACGGCAACGCGCCGGAGCCGGTATCGGTCGAGGGAAAAAGCGGCGGCTTCCTCGCTGCTCCTGGCCTTAACCTCGATGAAGGCGAGCGTCCGGCCACGGCGGGCGACGATATCGACCTCGCCGCCGGGGACCCGCGCCCTTCGCGCGAGGATTCGCCACCCCTTAAGCCGGAGGAACATGGCCGCGAACGTCTCGGCGCCGCGGCCGCGCTTTTCCGCCTCCCTGCGATTCACTTGCGCGACAGGTCCAGCGCCCGCTCATAGGCGCGCTTTCGCGGAATATTCAGCTCTTCGGCGACTTCAGCCGCTGCACGCGACGGCGACAGCCTTTCCATCGCCTGCGTAAGGAGCCTGTCGACCGCGGCGTCAGTCACCGCTTCGGCCTCGAGCGGGGGCGAGACAAGGACGACGATCTCGCCCTTGGGCGGAGCGTCGGCAAATTTTTCAGCGAGATCGGTTAGCGTGCCGACGAAGGATTCCTCGTACAATTTGGTGATTTCGCGGCCGACGGCGGCATCCCGGTTGCCCAGGACTTCCAGGAGGGCTTTCAGAGTCTCGCCGAGGCGCGGACCGCTTTCGTAGAGGATGAGAGTCGCCCGGACGTCGGCGATCTCGGTGATTGCGTCTGCGCGCGCCTTGGCTTTCGTGGGAAGGAAACCGAGGAAAAGGAAACGGTCCGTTGGCAGCCCGGACAGCGTGAGCCCGGCGATTGCCGCGCAGGGCCCGGGAACGGTTCGCACTTCCCGGCCGGCCTGGCGGGCGGCGCGGACGAGCTTGTAGCCGGGGTCGGAGATGAGCGGCGTGCCGGCATCGCTGACGATCGCGATGGCTTCGTCAGCGATGCGATCGACGATCATGTTGCGGTCGACCTCCTTCGAATGGTCGTCGTAGCGCCGCATTGGAGTCGTCACTCCGGCATGCTTGAGAAGCTTGCCGGTTACCCGCGTATCCTCGGCGAGAATCAGGTCGGCGTGGCGGAGGGTTTCGGCTGCGCGAGGAGCGAGGTCGCCCAGATTTCCGATAGGCGTGGCAACGATATACAGGCCGGGCCTGAGCGGGCTTTCCATCCCTCACAGTGGCATCTCCCTGCGCGGCACTGCAAGGCCCCGGCAAGCGCTTGAATGTTAGCGGAAAAAGAGTCAGTCTCCCGATATCATCAGACGAAGAGGGGAGATCTCCTGATGATTTTGATTGCTGCTGCACTGATGCTCGCAGGCGGTGACCAGGGAGCGTTGCGCCAAAGCTTTTCCGCCTGCCTGAAACAAGCGAATTCGGAAGCCAAGGTGGCGAATGTCGGAGTCGACGGGTTCATCGCCTTCGTCAAAAGCAAATGCGAGAACGTGGCGGGGCCGTTCCAGACGTCTCTGATCGACTCCAACGTCAATCACGGGATGTCGAAGAAGTCCGCCGCGTCGGACGCGGCATCGCAGGTCAACGATTATTATTCCGAGCGGCTCGAGAACTACAAGATCGAGCTGGAGCCGCTGCCGCCGGCCAAGCCGCACTAGCTCAGGCGCTGATCTCCGCGAGCAGGCGGTCGAGGACGAGCCGGCCCTTGCGCGTGGGAGCGATCCTGTCTCCGTCAGGCGCGAGATGGCCGCTGTCGACGAAGCGCTTCACCTTGTTCCTGACCACCGCGGCGACCCCGAACCTCCGCTCGATCTCGGACGGGTCGATCCCTTCGCCGAGGCGCAGGCCCATGACCAGCGCCTCGTCGGCAGCTTCGCGTGGCGTGAGCGACGCTTCCTCGGCGATGGCGTGCCCGTTTCGAGCCAGGGCCGAGAGGAAATTCTCCGGCTTTTTGTGGCGGACGGTCCTGGCCCCGAGGCGGCGGCCGTGGGCGCCGGGGCCGACCCCGGCATAGTCGCCGTAGCGCCAGTAGGTGAGGTTGTGGCGGCTCTCGGCTCCGGGGGCGGCGTGGTTGCTGACCTCGTAGGCGGGAAGGCCGGCGGCTGACGTCATGGCGTCGGTCAGCTCGTAGAGCGCTGCAGCGGCATCGCTGTCGAGGGGTTCGAAATCATGGCGGGCGACCATCGACGCGAACCGCGTGCCCGGTTCGATCGTCAGCTGGTAGAGCGAGAGGTGGCTCGTCCCGAGCGACAAAGCGCGCTGCAAGGATGCCGACCAACTCGACTCGGTGTCGCCGGGAAGGGCGTAGATCAGGTCGAAGCTGACGCGCGGGAAATGCGCCTGCGCGGTTTCGAGGGCGGCGAGGCCTTCGCGGGCGGAATGGGCGCGGCCGAGGAAGCGGAGCGCCTCGTCATCGAAGCTTTGCAGCCCGAGCGAGAGGCGGTTGACACCGGCGGATGCGAGATCAGCGAAGCGCGCGGCTTCGACGGAATTGGGATTGGCCTCCAGGGTGATCTCGATGTCATGGGATGCCGGCCAGTGGGCTCGCGCGGTTTCGATCAGTGCGGCGACGGTTGCCGGCTCCATCAGCGACGGCGTGCCTCCGCCGAAGAAGATCGAGGTCAGGGTCCGGCCCGGGAGGAGCCGAGCCTCATGGGTGAGGTCGGCGAGCAGGGCTTCGCGCCATTCGTCCTGATCGATCTGCGCTCGAACGTGGCTGTTGAAGTCGCAATAGGGGCATTTCGAAACGCAGAAGGGCCAGTGAATGTAGAGGGCGAGGCCGCCTCCTACCGATTGCGGGAGGGGGTACGGGGGTGGGAGCGACGTATTATGTTCAGCCTCCCACAGGCCCACCCCTTCGCTGCTTCGCAGCTCTTCCCCTCCCGCAAGCGGTAGGGGAGTGATCATCCCTTCAGGGCCGCGACCAACTTCCGGAAGGCGTCGGCGCGGTGGCTGATCTTGTGTTTCTGTTCGGGGTCCATTTCCCCGAACGTCTCGTCGCGGCCCGCGGGGATGAAGAGTGGATCGTAGCCGAAGCCCTTGTCGCCGCGGGGCGGCCAGGTAAGCGTGCCCTCGACGCGGCCCTCGAACGCCTCGGTCTGGCCGTCGTTGGGCCAGGCGAGCGACAGGGCGCAGACGAAGTGGGCGGCGGGAGGAGCGTCGGGCTCGGTCGCCTGCACCTCGTCCCAGACCTTCGTCATCGCCCGCATCCAGTCGCGCTTGCCTTCGCTGTCCTCGGACCAGCGCGCGGAAAAGATGCCGGGCTTGCCGTGGAGCGCGTCGACCGCAAGGCCGCTGTCGTCGGCGAGGGCGGGCAGGCCGGACAAATCGGCAGCCTCGCGCGCCTTCAAATCGGCGTTGTCGACGAAGGTGTTGCCGATCTCCTCCGGCTCGGGAAGGCCGAGCTCTTCGGCGCCGACACAGGCAATCCCAAGCGGTTCAATGAGCGCGGCGATCTCACGAAGCTTGCCGGGATTGTGGGTCGCGATGACCAGCTTGTCGCCGATTTCCCTCATCTGCCGGCTGCCTTCAATTGTGCCTGGAAAATCTCGCCGCAGCCGATCCGGGCGAGGCGAAGCATCCGGAGCAACAGCTCCTCGTCATAGCATTCGCCCTCCGCCGTGACCTGAGCCTCGACGATGCTCCCATCGGCGGTGAGCACGAAATTGCCGTCGCAGCCGGCGCTGCTGTCCTCGTCGTAGTCGAGGTCGAGGACCGCTGCGCCCTGGAAGACCCCGCAGCTGACCGCAGCGACCTGCGTGTTGATCGGATCTTCGGCAATCGCCTTGCTTTCGAGGAGCTTGTCCACGGCGATCCGAAGCGCAACCCAGGCACCCGAGATGGATGCGGTGCGGGTGCCGCCGTCGGCCTGGATCACGTCGCAGTCGAGGATGATCTGGCGCTCGCCGAGCTTGGGCAAGTCGACGACGGCGCGGAGCGAGCGGCCGATGAGCCGCTGGATCTCCTGGGTTCGGCCAGACTGCTTGCCCTTCGCGGCTTCGCGGTTGCCGCGGGTGTGCGTGGCACGCGGTAGCATCCCATATTCGGCGGTCACCCAGCCCTGACCCTTCCCGCGAAGGAATGGCGGCAGCTTGTCCTCGACCGAGGCGGTGACGAGGACTCGCGTGTCGCCGAAGCTGACGAGAACCGAGCCTTCCGCATGGCGGGTGAAGTGCGGTTCGAAGCGTATCTCACGCATCTGGTCGGGAGCGCGGCCGGACGGGCGCATCGGGATTCCTTTAAAGCTGATACTGCTGCGGGCGCTCCTAGACCGGTGGGCGGCGCAATCCTAGTGCGGGTTCCCGCAGTCCCGAAATTTAACCTATATGGAAAAAACATCTTGACAGCGTGACGCTGTTTCGGTACATCCTGGCACAGTCGAGAATTACCGATTCGGGTCCTTCGACCCGCTCAGGATGAGCGGGGCGGGGGGCCCGGTTTCATTTGTGGAGAGTGCGCGTGGGTAAAGACGGGGCGAAATTGAAGGAGCTGACGATCGTCGGCGGAAATACGCCCAGGGCCTGCAAGAGGTCGAGGCGCGACTGGACCAAAGCGAAGGAAGAGACGTTCCTGAGCACGCTCGCCGAGACCTGCAACGTCAGGCTTTCGGCCGAAGCCGCGGGCATGTCGGTTGCCGGCGTATATCTGAGGAGGAAGAAGGTTGCGGCCTTCCGTGCCGCTTGGGCGGAGGCGATCGGAGCTGCCTACCAGCGGCTCGAGCTGGTGATGCTCGACCGGGCGCTGAACGGCACCGAAAAGATCGTGGTCCGCAAGGACGGCTCGGAAGAAAGGATGCGCGAGTATCCGAACCAGATCGCACTGCACCTGCTGAAAATGCACCGGGACAGCGCGGTCGAGGCGACCGTGGAGCCGAACGAAGCGGACATCGAGGAGGTTCGTGAGCGGCTTTTCGATAAGCTGCAGCGGATGCGAAAGAGAATCGAAGCGGAAGAGCAATAAGTGAAGTTCAGCTCGGTGCGCGAGTTCATGCGCGCGCTAATCGACGCTTCTGAAGAAGAGCAGCGGCGGATCATCTGGAGCATGACTCCTGCGGACGTGCTCGCGCTCGATGCCGACTTCGAGGCGTGGGCGCACAGCGCCCAGCTGCCGCCGAAGGAAGAGGGCTGGCGGACCTGGCTGATGATGGCGGGGCGCGGGTTCGGGAAGACTCGCGCGGGTGCCGAGTGGGTCGAAAAGATTGCGCGGAGCCGGCCGGGGGTTCGGATCGCGCTCGTCGGAGCGACGATCGACGAGGCGCGGCGGGTGATGGTGGAAGGTGTCAGCGGCGTCCTGAGCGTAGCGACGCGGCGGCGGCACAAGGTGAAATGGGAGCCGAGCCTGGGACGGCTGACCTGGCCGAACGGGAGCGAGGCGCAGCTGTTCTCGGGCGACAATCCCGACGGGCTCCGCGGGCCGGAGCATGATTTCGCCTGGGCGGACGAACTCGCCAAGTGGCGGGACGCGGAAGGGGCGTGGATGAACTTGCAGATGGGCCTGAGGCGAGGGAGCCGGCCTCGGGCGCTGGTGACGACGACCCCGCGGACGATCGAGCTGCTGAAGCGGATCCGCGAGGATGAGCGGACGGTAACGACCACTGGGCGGACCGACGAGAATGTCAATTTGAGCGAAGGCTTCGTCGAGATGATGGTCGCGACTTACGGCGGGACGCGGGTTGGACGGCAGGAGCTGGATGGGGAATTGATCGAGGAGAGCGAGGGGGCGCTGTGGTCGAGGGAATTGATGGAGAAGG
>JBKPOU010000049.1:0-6674 GCA_046733255.1 Pseudomonadota bacterium
GTCCGAGAAGCGCCGACACTTCCGAGCCCGCCTGGGTGAAGCGGAAGATATTGTCGACGAAGAACAGGACGTCCTGGCCTTCCTTGTCGCGGAAATATTCGGCCTGGGTCAGCCCGGAGAGGGCAACGCGGGCGCGCGCCCCCGGCGGCTCGTTCATCTGGCCGAAGACGAGCGCGACCTTGGACCCTTCGGGGGTCGGGTTGCCGTCCTTGTCCTTGGCGATGACGCCTGCGTCGAGAAACTCGTGATAGAGGTCGTTGCCCTCGCGCGTGCGCTCGCCGACTCCGGCGAACACGCTGACGCCGCCGTGCCCTTTAGCGATATTGTTGATCAACTCCTGGATGAGCACGGTCTTGCCGACCCCGGCGCCGCCGAACAGGCCGATCTTGCCGCCCTTTGCGTAAGGGGCGAGGAGGTCGATGACCTTGATGCCCGTCACCAGGATCGACGCTTCGGTCGACTGGTCGACGAAGGCGGGAGCTTCCGCGTGAATCGGCGCCGACAGGTCGCTTCCGATCGGTCCGCGCTCGTCGATCGGCTCGCCGATGACGTTCATGATCCGGCCGAGCGTCTTGGGGCCGACGGGAACCTCGATCTGCGAGCCGGTGGCGCGGACGTCCTGCCCGCGGGTCAGGCCGTCGGTGGCGTCCATCGCGATGGTGCGCACGATATTCTCGCCGAGGTGCTGGGCGACTTCGAGCACAAGGCGATTGCCCTGGTTGTCGGTCTCGAGGGCGGCGAGGATCGGCGGTAGCTCGCCTTCGAACGCGACGTCGACGACCGCGCCGATCACCTGCGCGACCTTGCCGGTGAGGTTATGCGTCTGGACAGGCGCCTTCGGCTTGTCTGCCGTAGCGGCGGGCTTCTTCGTGCGGGGCTTTGCAGGGGCGGCGGTGGCCATCTCTCAGTCGTCCTCTTTACAAATTCTAGAGCGCTTCGGCGCCGGAAATGATCTCGACCAGCTCGGTCGTGATCGCGGCCTGACGCTGGCGGTTGTAGATGATCCCGAGTTTCTTGATCATGTCGCCGGCATTCCGGGTCGCATTGTCCATCGCGGTCATCTGGGATCCGTAGAAGCCGGCCTGGTTTTCGAGCAGGCCGCGATAGACCTGGACCGCGATGTTGCGCGGCAGGAGCACGGCGAGGATTTCCTCCTCGTCGGGCTCATATTCGACCATGGAGAGGTCGGATGAAGCTTTCGCCTCGCCGCCGCCCGCCCGCGGGACCGGGATGATCTGGTCGATCACCGGCTCCTGGACGAGGGTCGACCGGAAGTTCGCATAAGCCAGGTGCGCGACGTCGAACCCGCCGCTCTGGAACCGATCGACGATTTCGTCGGCGATCGCAGAGGCAACGTCGTAGCTCGGGTTCTTCATCTCGGTCGTATCGTGCTGGCCGACAATCGCCTTTGGATAAAGCCGCTGGAGAACTGGGCGGCCCTTTCGGCCGACGATAAAGAAATGGACGGTCTTGCCGTCCTTGATCAGCTCATCGGCCTTGCGGCGAACCGCGCGGACGATGTTGCTGTTGAAGGCTCCGGCAAGGCCGCGGTCGCTGGTGACGACCACGATCAGGTGCGTGTCGTCCTTGCCCGTGCCGGCGAGCAGCTTCGGGCTTTCCGGCCCGACGGTCACACGGCTCGCGATTGATGCGACGACGTCGCGCATCCGCTCCGAATAGGGCCGGCCCGCGGTCGCATTCTGCTGGGCGCGCCGAAGCTTCGACGCCGCGACCATGTTGAGCGCCTTGGTGATCTTCTGCGTCGACTTCACCGAGCCGATGCGGAGCTTGAGGGCCTTCAGGCTCGCCATCTTATGCGAACGTCTTCCCGAACTGGGTCAGCGCGTCCTTGAGCTTGGCGGCAGTGTCGTCGTCGAGCTGGCGGCTGTCGGCGATCGTCTTCAGGATGTCGCTGTGCTCTTCGCGGAGATAGGCGAGCATCGCCGCCTCGTAGCGGGTGACCGCGCCGACATCGATCGGATCGATGAAGCCGTTCGTGCCCGCGAAAATCGACGCAACCTGCTCTTCGACCGGCATCGGGCTGAACTGCGGCTGCTTCAGGAGCTCGGTCAGGCGAGCGCCGCGTGCGAGCAGCTTCTGGGTGGAGGCATCGAGGTCGGACCCGAACTGCGCGAAGGCCGCCATCTCGCGATACTGGGCGAGCTCGAGCTTGATCGATCCGGCGACCTTTTTCATTGCCTTGGTCTGAGCCGACGAACCCACGCGGCTGACCGAAAGGCCGACATTAATCGCAGGCCGGATGCCCTGGTAGAAGAGGTCGGTCTCGAGGAAGATCTGGCCGTCGGTGATCGAGATGACGTTGGTCGGGATGTAGGCCGACACGTCGCCCGCCTGCGTCTCGATGATCGGCAGCGCGGTCAGCGATCCCGAGCCATTGTCCTCGTTCATCTTCGCGGCGCGCTCGAGGAGGCGGCTGTGGAGGTAGAAGACGTCGCCGGGATAGGCTTCGCGGCCTGGCGGACGGCGCAGGAGAAGCGACATCTGGCGGTAGGCGACGGCCTGCTTCGAAAGGTCGTCGTAAACGATGACCGCGTGCATTCCGTTGTCGCGAAAATATTCGCCCATCGTGCAGCCCGTGTACGGTGCCAGATATTGCAGGGGAGCCGGCTCGGAAGCGGTCGCGGCGACGACGATCGAATATTCCATCGCGCCATTCTCTTCGAGCTGGCGCACGATCTGAGCGACCGTCGAGCGCTTCTGACCGACGGCGACGTAGATGCAGTAGAGCTTGCGGCTCTCGTCTCCGCTCGCGTTGATCGTCTTCTGGTTGATGAACGTGTCCATCGCGACGGCGGTCTTGCCGGTCTGACGGTCGCCGATGATCAGTTCGCGCTGGCCGCGGCCGATCGGGACCAGGGCGTCAAGCGCCTTGAGGCCGGTCTGGACAGGCTCGTGGACCGACTTGCGAGGGATGATCCCCGGCGCCTTCACCTCGACGCGGCGGCGCTCGGTAAATTCGATGGGACCCTTGCCATCGATCGGGTTGCCGAGGGCGTCGACGACACGGCCGAGGAGGCCCTTGCCGATCGGAACGTCGACGATCGCGCCGGTCCGCCGGACGGTCGAGCCTTCACGGATCTCTGCGTCCGAACCGAAGATGACGACGCCGACATTGTCGGCCTCGAGGTTGAGCGCCATGCCCTTCACGCCGGACTCGAACTCGACCATCTCGCCCGCCTGGACGTTGTCGAGGCCGTAGATGCGCGCGATCCCGTCGCCGACGGAAAGAACGGTGCCGACCTCGGCGACCTCCTCCTCGGCAGAGAAATTCGCGATCTGGTCGCGGATGACTCGGGAAATTTCAGCGGCGCGGATATCCATTGTCTTGCCTTAGCCTTTCATCGCCTGGGCGAGTCTGTTGAGTTTGGTTTTCAATGAGGCGTCGATCATCTGGCTTCCCATCCTGACGATGAGGCCTCCGAGAATGGCGGGATCTGTGCGAGCGTCGATCGTGACGTCGCGGCCGGCACGCGCCTTGAGCCGCGTCTTGAGAGTCGCGATCTGATCGTCGCTGAGACCGTGGGCGGTGATGACTTCCGCCGTGGTTTCGCCGCGGTTATCGGCTGCGAGCCGACGGAAAAAGCGGATGACCTGCGAAAGCTGGCCCTGGCGGCCGTTCCTTGCCAGCACACCGAGGAAGTTGGTCGTGATCGGGTCGAGGCCCAGCTCGCTTGCGACAACCGACAGGGCCTTGCCCGCTTCGTTGCGGTCAACGAGGGGGGAACTGACGAGCTGGCCGAACTCCCTGGAGTCGACGAGCAGCTGGTTCAGAGAAGCCAGGCTCCGTCCGACCGCGTCGATCTGCTTTTCGTCGCGCGCAAGGTCGAACAGGGCGGACGCGTACCGCCCTGCTAAGCTGGCCTGAATGCCGCCGGATGTCTCCACGCGCAAAGGTCTCCAGAACCGGAATTGCCCCACGAAAAAACGGGGCGCTATCGGGGTTTATCCCCGACGCCCCTCTGTGGGTCGCGCGGCCCCTAGCAAGGGCCTCGTAGGGATGCAAGAAGCTGCGCGCAGGCTTCGCGTTTGACCGCAACCCATGGGACGCGCGGCACACGAAAGCCAGGCAAAAGCGGCCGCGAAAGACGAATTCGAGGACGCGAATGACCTATAGAATTACCGGATTGGACCCCGATCCGTTCCGCCCGCTTTTCGCGCTCTCCGACGAGGAGCTCGAGAAGAAGGGGATGCGGAGGATGACCGTTACGAACGACCGCTTCCCCTGCCGCGTCAGCCTGGTCGACCGGCCAATCGGCGAGGAGGTCATTCTCCTCAATCACGTGAGTCACGATGTCGCGAACCCCTATCGGGCGAGCCATGCGATCTTCGTCGCCGACGCTGAACAGGCGAAGTTCGTCGACAGGGTGCCGCCGGTATTCGAACCGCGCCTGCTGTCGCTGCGGGCTTTCGACAAGGATGGAATGATGGCCGACGCGCTGATCGCCCAGCCGGGCGAAGCCGACGCCGGAATCCGCAAATTGCTCGGCAATCCCGAGATCGTGACGATCCACGCCCACAACGCGGCGCGTGGCTGTTTTTCCGCAAAGATCGAAAGGGCGTGACGATGGCTAGTCTTGCAAGCGAGATGGAGGGGCGTAGACCCATTGATGTGGACAACGTCACCCGCCTCGATCCGGACACGGCCTGGGCGGCCTTCATGCGCCGCGACCGCAGCTGGGACGGGCGGGTTATCGGGGCGGTGAAGACCACCGGCATTTATTGCAAGCCCAGCTGCCCCGCGAAGCGGCCCAAGCGCGAGCATGTCCAATTTTTCGCTACCGGGGACGAGGCGAGGGCGGCGGGCTATCGCGCCTGCCTGCGATGCAAGCCCGACGAGGTCGGCCGCGACCGCGAGGCGGTGGCGAAGGCCGTGAAGCTGATCGAGGCGGCTGAAGAGGCCCCGACCCTGGACGAACTGTCGAGCGCTGTCGGCTATGCGCCGCACCATTTCCAGCGGCTCTTCAAGCGGGATCTCGGAGTTTCGCCTGCCGAATATGCGCGGGGGCTTCGTGCGAAACGCGCCGAAAAGCATCTCAAGGAGAATGAGCGCGTGACCGACGCCATCTACGATGCGGGCTATTCCGCTCCGAGCCGCTTCTACGCCGACGCCAAGGAGAGGATGGGCATGACTCCCTCGGCCTGGCGCGACGGCGGGCGCGGCGAGACGATACGCTGGACGATGTTCGACAGCCCGCTTGGCCGCATGCTTATCGCGACGACGTCGAAGGGGATTTGCAGGCTCACGTTCAACGACAGCGAAGCCTCGCTTCGGCGCCTGTTCCCAAATGCTACCATCGTCGAGGACGAAGGCGGGATGCGCGAACTTGTCGAAGGCGCACTGATCGCGATCGAGCGGCCCGCGGCTGCAAAGGAATTGCCCATCGACGTTGCGGGCACGGCTTTTCAGGAGGCCGTATGGCGCGAGCTCCGCAAGATCCCGCTCGGCGAGACGCGAAGCTACGCCGACATCGCCGCGGCGATCGGGCTACCGAAGGCGGTGCGTGCCGTCGGCACGGCGAACGGCGAGAACCATGTCTCGGTCCTCATTCCGTGCCACCGGGTCATCCGCAGCGACGGCACGCTCGGCGGCTATGGCGGAGGTCTTGCCAACAAGAAGAAGCTGCTCGCCGCGGAGGGTATTCGGCTGGAGCTCGACCTTTAGTCATGGTCTGAATCGTCTTCGTTGTTCTTGAGAAGCGCCAATGCCCCAGTGGCATTGCCGGCAAGAATCTCGTTCATGACCTGGCGATTCTTCTCTCGCAGCTTCGGGCTTGTGTGTGCATTGAAGGCGATGGTGGCGAACATCTGCTTCGCCATCGGCACGTTTCCGAGCTCAAGCAGCTCTCGGGTCGCCATTAGCCTGAGCTTCCGATCCTGAGGCATCAATTGCGCGGCGTAAATGAGCCCCTTGACCGCTGACTCCGGCGGCGTTTCGCCAGCGGCAACGAATGTCTCGAAGTAGTGCATGAGAGGTTCGGGGTCGTCCGGATCGAGTCGATTGGCGCTCACGAACGCGCGTCGGATCGTGGCCCAGTCGGCCTTTCCGCTGGATTTCTTTGTGCGCTCCATCCGCGCCAGGCCTTTGTAGATCAGTCCATTCCTCGAGTTCGAGTCGATCGCCAAAGCCCGGTCGGCTGCCGCTTCGGCGGCGTCATAATTATCGGCGTCGAATTCCGCTTCGGAAAGAGCGGTCTGGACCGCCACGTCGTTGGGATAACGCGTTGCGATTTTCCGGGCTTCGGCAGCGACCGAGGGCGCCGTCCTTGTTGCCACGCCGCGATCGGAGCGGATCCGGATTGGCATGACGGCGGCTTCACCGGGACGGAGCGGCCGGATCGCGATCGGGCCAACATCCAGTTCCGACGCCGGGACGATCACCTGAGTCAGCCTCTTGCGTTTCAGATATTTCTCGGCGTCCCGGTCGAGTTCCTTGAGGTCGCCGAACGCTGTCCGGGCGGAATCCAGTGGCGCGTGACCCTGCTGGATCAGCTGGACGTATCGATCGAGTTGGCCGTGTCGGCTGGGCTCGAAATTCAGGTAGTGCGTGAGAAGCCAGCCACGATCGTACAAAGTCTCGCGGGAATAGTCGTTGAGGCTCGTGAATGTGTCTCCGACCAGCTTTTCGATAGGGATGGGCGCGAGCAGGTAAAGAC
>JBKPOU010000050.1:0-4997 GCA_046733255.1 Pseudomonadota bacterium
GGACGCCGCATCGCTTATTCCATGTTCGTCCCGGACGAGGGTCCGAGGCTCGGCAAGGCCCCGGACAAGCCCGAGGGCGCCAAATGGGCCGATCCGCTGCAGATCATCGATGCCGTCACCTACCGCGCCGACGGCGAAGGCTATTTGAAACCCGGCTATCAACAAATCTTCTGGGTGCCTGCCGATGGGGGCGCACCGACGCAGCTGACTTTCGGTGCAACCAATGCCGGCGGGCCGGTGTCCTGGACTCCCGACGGACGCTCGATCCTGTTCAGCGGCAACCTGTCCAGCAATTGGGAACGCGAGCCGGTAAACAGTGAGGTCTATCGCGTCGGGATCGACGGCGGAGCGCCGGTCGCGCTGACCGGCCGGCAAGGCCCGGACGCGTCGCCCGTGGTTTCGCCCGACGGGCGGCATATCGCCTACATCGGCTATGACGATCGGCAGCTCGGCTATCAGAACACGCGTCTTTATGTGATGAACCTCGACGGGTCCGGCAGCCGCGTGCTGACCGCGTCGCTCGACCGTTCCGTCGGTAGCCCCGTCTGGGGCGGCGACAGCCGGTCGGTCTATGTGCTCGTCGAGGACGAGGGGACGAACAAGGTCGATCGAGTCGGGCTCGACGGATCGATCCGGACGGTGGCCACCGGCCTCACCGGAAGCGAGCTCGACCGGCCCTACGCGGGCGGCGATTTCAGCGTGTCGAAGAACGGCGCTGTCGCTGTCACCGTAGGCGACGCGCTGCACCCCTCCGACATCGGTGTCGCAAGCGGAAACGGCGTGAGGAAGCTTACCAGCCTCAATTCCAGCCTGCTCGGTTCCAAGGTGATGGCGGAGGTCAAGAAGCTCCCGGTCACGTCGAGCTTCGACCAGCGGCCGATCGACGCGTGGATGGTGACTCCTCCCGACTTCGACCCGGCGAAGAAATATCCGCTGATCCTGGAAATCCACGGCGGACCGTTCGCGGCCTACGGGCCGAATTTCTCGACCGACGACCAGCTCTACGCCGCCGCTGGCTACGTCGTTCTCTACACCAATCCGCGCGGCTCGACCTCCTACGGCGAGGAGTTCGCGAACCAGATCGACAAGGCCTATCCGGGCCACGATTACGACGACCTGATGAGCGCGGTGGATACGGCCATCGCTACCGGAAGCGTCGATCCGAACAATCTGTTCGTCACCGGCGGATCGGGCGGCGGCGTCCTGACGGCCTGGATCGTCGGCAAGACCGACCGCTTCCGTGCAGCAGCGACGCAGAAGCCCGTTATCAACTGGGCGAGCTTCGGCCTGACCTCCGACGGCGCGGCTTATTATTCGCCCTACTGGTTCGCGAAGAAGCCGTGGGAAGACCCGATGGGCTATTGGCAAAGATCGCCGCTCAGCCTGGTCGGCAACGTCAAGACGCCGACCCTGGTCGTGGTCGGAAGCGAGGATTACCGCACGCCCGACAGCGAGGCCGAGCAATATTACGAGGCGCTGCAGCTTCGGAACGTCCCGACGGCCTTCGTGAAAGTGCCCGGCGCAAGCCACGGCGGAATCGCGTCGCGGCCGTCGCAGGCCGCGGCCAAGGCGAGCGCGATCCTTGCCTGGTTCGACCGCTACCGGGCGAAGGATGTGCCGACGACGGCCTCGACTGCCGACGGGACTTCCCCGACCGACGCCCATTAACTATCGATAGCCCAACCGATTCTTTTGCGTGCGGGTGAAGCCTGCCGCGTCCTTATGTGTTCTGGAGATTCACTATGACCCCGACCAGCTTCCGCCTCCTCGCCGCAACAGCACTCGCGCTCGCGGCGCCGGCATTTGCGCAAGACATGGGCCCGTTCGATCCCGCGCATTTGTCGGCCACCGACAAGTTCATCTCGTCGGACGATTTCGAAGGGCGCGGTCCGGCGACCCGAGCAGAGACAAAGACGATCAATTACATCGCCGAACAGTTCCAGGCGGCCGGGGTGCAGCCCGCAGGTGACGTGGTGAACGGCAAGCGCGGCTGGTTCCAGAATGTGCCGCTGCTGCGCTCCGAATGGACTGCCGCGCCGGCGATGACCCTGAACCTCGATGGCAAGCCGGTAACGCTGACCCAGGGCCAGGAGATCGCCGCCCGCGCGCCGACCAACGGAATGAAGGGCCTCGACCTCGCGAACACGCCACTGGTCTTCGTCGGTTACGGCGTGAAGGCGCCGGAGCGGGGGTGGGACGACTTCAAGGGCCAGGACATGCACGGAAAAATCATGGTCGTGCTCATCAACGATCCCGACTTCGAAGGCGGCGAAGGCAATTTCGAAGGCAAGGCGATGACCTATTACGGCCGCTGGACCTACAAATATGAGGAAGGCGCACGCCAGGGCGCGGCCGGAGTCCTCGTCATCCACGAGACCGATCCGGCGAGCTACGGCTGGAACACGGTCAAGAATTCGAACACCAACGCGATGTTCGACATCGTCCGCGACAATCCCGCTGGCGAGCATCCCCCGCTCGAAGGCTGGATCCAGAAGGACCTGGCGCAGCAGATCTTCGCCGCGTCCGGCCTTACCTTCGACGCGATGAAGGCGGCGGCGAAGAAGAAGGACTTCAAGCCCGTCCCGCTGGACGCGACCCTGACGCTCAAGGGCGCAGCCAATGCCGAGGTGATCACTTCCCACAACGTCGTCGGCTACTTGCCCGGAACCAAATATCCGGACGAGACGGTCATCTACAGCGCGCATTGGGACCATCTCGGAATCGGCAAGCCCGACGACACCGGCGACACCATCTATAATGGCGCGCTCGACAACGCGACCGGGATCTCCCAGCTGATCGAGCAGGCGCGGGTGTATGCGAAGGAGCCGCGAACCGAGCGCTCGGTCGTCTTCCTAGCCGTCACCGCCGAGGAGAAGGGCCTTCTGGGCTCCGAATATTATGCGCAGAACCCGCTGTTCCCGGCTGCCAAGACGGTCGGCGTCCTCAACACGGACGGCGGGTCGATCTACGGTCCGGCGAAGAACTTCACCATCTCCGGAAGCGCGAAGCTTGGACTCCTCGACATGCTCATCGCGGAGGGAAAGAAGCAGGGGCGCTACTACAGCCCGGACCCGCATCCGGAGGCGGGCCACTTCTTCCGCTCCGACCATTTCTCCTTGGCCAAGGTGGGCGTCCCGGCGATCAGCTTCGGGGACGGCAACGATTTGGTGAATGGTGGAACCAAGCGCGGCGAAGCGCTCGGCAAGGAATACGTCGAGAAGCATTACCACCAGCCGAGCGACGAATGGTCGACCGACTGGGATTTCCGCGGAATGGCGCAGGACGCGAACCTCCTTCACAAGCTCGGCCGGGACCTCGCCAACTCGCGCGCCTGGCCGAACTGGGCCTCCGACAGCGAGTTCCGCGCGACCCGTGACCAGACAGCCTCGCAGCGCGGCGAGACGGCGGCTCCGGCTGCACCCACCAAGGGCGATCGGGGGTAAGGCCCAGAACGCGAACCCTCCGCTGGCCGCGCGCTGGCGGAGGGACTAGAACAGCATCGGGTGGGGCCTCAATTCTGCGGAGCCGAGCCATGGCCAATCTGACGTTCTACACCAACCCGCAATCACGCGGGCGCATCATCCGCTGGATGCTGGAGGAGACCGGCCAGCCGTACGAGACCGAGATCGTCCCGTATGAGGAAATGAAGAGCGAGCGCTATCTCGCCGTTAACCCGATGGGGAAGGTCCCCGCGATCAGGCACAACGGACAGGTCGTCACCGAATGCGCCGCGATGTGCGCATATCTCGCCGACGTTTTCCCGCAAGCCGGCCTCGGTCCCCGCGACGACGAGAAAGCCGATTACTACCGCTGGCTCTTCTACGCCGCCGGACCGGTCGAGCAGGCGTTCACGAACAATTTCGCGGGGTTCAAGGTGACGCCGGAGCGCGAGAGAATGTTCGGCTACGGCAATTACGACCGTGTTGTCGCTGTGCTCGACGAACTCTTCTCGAGCCGCGACTTCGTTTGCGGCGACCGGTTCACCGCCGCCGACGTCTATGTCGGATCTCAGATCATGTTTCCCATGCAGTTCGGGATGCTGCCCGAACGCGACAGCTTCTTTCGCTACAGGGACCGGCTTCAGACACGCGACGCGTACAATCGGGCGAACGAGATCGACGAGAAGGTCATTGCCGATCTCGGCCTGAGGCCGCCGCAGCCGATTCAGCCGCAACCGGTGGCATGACGATGGATGGAAAAACGCGCCAGCAGGCGATCGACCTCTACGACCGGTTCACGCACGAAGGGATGGACCGGCGAGTGTTCATGTCGCGGATGGCGACGATCGCCGGGAGCGTCGCAGCGGCCGAAGCCTTGGTCGCATCCATCGCCGCTTCGCCGGCAGCGGCTGCCATCATACCGGTGGACGACGCTCGGCTGACGACGCGGACGCAGAAGCTGGCGAACGGCTACAGCGCCTATGTCGCCGAGCCGAAGACTCGCTCGCTCAAGGCGACGGTGCTGGTGATCCACGAAAACCGCGGCCTCAACGACCATATTCGCGACGTCGCCCGGCGCGCTGCGGTTGCGGGATACCGCGCGGTTGCACCGGACATGCTTTCGCTTGCGGGCGGCACTCCAGCGAACGAGGATTCGGCCCGCGACGCGATCGGCAAGCTGGACGTCGCCGCCGCGGTGTCGGCCGGCGCCGCGATGGTCGCCGACCTTGCGGCCTCGACCGCGGGCAGGAAAGTCGGCGCAGTCGGTTTCTGCTGGGGCGGGGCCTTCGTGAACCGGCTCGCGGTTGCCGCCGGCGACACGCTCTCCGCAGCCGTCCCGTTCTACGGGCCTGCGCCCGATCCCGCCGAGGCGGCGAAGGTGAAGGCCCCGATGCAGTTCCATCTCGCCGGGCTCGACAGCCGGGTTGCCGAGACGGCCTGGCCGTGGATCGGGGCGCTGGGGACGCAGGGCAAGCTGGTCGAGGCCTTCGTCTATCCGGGCGTCAATCACGCCTTCCACAACGACACGTCCGCCGAGCGCTACGACAAGGCCGCCGC
>JBKPOU010000051.1:0-7572 GCA_046733255.1 Pseudomonadota bacterium
GATATGTCGTGCGCGGTCGATGGGCCCTCCGCCCGCTCGGCGTCTGAAATCGAGTCCCGGATCCGCCAGAGCGCTTCCGCCTGCGCTTCGGACGAAGCGACCATCGCGTCTTCGACGAGCTTGGCCTCGATGGCGCCCGCGAGCAGCGACTGAAGCAATTCCACCGGATCCGAGTTCGCCGTCGCGGACGTCGCCTCGATCAGGACATTCCACGGATGAGCGCCTTCGAGCGGAGGACGCGTACCGGGAATATGATTGAGGACAAGCTGAAGCGAGTCGCCGGGGACCAGCTCGAAGCCTTCGATCCGGTCGGTCTTCGCTTCGAAGTCCCGGAGCAACGCCAGCGCCGCCTTGGGGTCGCGGACTCCGGCCCAGGCGACAGAGCGCGCATAGACCGCGGGCACCAGCTTCAGCGCCGCCGCCGTCACGATTCCCAGCGTTCCCTCGGCGCCGATCAGTAATTGGTCGAGATTGTAGCCGCGATTGTCTTTCTTGAGGCCTGAAAGGCCGCTGTGGATCGAGCCGTCCGGAAGCACCGCCTCAAGTCCCGCAACAAGCGAACGCATGGTGCCGAACCGCAACACCTGTGTCCCGCCGGCATTGGTCGAGACGAGGCCGCCGATCGTGCAGCTTCCCCGTGCACCAAGGGTGAGCGGAAACCTTCGACCGACCGCCGTCGCCTGGTCGTGAAGGTCGGCGAGGATCATGCCGGCCTCGGCAATCGCAACATTGTGCTCGGAACTGATGGAGCGAAGCCGGTTCATCCGCCTGAGCGAGAGAATCAGGGCAGAGCCGTCCGCAGGCGGAGTCGCTCCACCGACCATCGACGTATTGCCTCCCTGGGGCACCAGCGGAACGCAGCGCTCCCCCGCGAGCTTCACGATCTGCGAGACTTCATCGGTCGACGACGGCGACAGGATCGCCGCGGCCTTGCCGTGAAACCTGCCGCGCCAGTCCGTCAGCCAGGGCTCGACGTCGGCGGGATCGGTGATCGCCGCCTTCGGCCCGAACCGGTCCCGGACTTCTTCGACCAGTGAAGTTTGCCCGTTGCTCACTTGGTCTTACTTGGCATTCGTGACCCGGCGCGGCAAATCGGGACTATGACCGACCGACCCCGCATCACCCTCGTCGTCGCGCGCTCGCTCAACGGCGTGATCGGCCGCGATGGGACTCTCCCGTGGCACATCCCCGCAGACCTCAGGCGGTTCAAGGCGATCACGATGGGGACGGCGATGGTGATGGGACGCCGCACCTTCGAAAGCCTTCCCGGTATCCTTCCGGGCCGCCGGCACATCGTCCTGACGCGCGACCGCGGCTGGCAGGCTGAGGGAGCGGAGGCCGCTCACAGTGCGGACGAAGCGCTCGAGGTTGCCGGGGACGATCCCGTATCCGTCATCGGCGGAGCGGACGTGTTCGCGCTCTTCCTTTCGCGAGCGGACCGGATCGAGCTGACGGAAGTCCTCGACGACATTCAGGGCGACACGGTGATGCCAGACCCGCGCGAGGCTGCCGACTGGACGGAGACCGAGGTCTCGGTCCACGCCCCCGAAGGCGGCCGTCCCGGCTTCCGGTTCGTGACTCTCGACCGGACCTAGGGAACCTGCGGCCGAGCCGTCACGTAGGCTCGAAGGCGCTTGATCTGCCCGCCCAGCACCTCATCGACCGCCCCCGCAAGCTTTTCGCCGCCGCCGTTGGCAAAGCCGGCCACCTTGTAATCGAGCACGAGCTGCGATCCTCCGGCGGCGCGTTTCACCTTCACGTCCATGACTCCGGTGGTCGCCTCGTAGAGGAGCGGGCCAAGCGAGCCGGTGAGCACGACGTGCTTGCCCGGATCGACATAGGCGACCCGCATATGCTCGACCCCGCCGCCGTCCGGGAGGCGCTCGCAAAAGCAGCTCCCCGGGCGCAGATCGAATGAGAGGTTAGCTGACTCGCCGCTATAGGTGTGTTCGGGGTCCCACCATTTCGGAAGTTCGGCGAAAGCGGTCATTGCGATCTCTGGCGGGACCACCAGGTTGACCGTCTCGCGGACCTCGAAGCCGTTGGACGATGCGCTGACCACCTCGGCGGCTGCAGGCGAGGCTAGAAACAGCGCGATTAGTGCGAAGGACTTCATTGTGGCGACCCCCTCGGCTCGGAGGATGGCGAGTCTAGGCCGCGCCGTCCAGAATTGCGTCGACTGCCGCCGCCACCTCTTCGACCGGCGCCATTCCGTTGACCCGGCGGACCAGGCCGCGCTCCTCGTAATAGGGCAGGATCGGCGCGGTCTTGGCGCGATATTCGGCAAGGCGCGTCCGGACGGTTTCCTCATTGTCATCCGGCCGCCGCTTGAACTCGCGGCTCCCGCAGACGTCGCAGGTCCCGTCGACCTTCGGCAGATTATACTTGTCGTGGTACGGCGCGCCGCACCTGGCGCAGCTGAACCGGCCGGTGATCCGCTCGACCAGCGCATCCTCGTCCACTTCCAGCTCGATGACGTGCTCGAGCTTCTGCCCGCGCTCTGTCAACAGCAGGTCGAGCGCCTCCGCCTGGGCGCGGGTGCGCGGATAGCCGTCGAAGATCGCGCCCTTGCCGGCGATCGCATCGAGCCGCTCGCCGATGAGAGCGCTGACGATCGCGTCGCTGACCAGCTCGCCGGCTTCCATCACCGCCTTGGCTTGCAAGCCCACGGGGCTGCCCTGTGCGACTGCGGCGCGCAGCATGTCGCCCGTCGAAAGCTGGACCATGCCGCGCGACGCCTCGAGCCGGGCGGCCTGGGTCCCCTTACCCGCCCCCGGTGGGCCAAGCAGGATGATATTCATGGATCCGCGCTCCCCCACGCGTCATCGCTAGCGGCGGCGGCCGCTTTTGAGCTTCGCCTTCTTGATCAGGTTGCCGTACTCGTGCGCAATCAGGTGGCTCTGGATCTGGGTCACCGTGTCCATGGTCACATTGACGACGATCAGCAAGCTGGTGCCGCCGAGACGGAACGGGATTCCCGCCTGCGCGAACAGGAACTCCGGGATAAGGCAGATCAGCGCCAGGTAAGTCGCGCCGACGACCGTGATCCGGGTCAGCAGATAATCGAAATAATGCTCGGTAGCCTTGCCCGGCCTGATGCCCGGAATGAAGCCGCCATGCTTCTTCAGATTCTCCGCCGTCTCCTCGCTGTTGAACTGCACAGCGGTGTAGAAGAAGGTGAAGAAGATGATCCCGCCCCCGTACAGCAGCATGTAGAGCGGGCTCCCGTGCTGCAGATAGGTGCTGATGGTGATCAGCCAGTCGCTGCTGGCGGAATTCGGGTCGGCGCCCTTGCCCATCCACTGGATGACGGTCAGCGGCATCAGCAACAGCGACGAGGCGAAGATCGGCGGGATCACGCCCGCCGTGTTGATCTTGATCGGCAGGTGCGACCTCTCCTGCTGCATCAGTCCGCGCGCGGTCTGGCGCTTCGGATACTGGATGAGGACTCGGCGCTGCGCCCGCTCCATGAAGCAGATGAAGGCAACGAGGCCGAGTGACAGGATGACGATCCCGGCCACCAGCATTGGGTTCATCGTCCCCGTCCGGCCGCCTTCGAACAGCTGAGCGATCGCCTGCGGAAGGCGGGCGACAATCCCGGCCATGATGATTAGCGAAACGCCGTTGCCGATACCGCGGCTGGTGATCTGCTCGCCGATCCACATCAGGAACAAGGTGCCTCCGACGAGGCTGATCGTTCCTGCAATTTCGAACACGAGTCCCGGTTCGACGACGGCGCGGATGCCTTGGCGGACCGCCTGCGATTCCAGGCCCCGGACCACCATGAAGCCCTGCACCAGGACCAGCACGACCGTCAGGTAGCGCGTGTACTGGTTGAGCTTCTTGCGTCCGGTTTCGCCCTCCTTGCGGAGCGTCTGCCACGGCCCGTACATCGTCGCTCCGAGCTGAACCACGATCGACGCCGTAATGTACGGCATCACGCCGAGAGCGATGACGCTCATTCGGGACAGAGCGCCGCCGGAAAAGGTGTTGAAGACGTCGAGGATTCCCCCGCTCTGAGTCTCGAAGAGAGCCTGCATCGCCGCCGGGTCGACGCCCGGGATCGGAACGAACGACAGGAAGCGGAACAGGATCAGCGCGCCAAGCGTGAACCACAGGCGCTTCTTGAGCTCGGTGGCCTTGGAAAAATTCGCAAGGCTGATGCTGGAAGCAAGTTGCTCGGCTGCGGATGCCATTCGGTGGAATTCCTCTAAGCGGTCCCGCACATATAAGCGGGTTGGCCGTCATTGCGAGGAGCGTAGCGACGAAGCAACCCAGCCTCAAACGAGCTGGATTGCTTCGCTCCGCTCGCAATGACGATTAGGCTTCGGCCTTGGCCTTCTTGGCGCTGCCCTTCTTCGCCGCGGCAAGCTCGGCCGGATTCTTCGGCTCGACGATCTCGACCGAACCGCCGGCCTTCTCGACGGCCTCGCGGGCGCCCTTGGAGATTCCGGCAACGCGGAGGTTCAGCTTCGCCTTGAGCTCGCCCTTCCCGAGCAGGCGCACGCCGTCGCTGCCGCCGCGTGCCAGGCCTGCGCCCTTCAGCGCGTCATGGTCGAGCGTGCCCTTGATATCGAGCTTGCCGGCGTCGATCGCCTTCTGGACGGCGCCGATGTTCACCTCGGCATAGTCCTTGGCGAAGATGTTGTTGAAGCCGCGCTTCGGCAGCCGCATGTGGAGGGGCATCTGGCCGCCTTCGAAGCCGTAGACGCTGACGCCCGAGCGACTCTTCTGGCCCTTCTGGCCGCGGCCCGCGGTCTTGCCCTTGCCCGAGCCAATTCCACGGCCGACACGCATGCGGCCCTTGCGGGCGCCTTCATTGTCCTTGAGTTCGTTCAGTTTCATGTCGTTGCACTCGCTTTCGCTTTTGTCGCGCCAGCCCTTCCCCGCAAGCAGGAGAGGGAGATTGCTTACCCCTCGACCGCCACCAGATGCTGGACCTTGCGGACCTGGCCGCGGACTTCGGCCGTGTCCTCGACCTCGACGGTCCGCCCCATCTTGTTGAGGCCGAGCCCGACGAGGGTCGCGCGCTGCGTCTTGTCGCGGCGGATCGGCGATCCGGTCTGGGTAATCTTGATTTTCGCCATCACTATTACTCCGTGATCGCTTCGGCCTGGGCTTCCGCCTCGGCAGTGCTTGCACCGCCGCGGCCGAGCAGGTCGGCGACCTTCTTGCCGCGCCGCTGGGCAACCGAGCGCGGGCTCGTCTGCTCCTTGAGCGCTTCGAAGGTGGCGCGGATCATGTTGTAGGGGTTCGACGTGCCGACTGACTTGGTGACCACGTCGGCGACTCCGAGGCTCTCGAAGATCGCGCGCATCGGGCCGCCGGCGATGATTCCGGTCCCGGCCGGAGCCGTGCGGATCGTCACCCGGCCGGCGCCGAAATGGCCGAGCCCGTCGTGGTGCAGCGTGCGGCCGTCGCGAAGAGGAACGCGGATCATGGCCTTCTTCGCCGCAGCGGTCGCCTTGCTGATCGCTTCGGGGACCTCGCGGGCCTTGCCGTGGCCGAAGCCCGCGCGGCCCTTGCCGTCGCCGACGACCACGAGCGCTGCGAAGCCGAAGCGCTTGCCGCCCTTCACGGTCTTCGAAACGCGGTTGATGTGGACGAGCTTCTCGATCAGCTCCTCGCCGCCTTCGTCGTCACCGCCGCGTCCGCGCCGGTCGTCACGGCGACCACGGCCGCCACGATCGCCGCCACGCCCGCGTCCACCGCCAGGACCACGGCCGCCGCCGCGTCCGCCGCGCGGACGCTGCTCGCGCCCGGCCGGAGCGGCTTCCGCCGTTCCCTCGGTCTGGACGACGACGTCCTCCTTTGCGGGAACCTCGGTCTGCGCCTCGGCGACGCCTTCCTGCGTCACTTCGGGATTTTCAGTCTCTTGCACCATCTAGAACTCCAATCCGCCTTCGCGAGCGGCGTCGGCCAGCGCTTTCACGCGGCCATGGAACAGGAACCCGCCGCGGTCGAAGACAACCGACGAAACGCCGGCCTTCTTGGCGCGCTCGGCGATCGCCTTGCCGACGGCTGCGGCGCCGTCGCGGGTTGCGTTCGCCTTGCCCTTCAGATCCTTGTCGAGGGTCGAAGCGGAAGCCAGCGTCTTGCCGGCGCCGTCGTCGATCACCTGGGCATAGATGTGCTTGCCCGAGCGATGGACCGACAGGCGCGGCTTGCCGGCCGACACACCGCGAAGAGCCGTGCGAACGCGCCGGGTGCGGCGGTCGAATAGGGAGAGTTTCGCCATGGCTACTTCTTCTTGCCTTCTTTGCGGAAGATGTATTCGCCGCGGTACTTGATGCCCTTGCCCTTGTACGGCTCGGGTTTGCGCCAGCGGCGGATCTCGGCGGCGACCTGGCCGACCTTCTGCTTGTCGATCCCGCTGATCTCGACTGTGTTCTGGTCGGGAGTCTTGACCTCGACGCCTTCGGGAACGGGGAAGTTCACGTCGTGGCTGTAGCCCAGCTGCAGTCGCAGGTTGCGGCCCTGCGCCTGGGCGCGATAGCCGACGCCGCTGATCTCGAGGGTCTTCGAAAAGCCCTCGGTCACGCCGGTCACAAGATTGTCGACCAGGGTCCGCTGCATGCCCCAGAAGGCACGCGCCTGCTTGGTGTCGTTGCCGGGTTTCACAACAATGCCGTCGTCGCCGATCTCATAGGAGATCTCGTCGCGCATCGGCATTTCCAGCTGGCCCTTCGGTCCCTTGACCGAAAGGACCTGGCCTTCGGTGGACGCCGTCACCCCAGCGGGCAGCGGGACCGGACGTTTTCCGATACGGGACATCTTAGAATACCTCCGCCAGCACTTCGCCGCCGACGTTATGCTCGCGCGCCTCGGCGTCGGAGAGCACGCCCCGCGGTGTCGAGACGATCACCACGCCAAGCCCGTTGCGGATCCGGGGCAGGTCCTTCGCGCCCGAATAGACGCGACGGCCCGGCTTCGAAACGCGCGCCAGGTGCTGAATCGCCGGCTGGCCTTCGAAATATTTGAGCTCGATGCGCAGGCCCTTCTGGCCCGCGAGCACCTCTTCGCTGTAGCCGCGGATATAGCCCTCGCGCTGAAGTACATCGAGCACATGGGCGCGAAGCTTCGACGCCGGCGTCAGGACGGAGTCCTTGCGGGCCTGCTGGCCGTTGCGGATACGCGTGAGCAGATCGCTCAGGGGATCATTCATTGCCATCTATGATCCTCCTTACCAGCTCGACTTCACGACGCCCGGGATCAGGCCCTTGTTGGCCAGCTCCCGAAGCATGATCCGCGAGAGGCGGAACTTGCGATAATAAGCGCGGCTGCGGCCGGTCAGCTCGCAGCGGTTGCGGATGCGCGTCGGGTTCGCGTTGCGCGGGATCTCGGCCATCTTCAGCCGTGCGATCAGCCGCTCGGTCTCGTCCTTGGACTCGTCGTCCGCGACAGCCCGAAGCTTCTCGTATTTCGACGCGTACTTCTGGACGAGCTTCTTGCGACGCTCGTTCTTGTTGATCGAACTCAGTTTCGCCATGACTTAAGTTCTTCTCCTAGAAGCAGACCGCTCAAGCGGCCTGCTTTTCCTCTGCTTCCGCGGGGAACGGGAAGTTGAACAGG
>JBKPOU010000052.1:0-3849 GCA_046733255.1 Pseudomonadota bacterium
GCAGCGTCAGATGTGTATAAGAGACAGGCCTCGAGGTCCGGCACGACAAGCACGTTGGCGCGCCCGGCTACCGGTGAATTGATCTTCTTGATTGCCGCGGCTTCCGGACTGATCGCATTGTCGAGCGCCAGCGGTCCGTCGAGGATCCCGCCGGTGATCTGCCCGCGGTCCGCCATCTTGCAGAGCGCGGCGGCCTCAAGGGTAGACGGTACGTCCGGGTTGACGCTTTCCATCGCGCTGAGAATCGCGACGCGAACTTCCTTCTGTCCAAGCGCATGGACGAGGTCGATCGCATTCTGGGTGATGTCGACCTTGCCCTTGAGGTCGGGCGCGATGTTGACGGCCGCGTCCGTGATCACGAGCGGCTGGTCGTGATTGGGAACGTCCATCACGAAGCAGTGGCTGATGCGCCGCGAGGTTCTAAGACCGGTATCGCGCTTCACGACTTCCGCCATCAGTTCGTCGGTGTGGAGGCTTCCCTTCATCAGGGCGTCGGCACGGCCCTCGCGAACCAGGGCGACAGCCTTGGCAGCGGAGTCCTGGCTATATGCGGCGTCGACGATCTCGAACGGGCTGATGTCGATATCGAATTGCTTGGCCACCTCCCGGATGCGTTGCTCGGGCCCGACGAGGATGGGCTCGATGAGCTTCAGCCGCGCGGCTTCGACGACGCTCTCAAGCGAAACTCGGTCGCACGGATGGGCAACTGCGGTGACCGCCGGCGGATGCTTTAGGGCGTTCGCGACGAGCTTGTAGAACTTGTCATGATCGTTGGTTTTGGATTTTGCCGGCGCCTCAAGGACCGTCATGCTCTCCTCCTCCGTGCTGGCGACCGCAACTGACGAGGATGCATAGGATTGGGGGGACAGCAGCCAAATCGGCATATGTCCTGACACGCAGCTCAGCTTATCAACGTGAAGGCTTGAGCCTTCATCAGCAATTGGATGAGCCCTTGCTGGGGGTTACCCCCGATGGTGAGCATCCGGCCCCCAATTATCCTGCCGCCACAGTCAGGAGACGCGTGCCTCCGTCCCAGATGGGCGTCGGCGGCGCCCGTTCCGCGCAGTGGGAGGGCCGGAGATGGACAGGCAAAGTTTCGACCGCGATGAGTTTTCGCTTCCAGAATTAGATTATACGGATCCTCCGGCCGGAAGTGATCGTCGCAGCTTCATGATGCGAAGCGCGATGGCGACTGCGATCGTTGCGCTCGGTGGCGTGTCCAACCCGTTGTGGGCACAAGCTCCAGCCGGGAAGCCGCTGGGCGGCGGCGACGTCGATCCGAACCTGCAGGTGGTCAAAAACACGAAGGGTCCGGTCATGACCCTGGTCGACGAATTCTACAAAGTCGGTCCCGGACCCTCCTCGTCGCACACGATCGGCCCGATGCGCATCACCTACGATTTCTACCAGCGCGTCATGAAGCTTCCGCCCGAGCAACTGGCGCAGATCACGGCGCTCAAGGTACATTTGTTCGGAAGCCTGAGCGCGACCGGAAAGGGCCACGGGACGGAGCGCGCCGCGCTGGCTGGCCTCATCGGTCACGAGCCGGCTACGATCGACCCCGTTGCAGTGCTCGATCGCATGGCGGCCGAGCCGGACAAGACCTATCCGGTTAAGCTCGGCGCCAAGACGATCAATGCGTCGCTGAAGGACATCATTTACGACGCGCCGAAGGGCGACTTCCATCACCCCAATACACTGATCGCCAAAGCGATGGCCGGCGACAAGGTCATCCTCGAGCAGGAATATTACTCGGTCGGCGGCGGCTTCATCGAATGGAAGGGCTACCAGCCTCCCAAGAAGAACCCGCCGAAGTACCCCTATTCGACGATGAAGGAGGTCCTCGAGCACACCAAGCGCGACAACATCACGCTCGCGCAATTGGCCTACGCCAACGAACTCGCGATCAGCGGCCGCGACAAGGCAGAGATCGATGCGGTCCTCGACAAGGTCCTGGGCGCGATGCAGGCGACCGTCAAAACCGGCCTTGCTGCTCCGCAAGGCGTGCTTCCTGGACCGATCAAACTGAAGACCAAGGCCGGCGATGTCTTCAGGAATGCTATGGCCGAGCCGCTTCCGGCACGGCGCGGGATCGGCATCGTCTCCGCTGCCGCGCTTGCCGGCTCCGAAGAAAATGCACGCGGGCACCTCGTCATCACCGCGCCAACCGGCGGATCGGCCGGTGTCATGCCCGCGGTCATTTATTCCCTCGGACCGGACGGCGCCAACAAGCCCCAGCAGAAATTGCGCGAAGCGCTGCTTGCCGGCGCGATCATTGGTTATCTCTGCAAGCATAACGCGACGCTTTCCGCAGCCGAGGGCGGCTGCCAGGCGGAGATTGGGGTCGCGTCGGGGATGGGCGGCGCTGCCATTGCGGCCGCGCACGACGATCCTCCGCAAATTTCCGCCAACGCGGCGGGAGCGGCGCTCGAGCACCACCTCGGCATGACCTGCGACCCGGTCGCCGGCTTCGTTCAGATCCCCTGCATCGAGCGCTGTGCGTTCGGAGCGGTGAAATCGTGGACGGGCTATCTCATTGCGAAGAACGAGATCGCGGAAAACCGGCGCGTCGACATTGACGCGGTCATCACTGCCCTTGCGCAGACCGCCAAGGACATGAATCCGAAGTACAAGGAAACGTCGGAAGCGGGCCTCGCGCAGTCGCTCGTCCTCTGCTGACGGCTGCAGGAATGGCGGACTCGCGTCAGCAGCCAGGACAATCGACGACCGCACGTGTCGTCACCATTGCCTGGCTGCTGACCGCCATCTTCTATTTTTACCAATATATGATGCGGTCGGCGCCGGCCGTCATGGTGCCGGAGCTTTCCCAAGCGTTCGGGCTGACTGCCGTCGGCGTGGCGTCGCTCGTCGGTCTCTTTTACTGGGCGTACGCCCCGTTCAGCCTCGTCGCCGGCGTGTGCATGGACCAGCTCGGCCCGAGGAAGGTCGTGCCGCTAGGCGCCGCAACGGTCGCGATCGGATCGATCCTTTTCTCCACGGCTGATCCGACGATGGGCAGCATCGGCCGCTTCATGCAGGGCGCGGGCGGAGTCTTCGCGCTGATCGGCGCGGTCTACCTCGTGACCTCGTACATGCCGACCTCGCGCGCGGCGACGCTGGTCGGGGCAACGCAAATGTTCGGCATGGCCGGGGGCTCTGCAGGCCAGTTCGTGGTCGGGCCAGTCATCGCCAGCGGCGTCGAATGGGACCGGTTCTGGCTGCTCATGGGAGTGATCGGATTGCCGATCGCCGTCGGGCTGTTCCTGCTGATTCCAAGGTCGAATCCCTCTTCGGGCCAGTCGGCTGGGCTCGGTCCGGCCGTACGCGCGATGGGAACGGTTTTCGCCAACCCTCAGTCGATCCTGTGCGGCTTGATCGCCGGGCTGATCTTCATCCCGACAACCATTTTCGACATGGTGTGGGGCGTGCGTTACCTCCAGGAAGCGCACGACATCCCCTATTCGCTCGCCGTATTGCGCTCGGCGTCCGTGCCGTTCGGATGGATCATTGGATGCCCGCTGCTCGGGTGGATGACCGATCGGATCGGCCGGCGGAAACCGGTGATCATCGGCGCTTCAGTCGTGCTGCTCGGCTGCCTCGCGCTGATCCTCTTCACGCCACCGGGAATCTTCCCGGCCTACAGCCTCGGCCTGCTTGCCGGCATCGCGTCAGGCGCTGCGATGATTCCTTACACGGTCATAAAGGAAGCCAACCGGCCGGAGCATGCAGGCACCGCGACGGGTGTCATCAACTTCATCAACTTCTCGACGACCGCGGTCTTGGGCCCGGTGTTCGCGAGCAAGCTGATGGAAGCCAGCGCCGGCGGTGAGCGCGAGGTCGGGCATTACC
>JBKPOU010000053.1:0-12647 GCA_046733255.1 Pseudomonadota bacterium
CTCCTTGGGCGTGACGTAGCAGAGCATCGCGGTGCCGAACCAGCCGATCATCGCGGCGCCGATGCCGCTGGTGATATGGTCATAGCCCGGCGCGACGTCGGTCACGAGCGGGCCCAAGGTGTAGAAGGGCGCCTCGCCACAGCTCGCCAGCTGCTTGTCCATATTCTCCTTGATCTTGTGCATCGGCACGTGGCCGGGGCCCTCGATCATCACCTGGCAATCGTGAGCCCAGGCTTTCTTCGTCAGCTCGCCCAACGTGTAGAGCTCGGCGAATTGCGCTTCGTCGTTGGCGTCGGCGATCGATCCGGGGCGGAGGCCGTCGCCCAATGAGAAGGCGATGTCGTACGCCTTCATGATCTCGCAGATCTCGTCGAAGCGGTCGTAGAGGAAGCTCTCCTTGTGATGGGAGAGGCACCATTTGGCCATGATCGAGCCGCCGCGGCTGACGATGCCGGTGACTCGCTTGGCGGTCAGCGGCACGTAGGGGAGGCGGACGCCGGCGTGGATGGTGAAATAGTCGACGCCCTGCTCGGCCTGCTCGATCAAGGTGTCGCGGTAGATTTCCCAGGTCAGGTCCTCGGCCACGCCGCCGACCTTCTCCAGCGCCTGGTAGATGGGCACGGTGCCGATCGGGACCGGCGAGTTGCGGACGATCCATTCGCGCGTGTCGTGGATGTTGCGGCCGGTACTGAGGTCCTTGACCGTGTCGGCGCCCCAGCGGATCGCCCACACCATCTTGTCGACCTCGGCCGCGACGTCGGAAGCGACGGCGCTGTTGCCGATATTGGCGTTGATCTTGACCAGGAAGTTGCGGCCGATCGCCATCGGCTCGGATTCCGGGTGGTTGATGTTGTTGGGGATGATGGCGCGGCCGCGCGCGACCTCGTCGCGGACGAACTCGGGAGTGATGAAATCGGGGATGGAGGCGCCGAAGCTTTCGCCGTCGCGGACTAGCGCTTCACGGGCGGCCTCGCGGCCCATGTTCTCCCGGATGGCGACATATTCCATCTCGGGCGTGACGATGCCCTTGCGGGCGTAGTGCATCTGCGTGACGTTGGCGCCAGGACGGGCGCGCAGCACGCGCTTGCGGACGTTGGGGAAGGGCTGGACGCCGCCGCTCCTGTCGGGGCCGAGCTGGCCGTTGTCCTCGGGACGGACTTCGCGCTGCGTCACTTCCTCGACATCGCCGCGTTCGCGGATCCATGTCGACCGGAACTCGGGAAGGCCGGCCATGATGTCGATGCGCTGCGCCGGGTCGGTATAGGGACCGCTGGTGTCGTAGAGGACGACCGGCGGCTCGCCCGAGCTCGGCTCGAGGTCGACCGCGCGCATGGCGACGCCGAGGTCGCCTACGTGGATCTTGCGCGAGCCGCGGATTGGGCCCGTGGTGACCTTAAGTTCGGTGCGTGCGGGTGCGTCAGCCATTAAGCTTCTCCTTCCTACGCCCGTGCAAACGGGATCAGGTTCAACGGATCGCGGTGACCAAACCGCCTCTCAGCCGCTGCGGCGGCTCCCCGGGGAAGAATCGTCCGTAAAGAAAAGCCCGGCGGCATTCCAGCCGCCGGGCGCAATTCGCGATGAGCCGTGCGGCCTTACTGGCGCTTTGCGATGGCCTGCAGCTCCGCGACGGTCAGCGTGCCGTCGTGGTTGGCGTCGGCCTTGTCAAAGTCGGCGAGCTTGGGCGCGCGATATTCGTCCTTGCTGATCTTGCCGTCCTTGTTGGTGTCGAGCCTCTTGAGCGGCTCGTCCGGAGCCGGCGTGGGCAGCGGGCGGGCAGCCGCCTTGAACTCCGCGACCGAAAGCGAATTGTCGTGGTTGGTGTCGAGCTTCTTGAACTCGGCGTCCATCTGCTGCTGCTGGCGCGTCTGCATGTCCTGCAGCTCTTTCGTCTGCAGGGCCTGGATCTCCGCCTTCGTGACATTGCCGTCATGATTGGTGTCGACATTGTTGAAGGCACTGTCGATTTTCGCCGCGAAATTCGCGCGGGTTTCGGATTGCGGCGCTGCCTGGGCCGGTTGGCTCTGGGCGAAAGCTGCACCCGGGATAGCGGAAGCGGCGAAGGCGGCGCAGGCGAGAAGGATGCGGGTCAAGGGCGAATCTCCTGAAGGAAAAGTGCGACGCAGCTACGCCCAATTAGCTGACTGCCAGATGAAAGGAAGGCCTGCGGTGCCCCGATCGAGCCCGGGTTTGCCGCCGATGCGCGACAGCCGGGGCTTGTTGCTCTGTGCTGCGTTCGCTAGTCAGGGCCTGAAAACAGCTTTCACGAAGGTTTTTCTTTTTGTTCAAACTCTTAGTAGGTCGTGCTTGGCCGGAAATCGTCAATCGCGAGACACGCATCCAGCGTTTCGGATCGCTCGTCGTCGCAACTGCGGCCGCATTATCGCTTGCCGGGTGCCAGACCGTCGGACCGTCGCGGGGGGCTGTGGAGGATGCTGCGGCTGAAGCGGCGATCCCGGGGCTTCAGATCATCGATCTCAACCAGCAAGCGGCTCTCACGCCGGGTTCGACGGCGCTGCATGCCGACACCTTCGCCCAAGCCCTCGGCGGCGCGGAGCCGGTCGGCACGAAAGTCGGGATCGGCGACACGCTCGAAGTGACGATCTGGGAGGCATCGCCGCCGGCCTTGTTCGGAACGCCCAATCTCGACCCCTCTGTCGGCGTGTCGATGGAGGGCAGCCGCCCGAACACTTTTCCGGGTTTCATGGTCGGGCCCTCGGGCGCAATCTCCATACCTTTCGCGGGTGAGGTGCCGGTCGCCGGGCGCACGGTGACCCAAATTCAGAGGGACATCGTTCGGCGTCTTCAGGGCCGGGCGCACTTGCCGCAGGTGATCGTCCGAATCGCCCAAAACGTCACGTCGACGGTTTCCGTCCTCGGCGATGTGAAGCAACCGATGCAGGTGCCGCTCACGCCGCACGGGGAACGGGTTCTCGACGCCATTGCGCAGGCCGGAGGGACGAACCAGGCCCTCGACAGGATGACCGTGCAGATCACGCGCGGCAACATTGTCCGCAGCATGGCAGCGGAGGACATCATCGCCGACCCGCGCAATAATGTCGTCCTGGAAAGCGGCGACGTCGTGACGGTCTCGTACCAGCCTTACAGCTTCACCGTCCTTGGCGCTGCCGGCAAGAATGAGGAGGTTCCTTTCGAAGGCGTGGGAATCACCTTGTCACAGGCGCTCGGCCGAGTCGGCGGGCTGAACGCAGACCAGGCGGATCCGAAAGGCGTGTTCATCTTCCGCTGGGAGAAGCCGTCTCCCGGAAGCGGCCTCGCCGTCGCCGGCCAGGCGAATGAGACTGGCGCGACACCGGTCATCTATCGGATCGATATGCAGCAGCCGCAGACCTATCTCGCCGCCCAGAAATTCGCGATGCGGGACGGGGACGTGCTCTACGTCTCCAATTCGTCCGTGGCGGAGCTGCGCCGTTTCATAGGGGTCATCGCATCCTCGATGGTGCCGTTCTCGACGGTTAGAAATATCTCTCGCTAGGGCTCGGCGTGTCGGCCAATGACTCGCCGGTCCTGCTGGACGTAACGCGGCTTGCGTGGCGGCGCTGGGCCGGACGCCATCCGACGGGGATCGACCGGGTCTGCCTGGCGTACCTGCGCCATTTCGGTGCGCGCGCGCAGGCCGTCGTTCATCACCGCCGCTTTCGAAGAATCTTCGATGAAGGGGGTTCGGCGAGGGTGTTCGACCTCCTCGCGGCGCCCCCGAAGAATTTCCGCACCGCCTTCGTGCGCGAGTGCGTGCGGCAGGTGCTTCCGGTCGAGCGCGCCGGCAAGGGCCGATTCTACCTCAACATCGGACATACCGGACTGGACAGCGACGGCTTCCGGGACTGGGTCGAAAAGACGGACGTCAGGCCTGTCTATTTCGTCCACGACCTGATCCCCGTCACGCACCCCCATTTCTGTCGAATCGGAGAGGCGCTGCGGCACCGCGGCAGGATGCGCACCGTACTTGCGACGGCGGCGGGCGTGATCGCCAACAGCCAGGCGACCCTCGGCGAGCTGGCCGATTTCGCGGACCGGAACGGCCTGCCGTTTCCGCCGTCGCTGGCGGCATGGCTGGGAAGTGAGCCGTTCTCAAGGCCGGCGAAGGCAGGGCCTGGACCGCCGACATTCGTCGCGCTGGGCACGATCGAAGCGCGCAAGAACCATCTCCTGCTCCTGGGCATCTGGTTGAAGCTGGTGGAGAAGCTCGGCGAAAAGGCGCCGCGGCTGCTGATCATCGGCCAGAGGGGCTGGGAAGCCGAGGACGTGTTTGGCATCCTCGACGGCGAGGCAGCGCTTCGCGGCCATGTCGTCGAAATCAATCGGGCCTCGGACTTGGAGATCGCTTCCAGGCTCGAGTCGTCGCGGGCCCTCCTGTTCCCGAGCAATGCGGAGGGCTACGGGTTGCCGCTGGTCGAGGCGCTGGCCCTCGGCGTCCCGGTGATTGCGAGCGACCTTCCGGTATTCCGCGAAATCGGGCAGGGCGTGCCGCTGCTGCTCGACCCGGCTGACGAGTCCGGCTGGGAAGCGGCTATCCTCGACTACGCGCGCCCGGAGAGCGCCGGCCGCGCCGCCCAGCTCGCTCGAATGAAGACGTTTCAGCCACCGAATTGGCCCGCTCATTTTCGGGCGGTCGATGAGTGGCTTCAGACTCTTCGCTGAGGCCGAGGCGCTCGACGATCGATTGAACGAGGATGGTGACGGCGGATTCGCTCGCGAGCCCGCCACGCACGAGACAGCGGTCGACGAGGACCCGGCGGAACGCCGGATAAAGTCCGGGCTCCGGAGGGGTCGGATCGGTCCAGAAGCTGTCGAGGTGCCGCTGGTGAGTCAGCCCCGGCATGTCGTAGATGGCTTCGCCGACAGTGCACACGGGCGTTCCCTCGGCGAGCGCGAGAGTGGCCGAGGTGCTGTTGACGCACACCAGTCCGCGAGCGTTTTTCACCATTTCTTCGAGATCGCCGCCATCGACGAAGTGAAGCCGCTCCTCAAGGCCGAGCCGAACGGCGTGGCTCCTGACGAACCTCGCCCAGCTGTAGAAGCTGCAGTCCAGCGGATGCGCCTTCAGCAGCAGGTGGCAATCGACCGGAGCATGGGCCGCGAAGCTGTCGATCACATAACTTGCGGCGCTCTGCATGTCCGGAAACGGCGAGTGGGTCCGGATCTGGAAGTCGCCGGACAATTGCAGAGGCAGCAGGAACAGCGGCTTCCCGTCGACGCTCCGAAGCACCATCTCCGCGGCCCTGGTTCGGCTCGAGTTGCGAGCGAATTTCCACAGCCAACCGAAGCCCTCCATCAATATCGATCCCGACCGGTGCGATCGGTAGTGAGGGTAGCGGAACCGGCCATCGAGGACATGATGGTAGTGCCAGTAGGAGTCCCTGGCGCGCCGCCGGAAGCTCGCCGTGATCGACGGGAGCTGCGGGGCGGGCGGCAGCCGCATCGCCTGCTGGCGGAACCAGGATTTGTCGCGGCTGAGGGTGGAGCGGGCGTTCACGCCCTCGAGCTCGAACGTCATCCAGTCGGGGCGGAGATAGCCTTCCTCGAGGACGTGGCTGCGGACTCCGCGGCGCTCGGCCATTCCGTGTGCAGAGACGTGATGAGGCCGGCAGTCGCCGAATAGGACCAGGTCGGTGATCTGCCGCTCGCGAAGGAAGCGATCGAAAAAGACCGGCCATTCGGAAAAGCGGCCGCGGAAGTCGATTCCTCCATCCGGCCAGTCGTACCGGTCGCCGCCGCTGAGGTTGATCCGATAAACAGCATTGCCCGTGGCTTCGATCGCTTTGCCGAGCCGGCTGAAGAGGGGCCCCGGCGGGCCTTGCAGGAAGACGAAGGAGCGCTTCGAGGTCATCTCGTCACCGTCCGCGCCAAAAGGCGGAAAGGCTGCGCCGGACGCGACCCTGGAGCCGCCGAAGCGATACCACCAGGCCGCCGGACCGGCTGCCGGCTTCCGCGAGTCTGGAAATGAGGATTTCGGGCGGGCACGGCAGCCCCGTAACCGGATCGAGATATCGCGGATAGAGCAGCAAAACGGCTGCAACCAGCTCGTCGATCGTGCGCCTTGCGGTGCGGCGCGCAGGAACCGGACCGAAATCGCGCGTCAGCCCCCAGCCCGCGTAGAAGGGAACCCCATAAGTCGTCACCGGCTTGTTGCGCAGCAGCGCCTCGAACCCGGCCAGCGAACTGTTCACGTGAACTTCGTCGACCGCCTCGATGAGCGCGGAGATCGAGTGATCGTGGATGATTTCATCTGCAATCTTGAGGCACTTGTCGTCGTGGATCGCGCCTTCGCGATGGCCCGCCTCGACGTCCGGATGCGGCTTGTAGAGGATGTGTGCGTTTGGCGCCTGCGCCCGCACACGGCGGAGCAACTCGAAATTGCTGGACAGCCCGCAACCTCCGAGAATTACGGCGCGATCGTCCTCCACTTGGCCCGGCACGAGGATTTGCCTGGCCGACGATGCGTGCCGTTCGATCGCACCACTGCCCGACGCATATTTGCTGACTCCGGATTCGACGATCAGCTCACGCAGTTGCTTCGCGCGCTCGAGCAGGCCGCCGTCAAATTCGGCGTCCTGGAGCATCGTCTCGAGTTCGCTGGGCTGGCGCGGATCGAAGTGAGCGCCCGCGGCATCGACGACGATCGAAAGCGGCGGAACGCAATCCGCGCCAAGTCCCGCGGATCGGATGAAGCCGTCCTCGACCTCGACCACCTCCGCTTCGCTGCGTTCCAGCTGCGCCAGGATAGCCGGCGCCGTGCGCGCTTTCCATACCGCGATTCGTTCGGCCGCGGTCCGCTCGGGGGGCCGCGAAACGAAGCGGACTTTGCCCGAGCCGCTCCACAAAAGCGGCGCGACCGTAGGGCGCTTCCAGAAGGCGAAGCCGATCGCGCTGTCGATGCCGCGATTGCTGTCGATCAGCTGTCTCCAGAAGGCGCAATATCCGATCGCTTCGGCGAGGCTGATCGGATCGCCGGTGAACGGGTCGAAGTAATTGAATGCTGCAAGTTGGCTGCACAGCGTCGCGCGAAGGTCGACGCCGATGGGATCGGGCCCGGCGCTTCGTATCGGCACTCCGGCGGAGGCGGCCAGCAGCGCGAGCTCGTCGTCCGCGTCGACGACGACTTCGGACGCGCCGTTCAGCAGATGCCAGGGATCGCAGGGGACAGTCACGGTATGGATCGGCTCACCGATCGACCGCGCTTCCTCGCGGCTATCGAGCAAGCACACGATGCGCGCCGCTGTTGCAGCATCCCGCAAGGCTGCCGCGCGACGATTGCGATCCCGGATCCGGACGAGCGTATATCGTTTAGCTAGAAGGGACGGCTGAGCGGCCCAATAGCTCCCTCCGACGCGGGACCGGCAAAGGAGATCGACGGCCTCGCTAATCTCGGCATCGGACCTCGGACCGTCGGCAAGCCGCGAAAACGTCGTCGGACGCGACCCCGGAAATGGCGGAATCCGAAGCAGCGGAACGTGTCGCCGTGAATCCGCGAGCGGCTGGGCCTGCCCATCACGAACGATCTCGCCCGGGCGGGAAACCGCAGCGTCAGGCGAAGGATTCACGACCGAACTCAACTGATTAGCTTGTGCTAACATTTTGACTGATAATCGAATTCCCGCACCCGAGCGGCGAAGCTATAGGAGACGCCCTTTCGCCTGTCACCGAAATTCCCACCGCGGTTTGGAGGGTCACCGCCGGAATCGAAGATAGATCTCCGCGGTTTTCGAAGCACAATCTTCCCAGCGATACTTCGCTGCCTGGCTGAGCCCGCGACGGAGTGAAGCGGCGCGCCAATCCTCGTCGGCGAGCGCCTCGATTATGGCATCCCGGAAGCCGGCGGTGTCGTCGGGATCGATATAGCGCGCGGCGTCGCCGCAGACTTCGGGCAGGCAGGACCTGTTTGCGACAAGAACCGGAACTCCGCTTGCCATCGCCTCGATCGGCGGCAATCCGAATCCTTCGTAGGTCGAAGGGTAAAGGAACAACGCCGCACCAGCATAAAGCGCGGGCAGGTCGTCCTCCGGCACGAAACCGAGATGCCTGAGCCATCCGGCGACGACGCCGCCTCGTATTTCGTCGTGAAGCTCCTGGTTCAGCCAGCCCTCGGCTCCGGCGAGCACGAGGGGCATCGAGCAAACGACGCTTGCCGGCAGCTCGCGCCAGGCACGAAGAAGCTCGGCGATCTTCTTGCGCGGTTCCAGCGTCGACACGCACAGCGAATAGCCGCCGGGCGCCAGCTGCCATTGCTCCAATGCCTCGCGAAGCTCCGCCTTCGAGTGGGGCCGGTATCGTTCGTCGACTCCAAGCGGGACGACGCTGATCCCGGTTTCGGGAACGGAAAAATCGGCGACGAGCTCACGCTTCACGGTCTCGGTGTCGGTAATCAGGTGCCACGCGCGGTCGAGCGAGCCCGCGAATTCGCGCTCGAACGCGTGGAGGCGCTCGGCTGGGTGCGTCTCGGGATAGCGGAACACCGAAAGGTCGTGGACGGTGACGATCCCGGAATCGACTTCCGGCGGCAGGAAGAAATTGGGTCCGTGGACGAGGCTCCTTCCAAGGCGACGGCGGGCGAGGCGCCGGGCTAACGCGCGGGGAAACAGCTTTCGCGGCCGCGGGAATGTTCCTCGCACGAGAGCCGAAGGGTCGTCGATAAAATGCCCGTGAATATAATAGTTCAGCTGGTCGATGCCGGGCTGTTGCGGCAGCCGGGCCGCAAGCTCCCATGTGTAACGGCCGATACCGCTCAGCCGCGGTCCCAGTGCGTCGACCAGCAAGGTGACGTTCACTGCGTCAATCCGCCAGCATCCATCGAAGGGTCTCGTCGAGCGACGGCATGGCGAGGGGGCCGATCACGCTTTCGACCTTGTGCGGCGAACCGCAAAGAGTCTTTACTTCGTCGGAGCGAACGAAGGCGGGATTGACGCGAACTGCAAGCTCGTGCCGGGAAATATCGCGCATCAGATCGAGCAGCTCGCGGAGCGATGTGGCGGCTCCGGAGCAGATGTTGAAAGTCTCGCCGATCGCGGCGGGCGTTTCCAGGAGCCGAGCATAGGCATCGGCAACGCCGCGGACGTCCGAGAAATCGCGAGCGACATCGAGGTTTCCGAGCTCGATTTCCGGGGCTCGGCGGCGCACGTGCGATACGATTTTGGGAATGAGGAACTGCTCGGATTGTCCTCTGCCCGTGTAGTTGAACGGGCGCACGACGATCAGCGGAAGCCGCTTCGAATAGACACCGGCCAGAAGCTCCGCGGCCGCCTTGGTCACTCCATAATCGTTTGCGGGCGCGGGCGGCACGCTCTCGTCGAGAACGCCCTCGCGGGAATTTCCGTAGATGTTCGCGCTGCTGGCGATAAGCACCGCATCGGGCTGCGACGGTGCATTCGACAAGGCGTCGAGCAGGTTACGCGTGCCGAGGATGTTGCTGCGGTACATCTCCGCGGGATCGCGATGAGCGACGAAGGCGATCGCGGCCAGGTGCACGACCTTGTCAGGAGCGACGTCGGTGACGAGCCGCAGCACTGAAGCCGCTTCGCCGAGGTCGACCGAATGCAGTTTCGAAACGCCCTTGACCGAATTGCCCGAATCCCCGTGGACCGTGCCGTGAACCTCGTAACCGGTCTCGGCAAGCTTCGGCGCGAGATAGCGGCCGGTGAAGCCCGTCGCTCCGGTTATGAGGACTCTTGCCACGGCGCTAAACCTTCGCTGCCGATCAGAAGGAGAAGCCGGCGCGGATCCGCCGCATGTCGGCTTCGACCATGATCCGGCAAAGCTCCTCCAGACTCGTTTTCGGTTCCCATCCGAGCCGCGCCTTCGCTTTTGCCGGATCGCCGATGAGAAGATCGACTTCGGCCGGCCGATAGAAGCGGGGATCGACCTTCACCACTGTCTTGCCGGTGACCGTGTCGGTTGCGGTTTCCGCATCCCCCTGACCGGAAAACTCGAGGTCGATGTCGGCGGCCTTGAATGCCATACGGACGAAATCGCGGACGGTCTCGGTGCGCTTGGTGGCGAGGACGAACGTATCCGGCTCGTCGGCCTGGAGCATCCGCCACATGCCGTCGACATATTCCTTGGCAAAGCCCCAGTCGCGCTTCGCATCGAGGTTGCCGAGCGAAACGCAATCGAGCTTTCCGAGCTTGATCCTGGCGACGGCGTCGGTGATCTTGCGGGTCACGAATTCGCGTCCGCGAAGCGGGCTTTCGTGATTGAACAGGATGCCGCTGCTTCCGAAAATGCCGTAGCTCTCGCGATAGTTCACCGTCATCCAGTGAGCGAAGAGCTTGGCGACGCCATAGGGGCTGCGCGGATAGAAGGGCGTGTCCTCGCTCTGCGGTACGGCCTGCACCTTGCCGAACATCTCCGACGTGCTTGCCTGGTAGAAGCGCGTCTTCGGGTCGACGATCCGGATCGCCTCGAGGAGGTTCAGCGGCCCGATGCCGGTAATTTCCGCAGTCGTGATCGGCTGCTCGAACGACACTCCGACGAAGCTTTGCGCGGCGAGATTGTAGACCTCGCCCGCGCCCGATTGCTGGAGCAGCCGGATCGACGCGGAAAGATCGGTCAGGTCATGCTCGACGAGGTGGAGCTCCGGATGACCGGCAATGCCAAGCTCCTCCACCCGCCAGAAATTGACAGAGCTGGTGCGGCGGTACGTGCCGTGGACGGTGTAGCCCTTGTTCAGCAGCAGCTCGGCCAGATACGCGCCGTCCTGCCCGGTGATGCCGGTTACGATTGCAGATTTTGTCATTATTATTTTCTTGAGCCTTCCTGGCACTTGCGAAACTGTTCGCGGCAGTGGTCGAATGCGACCGAAAATTTCGCGGACCACGCATCGCCGAATTGGCTGCTGATCAATTCGGCAAGCCTCGACAGCGCTTCTGGATCAACGTCCACCTCCCACGGCGTGTAGAGAATTTCCAGGAGCGTCGGCAGGTAATTGGCCGGAGCACGCTCGACGATCACCGCGCCGATCATCGTCGGCTGCTGCGTCGAATGCAGCTTCTGGTCGGGCCACATATAGAACAGGTAAAAGGGCGCTCGGTTGGTGTGCTTGTGGCGCTCGAACGTGCATAGGTTCAGATCATGCATTGCGATCCAGCGGCCGCGATCGACGAATGGAAGCACGCTCAGCATGTCCAGCGTTGCCCACGGATGCATGTGATGTCCGTCGATGAAGGCGAAATCGACCGTGCCGACGTCGGGCATCACGTCGAACGCCAACTTGCCCGTCAGCAGCTGATAATTAGCCGCGAGGTCCGGCACCGTTTCCTGGACCGCCTGTCCCGTCGGGATAGATGCATCTAGATAATAGGTCGGCGAAAGATCGATGCCGACAACCTTTCGGTCCCCGCCCAGTGTGCTGAGCGCCTTGAGCATGACCGCCGAGCTCCAGCCGCTTGCGACGCCGATTTCGACTACCGTTCGGGGATTCGCGAAATTGACGAGCCCCGCGAGAAAGCGGGAATCGTAGTCCGAGATTGTGCCCTGCGCCCACGGGGGCCGCAGCTTCCCGAAGTCCGGGCCGATCGCGTCGTCCCCTCGCGTCTCGATTCCCGCAGCGGTAATCGCTCGATGCAGCTCGACGTTCGGCATTAGCTCACTTCCTCAATCACGACCGTTTCTCACGCTGGAGATAATCGACGATGAGGCCGATGCTCGCATAGGCTCGCTTGAAGCGGCGGGCGTGCAGTCTCAGCCAGAGCTTGTCAAAACCGGTGGCCCGGGCAAATCGCGCGAGCGGCCGTTTGCCGGTGAAGCGTGCTGGCAGGGAAACCAGCTCCTTCGCCATTTCCAACGACTGCGCCGGTGCTCGCTCCGCGCTGGCAGCACCGTTCGGGAGAGCCGGGTTCAGCGGCGAAAGCTTCGCGACATCATCGGCAATCTGGGCTGCAATCAGATAAACGCCCAAGAAGCGGGTATCCCCGCTGCCGCTAATCATGCTCGGTGAGAACAGCTCCAGGGGCTCGAACGCCACCACGACTTCGGGAAAGGTCTCGCCCTCGCCAGTGTGTGCCGGAATGGCAAGATTGAAATCCGCCGGCGCGCCGGATATTTCCATGATTTCGCCCGGTCGATCATTGATCCGAACACGCACTCGACGCGTTTCGCTTCCCGGTCGGGTCAACGCCCGAAGTCGCAAGCGCAAGTAAACTTCGCTCCCCTTGGCCGGGTAGCGGAATGCAAGCTTCGACGACGGGCCGAGCGACCATCGCCCGCTGCGTTCGGGATTGGACCAACCGCCAGCGCACATCGCCGCGCCTTTCCCGGTCTGGGCACTCGCGAAAAACTCGACGACTTCGTTGGGAAGAACTGCCACCGCCTCGGACTTGGTTACGGGCAGGGAATCCACGATGGATACAATCTGCCGAATGGATTCGTCCCATGAATGCTCGCGATATTCGCTGCGGATTTTGTCTTCGGCGCGCCTCAGTGCGTCTGGATTGTCCAGGTAATAAGTGACGCGATCGTGCCAGCCTCGAAAATCATAGGGGTCGGCAAGATCTGTCAGGCCAGGAGCAATTTCCCGGGTGGCCGTTCGGTCGGAGGTTATACAAGCCTTTCCGTAGGCCAGGCTTTCAGCGACTGGCAGTCCCCATCCCTCGTAGAGGGACGGATAAAGGGTGAGCAGGCAGTTCCGATAAAAC
>JBKPOU010000054.1:0-32840 GCA_046733255.1 Pseudomonadota bacterium
GAAGCGCCGAGTCCGCGGGCCGACTCGAGAACCTCGCCGAGCTCGTCCGGGCGATGGAGGAGTACGAAAACCTCGCCGGCTTCCTCGAGCATGTCAGCCTGGTGATGGACAATGACGAGGACCGCGACCGGGACAAGGTAACGATCATGACCATCCACGCGGCCAAGGGGCTGGAGTTCGACACCGTCTATTTGCCGGGCTGGGAGGAGGGTATCTTCCCGTCGCAGCGCGCGCTGGACGAGGGAGGGCTGGCATCGCTCGAGGAGGAGCGGCGGCTTGCCTATGTCGCGATCACTCGCGCCAAGCGCCGTTCGACCGTTTTTCACGCCGCCAACCGCCGGATCTACGGGCAGTGGACCAGCTCGATCCCAAGCCGCTTCGTCGCCGAGCTTCCGGACGCACACATCGACGAAGAGACGACGATGAGCGGCGGCGAGAGCCTGTGGCGGGCGCAATGGTCGGAGCGCGCCGACCCGTTCGCGCATCTCGGGCCAGCGCAGTCGATGCGGTCGTCGACCCGAGGCCCGGGGTGGCAGCGCGCGGCTTCATCGGGGCGCTTTTCGACCGAGCCACAGCGCGTGATCGAGGCGCGAGCGAGCTCGGTCTCGCTTGGCAACAAGGGCAGAGACGATCTCACGCTCGGCCAGCGGGTCTTCCACGAAAAGTTCGGCCACGGCACGATCGCGGCCATCGAAGGCAACAAGCTGGAAATCGACTTCGAGCACGCCGGCCGGAAGAAAGTACTGGACAGTTTCGTCAGCGTCAGCTGACCAGCCGCACCGAGTCACTCCGCAACGATGATTATCCGCTGGCCTGTGCTTTCGTCTTCAACCGGATAAACCCCGCTTAACACGTCTTCGAAGTGGCGTTTGACCGACTCATTGCAGTGGCACGACAAAGCGGCAAGCGCCGCCTCGTCGCGGACACACAGGCGGCCGCGCTTTGTGTCGACGATTCCGCGCTGCTTGAGGGATCGCAGCACCCGGCTGATGTAGCTCCGTCCCACGCCGAGCATTGCGCCGAGCTGTTCCTGGGTGAGCGGCACGTCATGCTCGCCAGTGCGGACAATCGCTGCCTCCAGCCACTTCGCGGCTCGTTGCTCGATCGTGTGTGCGGCATTGCAAGCGACCGCCTGGAAGATTTGCGCGACCACGCAATCGGCATAGCGAGCGAACAGGTGCCGCAAGCTCAAAGATTGCATCTTCGCGCGCTCGAGTGCGGCCGACTCCATCCTCAGGAACCGGCCTGAGAATTGCACTTCGGCGCGCGCATAGGCGGGAAGCCGACCCTGGCTGACGATTCCGCCCACCGCGCCCTCTCGTCCGACGAGGGCTGTCTCCACGGATTGACCGTTCTCGAGAATGACCAGGCAGGAGATCATGCTGGGGCCGCACGGAAAATAGACTGTCTGAACGAGATCGCCGGGCTCGAACAGAACAGTTCCGGTCGTTCCCTCCCATTCCTCCATCAACGGTAGAAGGAGGTCCAGATCGTATGGCCGAAGCGCGCGCAGCAGGTTGTTGCCCGTCCCGTCGCTGACGTGCACATCGCTGTTATCGTTGATAAATTCCATCGCCCGGATCCCCCCGAATCGCCTGAGAGATAAGCGCAGTTTCTGCTTATGTCCACTAGTGCACAGACATTCGGCTGGACCGTGCCTATTGCGAAACGATTGAACCGTCATCCGGCCCGGTGGCGCGTGGAGTATTTGCCACATGGCGTCCGAACAACCCACTGACTCCGGGAAAGTGAAAGTCCTCCACGCGGCGGTCGAGGAATTCCAGAAGCGCGAAATCACCTTTCGCGACATACTCGAAGATCTTCCGGTCGCGATCTACACCACCGATTCGGAGGGGCGGCTCACTTATTACAATCAGGAATGTGTCGAGCTGTCCGGACGGCTTCCGGTCCTTGGACAGGATCTGTGGACGGTCGCGTGGAAGCTGTTCTCCGCCGATGGGGCTCCGCTGCCGCCGGATGAGTCGCCGACTGCGGCGGCGTTGCGGGAAAAGCGGCCTGTGCGCGGCGTCGAGCTGATCGCCGAGCGGCCAGATGGGTCGCGGTCCAGCATCTGCCCCTATCCGACGCCGATCTTGGACGCGGCGGGCGATTGCCTGGGTTCGGTAACCATGCTCGTCGACATCACGGAAGGAAAGCTCGCCGAAGAGCGGACTGAGCTGCTTGCCCGCGAGGCAGATCATCGGGCCAGCAACCTCCTGACGGTCGTCCAAAGCATAGTTCGGCTAACGAAGGGCGACGGCGTCGACGACTATCGAGCGAAGGTTGAGAGCCGCCTGAGCGCTTTGGCCAAGGCCAATCGCCTGGTAGCGGATGCACGCTGGCAAAATGTGACTCTCGATTCACTCCTGGAAGTCGAACTTGGTCCGTTCGCGGACCGCCAGGTGGAGGTGTGCGGCACGGCGATCGAGCTTAGCCCGCAGTCGGCCCAGTCGCTCGGTATGCTAATCCACGAACTTTGCACGAATGCCGCCAAATATGGTGCGTTATCGAATGAAGACGGCCGGGTGAGCGTGAACTGGGCCGTTGACGACAATAATGTCCTCAAGCTCGAATGGCACGAGCATGGAACCAAGCCCATCAGCCAGCCGCTGCGTGGGAACATCGGCAATGCCGTGATCCTGGGCAGCGTTCGGCAACTCCGGGGAGAAATCTTCCGCGAATGGCTCGAGCATGGGCTGCGCTGCACGCTCCTGTGCAACGTCGACCGGCTTTCAAGGAGGCGTACAGGCTAGCTTCTCGTAACCCGCTTGGGCCGAGTGAGCCTAGCAGCACGCCGCTTTTCCTCTCTTCAATGTCCGGTTACCTATCCGGGAAGGGGAGGCGCCGCGACCCCGACAAGGAAAAGTAGCTGTTTCAGAGATCGAGTGCCCACAGGACCAGCGCAACGAATGCCGCGATCAGGACAACCAGTACAACGGCTCCGATGGGGGAATTAAACCGGAAGGCCCGGTGCCGGCGTGAGTTTCGATTGTACGCACTATCCCGGTTTCCCATGGCGCCCCGCTACGCATCACCTTGGAATCGCTTTAGTTACCGAGCGTTAACTATCACACGTTAACGGATTGCCAAAATCGCGGGCTGGGCGCCGGCGCTATTGCGGCTGCTTGCGCATCTGCTCGCGGATCCACGGCATGATGGAGGACCAGCGAAGTTCCTCGAACAGCTCGATTCCGGCCAGATCGTCCTTCCGCCAGGCGACCTCGCCCGGAGGGACGTTCAACCCTTCGACGAACAGGGAAACATAGCTTCCGACGGGGGGAAGGGCATCGCCCTCGAGCTGGAGGCCACGAGCGGAAACATTGCGGACGGTTGCTGCAAGGAAATCCTCGCCGCGCTTGACGTAGGCGGCGCAGCGTATCTCCACGCGCGGCATGGCCCGCCGGTCGCCAGGCTGGCTGACGAGCTTTCGGTTGATGAGGGCGAGCACGTCGATCGGCTGCTTGAAGCGCGCGCCGATTTCGCCGGCTTCGGCCCAATCGACGGTCGCGATCACACGCTGGCCGGTCGCAAGCTCAACTGAAACCTCCGAAGCGGCAGGTTTTCCGGCTCCTATGCGGATGGTCGCCCCGAGAGCGGAAATCTTGCGGATCGAGCAGTCCTTGCGCGCGCTTCCATCGAGGATAATGGCCGCGTCGAACGGCCCCAATTCGCCGGACTCGGGCACGTCTTCGGCCCATGGGAGCCGCGGCCCCATGACGAAGGTCGTGACGGACGCCGCTTCAGTCATTCCAACGATCCGGCATTGCGAGGAGAAGCGTGCGCTCCCGAGGGCTAACAAGTCGCTAACGACATCCCACGGGCGCAGGTGTAGAGTTGCCGACAAAGGAGGCCTTGCCCATGCGTCGAGCCCGGATACTCCCGCTTCTTCTGATCGGAATGACTGCGGCGCCGGCATCGGCCCAGACGGCACAGTCGATGATGAACGTGTTCGACACCGTCGGGCAACGGCAGCAGGTCGATTCCACGACACAGGCCGACGACGTAAAGATCCGAAAGGACGTGAACGATCGGATGACGGTGGCGGTGCGTGTCGGCGGCAGCGGCCCCTTCCGGTTCCTGGTTGACACAGGCGCGGACCGGACGGCGATATCCAGCGCAGTCGCCGCGCAGGCGGGGCTTGAGTTCGGTGCGAGCGCTTCGCTTCACAGCGTCACCGGCATCAGCCAGGTGCAGACCGCGACTGTGCCCAATCTCCAACTCAGCCAGAGCGACATCCGAATTGTAGATGCTCCGGTGCTGGAAGCCGAGCATATGGGTGCCGACGGGATCCTCGGGACGGACTCGCTGAAGTCGAAGCGTGTCACGTTCGATTTTGAGAAACGGATCATGACGATCGTCCCCGCCGAGCAGCGGGCGCCTCGCGAAGACGGCACGATCGTGGTGACGGGCAAGCTGCGCAGCGGGCGGCTGATCGTAACCAACGCCGTCGCTGACGGTCATCGAATCACCGTGATTCTCGATACGGGGTCGGACGTCAGCGTGGGCAACGAGGCCCTGCGCCGCAGCCTAGCGAATTCGGGTCTCGTAAAGAGCACCGGCGGAGTGGACCTCGAATCCGTAACGGGCGACATCCTGCACGGCGAATATACATTCGTGAAGAAGCTCGAGGTCGGGGACGTGGCGCTCGGCAATCTCGCCGTAGTTTTCGCCGACGCACACACGTTCGAGAAGCTCGGCCTCGACAAGAAGCCGGCGCTCCTCCTCGGAATGAACGCGCTTCGCGCCTTCAAGAAGGTTTCGATCGACTTCGCCAGCAAGAAGCTGCGGGTCATCCTTCCGGAGTCAGGCTCGCTCGAGCAGGTGATGCTGGCGGCGCGGTAATGCTGGTGAGCCGAGCTGCTGCGATTGCTTCGGTTGCTCAGATATTGGTGCTGGTGAGCCCAGCTGGATTCGAACCAGCGACCTACTGATTAAAAGTCAGTTGCTCTACCGACTGAGCTATGGGCCCGACCAGCCGCGCCCCGTTACCCGCGCGGCCGCCTGCGGGCAAGGCGATGCGCCAGATGAGCGGCCGTAAGCGGCGCATCGAGCCGCCAGGAGGGCGCTATGGCAGCAAGCGGTCCGATGACGAATGCGCGGCTGTCAGCTGCCTTGTGAGGAACGGTCAGTAAGCGCGACTTCCATGTTCCGCCGCTCCAGTCGACGATGTCGAGGTCCAGCACCCGCGATGCCCAGCGGCGACCCCGCCGGCGTCCGAATTCGCGCTCGATAGCCTTGAGCGACCGGAGCATGTCCGGCGGGACGAGATCGCTTTCGACGATGGCAACCGCGTTGGCGAAGTCGCGGCCGGCTCCGCCCTGGGCGCGGTTGAGGATGATTGGTGATGCGTCGAACAGGCCGAAGTCGCGATCGAGCCTCGCGATTGCCGTTTCCACCACCTGCGGCGGGCGGCCGTACCAGCCATGCGGGCGATTTGACCCGATGGCGATTGCGTAGAGGTGGGACACAGCATTCAAGTAGCCGCCACGTCACCCCAGCGAAAGCTGAGGTCCAAACGGTGCATGGATTCCAGCTTTTGCTGGAATGACAGTACGAAAGCCTGATGGACCCGCCTGCCGACCTGTCACCGATCCCGAAGGCGGAGGCTCCGCGAGACTGTCCGCTATGCCCGCGGCTGGTACGACTCCGCGCGGGGCTCCGGGTCGAGCAGCCGGACTGGTGGAACGCTCCAGTGCCTGCATTCGGCGAGGCGGATGCATGGCTCGCGATCGTCGGGCTGGCGCCGGGCCGGAAGGGTGCAAATCGGACGGGGCGGCCATTCACCGGCGATGCGTCGGGTGAATTCCTCTATTCGACCTTGCTCAAGCTCGGGCTCGCCGATGGTTGCTATCGCGGGGAGCGAGATGACGGACTGCAGCTGAAGGGGACAATTATCCTCAATGCGGTCAAATGCCTGCCTCCAGCGAACAAGCCGACGTCCGAGGAGGTTGCGACCTGCGGCCATTATCTGGAAGCTTCTCTGGCAGCGCTCCCGGAGGCGCGAGTGGTCATTGCCCTGGGACATATCGCCCATGTCGCGACGGCGCGGATCCTGGGGCTATGGCCACGCGCGAAATTCGCGCACGGTGCAGAAGCCTTCGCGGCGGATGGCCGCGCACTGCTGTCGAGCTACCATTGCTCGCGGCAGAACACGAATACGGGACGTCTTGACCGCGAGATGTTCGAGGCAGTTTTCGAGCGCGCCCTGGACTTCAAATGTCCTCGGTGAGCCGCCCGTAAAGCTCGGGTCGGCGGTCGCGGAAGAAGCCGAAGGCCGCGCGGTGCTTCTTGGCGGCGCTTAGGTCGAGGGTCGCCACCAGTGCGCCTGTCTCCTCTGCTGCAAATTCCGCGAGCATGTCCCCGCGCTCGTCGCAGATGAAGCTGTGGCCGTAAAAGCGCTGGCCGTGCTCGGTTCCGATGCGGTTGGCGGCGACCACCGGAACCACGTTCGAGACCGCGTGGCCGATCATCGCGCGCCGCCAAAGCCGTGACGTATCGAGGTCGGGATCGTGCGGCTCGGTGCCGATGGCCGTCGGGTAGAATAGGATCTCCGCACCCATCAGCATCATCGCGCGCGCGGTTTCGGGATACCATTGGTCCCAGCAGACTCCGACGCCGAGCGTCGCCTCATTCGGCCCGGGCCAGACCTTGAAGCCCGTGTTTCCGGGCCGGAAGTAGAACTTCTCCTCGTAGCCCGGACCGTCGGGGATGTGGCTCTTGCGATAGACTCCGGCGACCTTCCCGTCGGGCCCGATCATCGCAAGGCTATTGTAATGGTGCGGACCCTCCGCCTCGAAGAAGCTGGTCGGGATCCAAATCTGAAGCTCGGCGGCGAGTGCCTGCATGGCAAGGACGGACGGATGCTCCGCTGTTGGCTTCGCGCTTGCGAACAGGCTCTCATCCTCGACCCGGCAGAAATACGGGCCTTCGAACAGCTCCGGCGGCAGGACCACTTCCGCGCCGCGCGAATGCGCTTCGCGGACCAACTCCGACACGGCGCGGATGTTCGAATCCGTGTCGTCGGTGAAGGCGAGCTGCAGCGCAGCGACGGTGATCTTGCTCATGCCGGGACCTGTTGCGAGATGCAGTGGAAGCTTCCACCCCCGGTGAGGATGTGGTCGGCTCCAAGGCCGATTGCAACGCGATCGGGGAAAAGCGCCTGGACAACCTTCACTGCGGCGCGGTCGTGGGGCGCGCCATATTGCGGCACGACCACCGCGGCATTGCCGATATAGAAGTTCATGTAGCTGGCCGGGACGATGTCGCCATCCACATTCGTAACCACGCCGGGCGAGGGCAGGGTGACGACATCCAGCTTCGTATCCCTTAGCCGCCGAGCCGCGTCGCGATAGGCCGCGGCATTCGGATCGTTCTCGGCAGGTGTCGGGACCGCGATCCGGCCAGGCGCGACGAACCGGGCGAGATTGTCGACATGGCCGTCGGTGTGGTCGTTGGCGAGACCCTCGCCGAGCCAGATCACCCGTTCGAAGCCCAGTTCGCGAGCCAGGGTTTCGTCGACTTGCTCGCGCGACATCCCCGGATTTCGGTTCGGGTTGAGGACGCATTGCTCGGTTGTGACCGCGGTGCCGGATCCGTCATGGTCGATCGCTCCGCCCTCGAGGAACCAGCCGGACTGTGAATAAGGAAAAGCCGCGCGGCCGGCGAGGCGCTCGCCGATCGTGTCGTCGCCGGCAAGCTCGTACTTCCCGCCCCAGCCGTTGAACCGGAAGCCCTGGGCTCGGCGGGACTTACCGGAGCCGAGGATTATCGGCCCAGTGTCGCGGAGCCAGATGTCGCCGAACGGCTCGACGACGATCCTGGCGAACGGGGCTAGCGCACGGGCGGCAGCCGCCGCGTCTTCGTGGCTTGCGACGAGCCAGACCTGCTCGCCTTTGCCGGCCGAGTGAATGGCCTTGGCAAAGGCCGCGACCTCCTGCTGCGCCGGGCGGAGGTCCGCGAGCCACAGTTCCGGATCGGACGGAAACCCGATCCAGACTGCCTCGTGCCGGGCCCATTCCGGAAGGGGTGGTTGCGTCATCGCGAGCGCCGGTAGCAACGGCCATCGGCCGCGCCAAGTCATACCCTTGTTTTCGCACGGCCTTCTGGCAGACTGCGGTCGTGCCGAGGTTCAGGCAGGGGGTTTCTTTCGTGACGTTTCGATTCTTTCTCGGCGCGGCGAGTATTGCCGCGATCGCTGCCGGCGCTCATGCCCAGGGGGCTCATTCGCTTGCTGAAGACGCAGCGGCATTTGGGGCGCGGCCTTCAGTTGGCGCTCCCCGTCTTTCGCCGGACGGCTCCAGCGTCATGTACATCACGCCGGGTCCGGGCCCGCGGAGTTTTGCGGTGATCTCCAACCTGGAGAGCGGCAAGTCGACGGTGATGACGAGCGCCGATGGCAATCCGGAGATCCTCAACTGGTGTAATTATTCCGCCCCGGACCGCGCCGTTTGCCGGATCAGCGCGCTTACCCACCAGCTGGCTCAGATCCTGGGCTTCGAGCGACTGATTTCGATGGGCACCGACGGGTCCGATCCCAGGCTGCTCGGCCAGAAGAGCAGCTTCTTCGACACTTATCTGCGCCAGAGCGACGGAGTCATCCTCGACTGGAACGGGGCTCGCGACGGCAAGGTGCTGATGGAGCGCGAATATGTGCCGGAAGGCGGCGCGGCCGCCGTCGAGAGCCGGCTGGCCCACAGCAAGAGCGGCCTCGGGGTCGACGTCGTCGACACGCGCAACCTGCAGACGTCCAGCGTGGAGAACCCGCGCGAGGAAGCCTCCGATTACATGACCGACGGCCGAGGAAATGTTCGGATCATGCGGGTCGATGAGGTTCGGCAGTTCGGCGCACTGACGGGACAGGTCAAATATTTCTACCGGACGCCCGGGGCGCACGACTGGAAGACGCTCGTAGACTACGGCGACTACGAGGACCAGATCGAACCGCTTGCGATCGATGCCGACATCAACGCGCTTTATGTGCTGAAGAAGAAGGACGGCCGCCAGGCGCTCTACACGATCAAGCTCGACGGGACTCGCGCAGAGAAGCTGATAGCCGAAAATCCGCGGGTCGACATCGACGGCGTCGTGCGCGTCGGCGAGGGCCTGCGCGTGATCGGCTACACCTATGCCGACGAAGCGCGTCACGCGACCTATTTCGATCCCGAGTTCAAGGCGCTTGCGGCTTCGCTGTCGAAGGCGCTTCCGAACCTGCCGATCGTCGATTTCGTCGATTCGAGCAGTAATGGGCGCAAGCTGCTCATCTATGCCGAAAGCGACAACGATCCTGGGCGCTTTTACCTCTTCGACCGCGACAAGAAGACGCTCAACGAAGCGATGATCGAGCGGCCGCAGCTCGAAGGCCGGACGCTTGCCACGCAGAAGGCCGTGACGGTGCCGGCGCCCGACGGCGCGCAAATCCCGGCCTATCTGACGCTTCCGCCGGGCAAGGCGGCCAAGAACCTTCCCGCCGTGATCCTTCCTCATGGCGGTCCAAGCAGTCGCGACGAATGGGGATTCGATTTCCTCTCCCAGTTCCTTGCGGCGCGGGGCTACGCGGTCATCCAGCCCGAATACCGCGGGTCGGCGGGCTACGGCGACGAATGGCTCAACGAAAACGGCTTCAAGAATTGGCGCACTTCGATGAGCGACATTTCGGCTTCGGCGAAGTGGCTGGTGTCGCAGGGGATCGCCGACGCCGACCGGATGGCGATCTTCGGCTGGTCCTACGGCGGCTATGCCGCCCTGATGGAGGCCGAAACCGATCCGAAGCTTTACAAGGCGGTGATCGCCGTTGCGCCGGTGACCGACCTCGGGCTGCTGAAAGACGACGCGAAGGGTTACAGCTCCCAGCGGATCATCGAGGATTTCGTGGGCGACGGCCCGCACATCGATCAAGGTTCGCCTCTGCGCCATGCCGACCGGATCCAGGCGCCGGTGCTGCTCGTGCACGGAGACCTCGACGCAAACGTCGCGTTCCGGCACTCACAGAAGATGGCTGACGCGCTTCGAAGTGCCGGGAAGGAGGTCGAATTCCTCCAGTACAAGGGGCTTGACCACCAGCTTCGCGATTCATCCGTCCGCGCCGAGTTCCTGACGCACATGGGGCAGTTGCTGGACCGCACGATCGGCCATTAACGAAAAAGGGCGGCCAAACGGCCGCCCTTTGCTCAAAAACCGCTCAACCTTATCGCGAGTAGAACTCGATCACGAGGTTCGGCTCCATCCGCACCGGATAGGGCACCTCGTCCAGCGTAGGAACGCGGTTGAAGCTGACCTTCGACGTACCGTCGGGAACGACATAATCGGGCACGTCGCGCTCGGCGAGGCTCTGCGCCTCGATCACGAGGGCCATTTCCTGCGCCTTCGGACCAAGCTCGATGGCGTCCCCGACGTCGACCCGGCGCGAGGCGATGTTGCACTTCACGCCGTTGACCCGGATGTGCCCATGGCTCACCAGCTGGCGCGCAGCCCAGATCGTAGGCGCGAACTTGGCGCGATAGACCACCATGTCGAGCCGGCGCTCGAGAAGCCCGATCAGGTTCTGCGAAGCGTCGCCCTTCATCCGGCTCGCTTCGACGTAAGTGCCCTTGAACTGCTTCTCGGTGATGTCGCCGTAATAGCCCTTTAGCTTCTGCTTGGCACGAAGCTGGACACCGAAGTCCGAAAGCTTGCCCTTGCGGCGCTGGCCGTGCTGGCCGGGGCCATATTCGCGGCGGTTGACCGGGCTCTTGGGCCGTCCGAAGACGTTCTCGCCCATCCGGCGGTCGAGTTTATACTTGGCGCTAGAGCGCTTGCTCACGTTCAATCTCCAATTCGCGTTTCGACAAAGCCCCGGAACCGCACCGCTTGCCCTTGCGGCAGGCGCGATCACCGCTTCACCGGGAATGCGGGATCAATTGCGAGTGGCGCACCTAGTGGCACGCCTGTCGAAGGTCAAGGCGTGGGCCGGTTGAACGCCCTGATGTCGCGGATGAAGCACAGCTCTTTATCGCCGTGCCGGATTTGCTCCAGCGTTATCTGGACCTCCTCGGCATTCCGGCAATCTGGAAGCTTGCCGGGCCTCAGATCCTTGTCGGTTACCGGCGTTGGCCCTTGCGCGCGGTCGAACAACAGCGACCGATTGTCGCCGATCGTCCCGGGCGTCGGGGCGAGAAGCAACGCAACGAGAAGATGCATCATGGCCGTTCTCCTCTAACTCAAGGTGTTGATAATGCGCCTTCGAGCGAGTCGTGGCAATGGCTTCACGGTCGCTTTCGAGGCGGATTCACGAGCGCGCGAATAACCCCGCGGACGGCTTTCACCTCCCGCGACGACCAGCCTGTCTTGGTGAAGATGGTCCGGAGGGTGTTCTTCGTCGACTGGGTGCGCGACGGCGGGTGGAAATAGCCCTTGGCTTCCAGCGCTTCGTCGAGCTGGGCGATCATTCCTTCGAGCTCGCCATGAGGAGCACCCACTTCGAGCTCCTTGCTTGGCGGTACGGCGAGCGCCGACGTCTTCGACCATTCATAGGCGAGCAGGATCACCGCCTGGGCGAGGTTGAGCGAACCGAAGTCGGGGTTGATCGGAACCGTCACGATCGCATTCGCAAGCGCGACTTCCTCCGTCTCCAGGCCCGACCGCTCCGGGCCGAACAGGATCGCCGAACGCGCAGGCGAAGCGGCGATCTCGGCCGCCATCGCTTCCGGGGTCAGGACCGGTATCACGAGGTCGCGGCGGCGAACCGTTGAGGCATAGACGGTCGAGCAATCGGCGACTGCACTTTTCACTGTCTCGAAGACTTGCGCTTTCTGGAGGACCACGTCCGCACCGCTGGCCGCTGGACCGGCGTCCGGGTTCGGCCAGCCGTCCCGCGGGGCGACAAGCCGCATCTCCGTCAGTTCGAAATTGAGCATCGCCCGCGCCGCCTTGCCGATATTCTGTCCCAGCTGCGGGCGGACCAGCACGATAGCCGGCTTTAAACTAGCTCCCATCGCCGACCGCGCCGGCAATCTCCGCGAAATCGCCGGGCTCGCTGAAGTCCTTGTAGACGCTTGCGAAGCGGATGTAGGCGACGTGGTCGAGCGCTTTTAGGCCGTCCATCACCGCCTCGCCGATCTGGCTCGTCGTCACTTCATCCCCGCGAGTCTCCAGCTGGCGCTGGATCGAGGTGATCAGCCGCTCCACTCGTTCCGCCGGTATATCCCGCTTCCGGCACGCGATTGCGACCGACCGCTCCAGCTTGGCGCGGTCGAACGGCTCGCGTTCGCCATTCTTCTTGACGACGGTCAGCTCGCGAAGCTGCACACGCTCGAATGTCGTGAAGCGCGCCCCGCACTCCTCGCACTGGCGGCGGCGCCGGATGGCCGCTCCATCCTCCGATGGGCGGCTATCCTTCACCTGGCTCGCTTCATGAGCGCAGAACGGGCAGCGCATTCGCTAGCCTTCGTAGATGGGGAAGCGGGCGCAGAGCTCGCGGACTCGGCCGTTCACCTCCGCCTCGACCGTGCCGTTATTCTCGAGCCCGTTGGCGGCAAGGCCGTCGAGGACGTCGGCGACCATGTCGGCAATATCCCGGAATTCCGCTTCGCCGAATCCGCGGGTGGTTCCCGCCGGCGAGCCGACGCGGATTCCGCTGGTCTTGACGGGCGGCAGCGGGTCGAACGGGACGCCGTTCTTGTTGCAGGTGATGCCGGCACGCTCGAGGCTTTCGTCCGCGTCCTTGCCCGTAAGCCCAAGCGGCCTCAGGTCGACCAGGGCGAGATGCGTGTCGGTGCCGCCGGCGACGAGGTCGGCGCCCCGTTCCTTCAGCCGGGTGGCGAGAGTCTGCGCGTTCGCGATCACGGCTTTCGCATAGGTCTTGAAGTCCGGCTGAAGCGCTTCGCCGAAGGCCACCGCCTTGGCCGCGATCACATGCATCAGCGGACCGCCCTGAAGACCGGGGAAGACGGCGGAGTTGATCTTCTTGGCGATCGCTTCGTCGTCGGTGATCACCATTCCTCCGCGCGGCCCGCGAAGGGTCTTGTGCGTGGTCGTCGTGACCACATGCGCATGACCGAAGGGGGAGGGGTGCTCGCCCGCCGCGACCAGGCCCGCGAAATGCGCCATGTCGACGAACAGCAGCGCCCCGACCTCGTCGCAGATGGCGCGGAAGCGGGCGAAGTCGAGATGCCGCGGATAGGCCGATCCGCCGCAGATGATCATCTTCGGCTTATGTGATTTCGCGAGCCGTTCGACCTCATCGAAATCGACCAGGTGATCGTCGGGGCGGACGCCGTACTGGACGGCATTGAACCATTTGCCCGACTGAGCCGGAGGCGCTCCATGGGTCAGGTGCCCACCCGCGGCCAGGCTCATCCCCATTATCGTGTCGCCGGGCTGGAGAAGGGCAAGCATGACGGCGCCGTTCGCCTGCGCGCCCGAATGGGGTTGAACATTGGCGAAGCCGCAGCCGAACAGCTGCTTCGCACGCTCGATCGCCAGCGTCTCGACGGAATCCGACGGCGCGCAGCCCTGGTAGTAGCGGCGGCCCGGATAGCCTTCCGCATATTTGTTGGTGAGAACCGAGCCCTGCGCCTCGAGCACCGCCTTGCTGACGATGTTCTCGGATGCGATCAGTTCGATCTGGGTCTGTTCGCGGCGGAGCTCGGCCAGAATCGCATCGGAGACGGCGGGGTCGGCGTCCTTCAAGGCCTCGGTGAAGAAGCCCTTGGGCTGCACGTCGTTGAGATTGGCGGCGCTTGCCATCAGTCGCTTTCCTGCAGGAGCTGTGAGAGTTGGTCGACGCGGCGCTGGTGGCGCCCGCCGGCAAAATCGGTGCCGAGGAATTCGCTCACGCAGGCCCGCGCCATGTCGCTTCCGATGAGCCGTCCACCGAGAGCGAGGACGTTCGCGTCATTATGCTCGCGCGACAGACGGGCCGATAGCGGGTCGTCGACCCGCGCGCAACGGCATTTCGGGTTGCGGTTCACGGCGATCGATATGCCGATTCCAGACCCGCAGACCGCGATTCCGCGATCCGCTTCGGCCGATGCGACCGCGTTTGCGAGGCGGGCTCCGAACTCAGGATAGTCCACGCTTTCCGGGCCGTTCGTTCCCAAGTCGATCACGACATGGCCGCCGTCGCGAAGCCAGGCCGCAAGTTCGTCCTTCAAGGCGAAGCCGGCATGGTCCGAAGCGAGGGCGATGCGCATGGCTGCTGCCTAGGCCATGGCCGAGGGATTCGCCAGCCTCAGGCGGGCTTTGGCCGGCCGCCTTCGATCTGCGCCAGCCGTGCTGCCATTTCCTCGATCCTTTGTTGCAGGACCGACTCGCGGGAATGCCGGCTGCGGGCGACTCGAAGGGCGTCGGCGAGATGGGGGATAAGCTCGCGCACCGCTTCCAGCTCCTGGCGATTGTAGCGGTTGCCGTCGGAGCGCCGTCCGATCAGGAGCGTTCCGACGCTGCTTTCCTCGTCGGCGAGGACCAGATGCTCGATCAGCTTGGGATCGGCCGCGGACTCGGCGTCGCGGGACGCGAGGAGGTCGCGGCCGGTGGCGGTGTCCATCACGATGGCGGAGGCCGTCGGATGGATCGCTTCGTCGATAATCGCCAAAGCGCGCGTCGCCACTTCCTCGGGAGTCTCGGAAAGACCCCAGTTCTTGAGCCGCTCGGCGGCGCCTCGAACGCGGTCGATCGGCCCGCCGAAGCGCTTGCGGGTCCAGCCGAGCACGATGGACTGAGTGGGCGAGAATACGCCCGCCGCGATCATCGCGCTGACCGCGGTCGCCCCGGCCTGGCTTTCGCGGCCGACGACCTGCTCGATGATCAACTTGGCGAGGTCGGTGCTCGCGGCCCAGACGACTCCGACAATGATTGTCACCACCGCATAAGCGGCAGAACGGGTGATGACGGTATCCGCCTCCCAAAGCCGATAGCGGGTGAGCGCAATCAGCAGGCCGAGCGGGATGGCGGCCATCCCGAGGCTGAAGAGCAGCAGCGCCGCAAGGTTGACCCACGGATTTTGCTCCGCGGGGTTATCGGGAATGAAGAGAACGACGGTGAAGGCTCCCAGGAGCAGGACCAGGCCGGTCACGAAGCCAAAGCCGGCCCATTTGATTTGCTGCCGTTCGATCCCGTTGCCGACGCGCTTGAAGCGGATCGCCTGGCCGATGAGCATCGCAAGGAGAACGAACAGCCCACTGAACACCTGAAGATTCTCATCGACATTGGGCAGGCTCAGGAACACCGCGAACGGGATTCCAGCCAGCAGAAGCCACCGGTAGAAACGCGGGACGAAAATACCGTCGGGAAAGGTCGCGAAGCCGATCAGCAGCAGGTAGTACCAGCCGCCGGCGATGACGTCGTTTACGGCCGAAAGCTGCAGTCCCATCCACATTTGCAGCGGCGGATCGATCGTCGCCGCCATTCCGGAAAAGGCGAAGGCGAAAAGCATCGCGACCGGATCCGCAGGTCGTCGGAGCGCCAGCAGCAGCGAACAGATGAGAAGAGCCGCGCAGGCGAGCAGGCCTGCCGTAAGCCGCGTCGCGATTCGGAAATCGCGTTGCTCAAGCAACCGGGAATCCCCGACCGCCGGCGACCTGCGCTGCTGGAGGTGGACCGCCTTGCCATCGGGCTGCCTGAGATCGATCGCGAGCACCTGGCCCTGCACCGACGCAATCCTCGTCGAAAGCTCGGAAAGCGACGAATCCGGATCGATGGGCCGGCCGTCGATGGCGGTTAAGCGCGCCTGGGTCTGGACAAGCTGCTTGCCGTCCGCGCCCGGGATCGTTCCGACCAGGACCTCGCCGCGATATTCGACGTCATAGTCGAGGCCCCAGCGCGAGAAGATGGGCTGGACCTCATAGGCATCGCGAAAGACGTAGATCGTGGCGCCGATATCGGCGAGAGCGGCAAAGCCGAACAATAGCATCCAGAGCCAGCGCGCGATCCGGCACCAATTGTCCGAAAGCTGGCGGAGCCGCACGGGCGGCGATGTCAGCGCACTTCCCGGCATATTTCCCATCCGCGGCCCCCCAACCGACTCAGCCAATGGGAATGGTAGCAAGAGATGAACCGGAATCCACGCGCGGTCGCGAAGACAAGCTGCCCTTATGCGGCCTCGCGAAGCTCCAGCTCGAGCCGGCTCCAGATTTCCACCAGCGCCGTCGTGAGTTCGTCCATCATCTCCGCGCTGTGGCACGGGCCGGGAGTGAAGCGCAGCCGCTCGGTTCCGCGCGGGACGGTCGGGAAGTTGATCGGCTGGACGTAGAGCCCGTACTCGGCGAGCAGGATATCGCTGATCTTCTTCGCTTTCGCGGGGCATCCGACCAGTAGCGGGACGATGTGCGTGACGCTGGGCATCACCGGCAGACCGGCAGACGCGAACTTCTTCTTCAGCATCGCAGCCGCTGTCTGCTGCGCCTCACGCTCGGCCGACGAGACCTTCAGGTGACGAACGCTTGCCAGCGCCCCGGCGACTAGCACGGGCGACAGCGAGGTCGTGAAGATGAAGCCCGGAGCGTAGGACCGGATGCAGTCGATGATCATCCGGTTCGCGGCAATATAGCCGCCCATCACTCCGAACGCCTTGCCGAGCGTTCCTTCGATGATCGTAAGCCGCTGGGCGACCGAGTCGCGTTCGGAAATCCCGCCGCCATGCTCGCCGTACATCCCGACGGCGTGTACTTCGTCGAGGTAGGTCAACGCCTCATATTTGTCGGCAAGGTCGCAGATCGCCGCGATCGGGGCGATATCGCCGTCCATCGAATAGACGCTCTCGAACGCGATCAGCTTCGGCGTTTCCGGAGGGCACTCCTGAAGAAGCTGCTCGAGATGCTCGAGATCGTTGTGCCGGAACACCCTTTTCTCGCAGCCCGAGCTCTTGATCCCGGCGATCATCGATGCGTGGTTCAGCGCGTCCGAGAATATGACGCAGCCCGGCAGCAGCTTGCCGATCGTCGAAAGCGCGGCCTCGTTCGAGACGTAGCCGGAGGTAAAGAGGAGGGCCCCGTCCTTGCCGTGAAGCTCCGCCAGCTCCGCTTCGAGGTCCACGTGGAAATGCGTGTTGCCGCTGATGTTGCGGGTGCCGCCGGAACCCGCGCCGACCTGGTGGAGAGCGGTTTCCATCGCCTCGATCACGGCCGGATGCTGGCCCATTCCGAGATAGTCGTTCGAGCACCAGACGGTAACCGGCTTCGGTCCGTTGCCGCCGAAGCAATGCGCGTTGGGATAGGAACCCTTCGTGCGCAATATATCGATGAACACGCGATAGCGGCCCTCTTTATGAAGCCGCTCGATCGCCGATTTGAAGATACTCTCGTAATCCAACGCTACCTGTCCCGCCGCGCGTGATGCTGCGAGCCTTTAACGCCGTGAGGCCGCTATTTCCACCCGCCCGGGTCGATCACAGTGATCGAACCTCGTCGAGCCCATATTCGGCGAGCGCTCCGAGCAGTGCCTGGCGCGGCGATCCCCCGGTGAAAACTGCGATTCCGCCGGGATAATGCTCCGGCCACGGCTGTTCGCGGGTGAGATACTGAACCCGCCGGGCGATCCCCGGACCGCCGTCGATCCAGGTGAGGCCGGGAAAAACGCGGCCCAATTCGTCGCGCAGCAAGGGGAAGTGGGTGCAGGCAAGGACGACCACGTCCATTTCGTTCGCACCATCCTGCTCGAATAGCGGCGAGGCGGCGCTGCGCACAGCTTCGATGGGAACCGGATCGCCGCCGAGCTTCGCCTCCGCCAATGCGACCAACTCCGGCGAGCCGTAGCGAAGGACCGTGCACCCGCTCGCGAACCGTTCGGCAAGGTCATCGACATAGGGCTGACGGATGGTCGCCTCGGTTCCAAGCACTCCGATGACGCCGCTTTTCGTCATCTCCGCGGCGGGCTTGATCGCAGGAACGGTGCCCACGACGGGAATGTCGAGGGCCTCGCGCACATGGTCGAGAGCGATCGTGCAGGCGGTATTGCAGGCGATCACGGCGAGCCGCGGCTGGAATCGCTCGACGAGCCGGCCGAGAAGGGCAGGAACGCGTGAGGCAATCTCGGACTCGCTCTTCGTTCCGTACGGAAACCCGGCGCTGTCCGCTGCGTAGACGATCGGCGCGGTTGGAAGCAGCTCGCGGGTCGGGCCGAGCACCGACAGCCCTCCGACGCCGGAATCGAAGAACAGGAGGGGCGCGTCCGGATTCATGACACGCGCATTTGACTGACGCCGAACTCGCCTGCAACTGTCGGGCCATGGGGGGATCGTGACGACCGAAGGGCTACTGGCGCTTCTGACCGGCTATTTGCTCGGATCGATACCGTTCGGCCTGATCCTGACCCGGCTCGCGGGGAAGGGGGATGTCCGCAAGGTCGGCTCCGGAAACATCGGCGCGACCAACGTGCTTCGAGCGGGCGGCAAGTGGCTGGCCGCAGCGACACTCGGTCTCGATGCGCTCAAAGCAACCGTCGCTGTGCTGATCGCGCGCCGGTTGTGGCCCGGCGGCGAAGCCTATGCCGCAGCCGGAGCTCTAGTCGGTCATCTCTACCCTGTCTGGCTGAAGTTCCGGGGCGGGAAGGGCGTCGCGACCTATCTCGGCCTTCTGCTCCCAATCTTCTGGCCGGCGGCGCTCGTCTATGCCGCCGTCTGGCTCGTCGCCCTTGTCGTCATCCGAATCTCTTCGGTCAGCGGAATGCTGGCCGCGATCAGCGCGCCGATTGCCGCGGCTGCACTTGGTCAGAAAGCCCTTTTCCCGATGCTGCTCGGTTTCACCCTTCTCGTTCTGTGGCGTCACCACGAGAACCTGGCCCGGCTTCGAGCCGGCACCGAGCCTCGCATCGGGAGAAAGACTTGACCGACGATCTTATCGCCCGACTTCGACTGATCCGTTCGCCCTCGATCGGGCCGGTTACCTATCGCCAACTCATCGCCAGGTTCGGCTCGGCGCAAGCCGCGCTGGATGCGGTTCCGGATCTTGCGCGCCGCGGTGGAGGCAAGCCGCCGAGGCTCGTCAGCATCGGGGAAGCCGAGCGCGAGCGCGCCCGCGTCGAGAAGCTCGGAGGCCGATACCTGATGCTTGGCCAGGGACTCTATCCGCCGCTGCTTGCGCAGCTCGACGACGCGCCGCCGCTTCTCATTGCGAAGGGTGACGTCCGCTTGCTCGACAGGCCCGCGGTCGCGATCGTCGGAGCGCGCAACGCCTCGGCAGCGGCGTGCCGCTTCGCCCGCGAGCTTGCGCACAGCCTGGGACGCGAACGGATGGTCGTCGTCTCAGGTCTGGCCCGCGGCATCGATTCGGCTGCCCATGACGGAGCGCTCGAAGGCGGCACGGTCGGGGTTATCGCCGGCGGGATCGACATTTTCTATCCGCCTGAGAACGAAGACCGTCAGAAGGCTCTGTTCGAGCGCGGACTCGTCCTCGCCGAAATGCCGCCGGGTACGGAACCCCGGGCCCGCCACTTCCCTTATCGAAACCGCATCATCGCCGGGCTCGCCCTTGGAACGATCGTCGTCGAAGCGGCGCCGCGTTCCGGTTCGCTGATCACGGCGCGTCTAGCCGCGGAGGCCGGCCGGGAAGTGATGGCGATCCCCGGCTCGCCGCTCGACCCGCGGGCGCAGGGCTGCAACCAGCTGATTCGAGACGGCGCCACACTGGTCCAGACTGCTGCCGATGTCGTCGAGGCCGTGCAGCCGTCGAAAACCCGGGTTGCTTCGCCCCCGTCGGAATATCAGCCGCAAGCTGAGCAATTCGATGGTGAAGCCGTGGAGGCAGTCGAAATGCTGCTTGGTCCCTCGCCCGTAGCCGTAGACGAAATCATCCGTCTCTCCGGCGCGCCCAGCGGGGCCGTCCAGATGGCCCTTCTGGAGCTCGATCTCGCCGGCCGGCTCGACCGGCATGCCGGAGGGAAGGTCAGCCTTCGCGCAGCGAGCTGATCTCGTCTTCCATGTTGCGCCGCGCCTGCTCCTCCAGCCGTTCGCGGAAACCCTCGTCGGGGAACAGCGTCCCCTTCGCCATCATCCGTTCGAGGACCAGCGCCCGGCCGATCTTCCAGAGCTCTTCTGGAACATGCGCATATTCCAGGCGAACGTCGGCGACGTAGCGGCTGTAGCGCTCCGGCTCCGATCCCAGGATGGCGAGGTCGATCGACACCATCACCGCCCCGATGCGGTCACCGTCTTCCGGATTATGCTTCTCCGTAAGCCGGATCAGCCGGGCGACCTCTGCTACGTCGGCCTTGTCCACGCCGCAGCGCGACAGCTCGGTCGAGGCAAGCCGCGCGCTTCGTTCCTCGTTGTCGCGGTGACCCGGTTCGTAGGCGGCGTCATGCCACAGGATTGCCCAGCGCAGGACCCGCCGGCTTCGCTCGTCGAGGTCGCGGACCCCGTCCAGGTCCGCCAGGCATTCGTCGATATGCCGCTGGTCGTGAAAGTGCCGATGGAGTTGCGCGTAGGCCGCCCGCGCCCGCAATTCCGCTTCGACAAGGCACGCGTCGTAACTCGGATTCGGCATGATCCCCCTACGCAACCGGAACGGATTCGGCCTGTCCTAAATTCCTGATCCGGAACGCAATGTCGAGTTTTGCATCAGATTTGTCTGAATATGTAGCCGCTTCACTGACGCTGGTCTCCCGCTTGACGGGCGGAATCCCTCAGCCCCACATCACGCGTATGCGTGAGGAAAAAGCTTGAAGCTCGTCGTCGTCGAATCGCCGGCCAAGGCGAAGACCATCGAAAAATATCTGGGGCCGGGACATCGTGTCCTCGCGTCCTACGGCCATGTGCGCGACTTGCCCGCGAAGGACGGTTCGGTCGATCCCGACAAGGACTTCGCGATGGAGTGGCAGGTCTCGGCCGACCGCTCGAGGCAGCTGAAGTCGATTACCGACGAAGCGAAGAACGCCGACACCCTGATCCTCGCGACCGACCCCGACCGCGAAGGCGAAGCGATAAGCTGGCATATCGCGGAGGTCCTGAAAAAGAAGAAAGCGCTGCCGGCGAATGTCCAGCGCGTCGCTTTCAACGCCATCACCAAGTCCGCGGTGACGGAGGCGATGGCGCATCCGCGAACCCTCGATGAGGATCTGATCGACGCCTACAAGGCGCGCCGCGCGCTTGACTATCTCGTGGGCTTCACGCTGTCGCCGATCCTGTGGCGCAAGCTGCCGGGCGCCAAATCGGCTGGCCGCGTGCAGTCGGTCGCGCTTCGCCTGATCGTCGACCGAGAGCGCGAGATCGAGGTCTTCCGCCCACAGGAATATTGGTCGGTTGTCGCGAATTTCGAGGCAGACGGACAGAGCTTCACTGCCCGCCTCGTCGAGTTCGACGGAAAGAAGATCGAGCGGCTGACGATCGGCAACAAGGGCGATGCCGACCGTGCAAAGGCTGCGGTCGAAGCCGGGCGATTCACCGTCGCCTCGGTCGAAACCAAGCCCTTTTCGAAGAACCCGCCGCCGCCGTTCACGACATCGACGCTCCAGCAGGAAGCGGCGCGAAAGCTCGGTTTTGCCGCCAGCCACACGATGCGCGTCGCCCAGGGCCTCTATGAGCAGGGCCTAATCACATACATGCGGACCGACGGCGTCGACATGGCGCCGGAAGCGATCAGCGCTGCCCGTCGGACCATCGCCGACCGCTATGACGCGGGTTACGTTCCCGACAGGCCCCGCCAATACACCAGCAAGGTCAAGAATGCGCAGGAAGCGCACGAGGCGATCCGGCCCACGGACTTCTCCCAGCGGCACGCCGGCTCGGGCGACCATGCGCGGCTATACGAGCTCATCTACAACCGGGCGCTGGCAAGCCAGATGGCGTCAGCGCGGCTGGAGCGTACGACGGTCGAGCTCGGCGATGGGACGGGTCGGGTCGTGCTTCGCGCGACCGGTCAGGCTGTCCTTTTTCCCGGCTTCATGGCGCTATACGACGAGGGCCGCGACGACCCTCAGGACGAAGAATCCGCGCGAATGCCGGTCCTGCGCGAGGGTGACGGTCCGGCGAAAACCGGCGTCGAATCCACCCAGCATTTCACCCAGCCGCCGCCGCGCTATTCCGAAGCGAGCCTGGTGAAGCGGCTCGAAGAGCTCGGGATCGGACGGCCGTCGACCTACGCTTCCATCCTCCAGACGCTGAAGGACCGCGAGTATGTGCGGGTAGAGAAGGGCCGCTTCGTGCCGGAGGAGAGCGGGCGCCTTGTGACCGCATTCCTCGAGCGCTTCTTCGAACGCTACGTCAGCTACGATTACACCGCGGAGCTGGAGGAGGAGCTGGACGACGTCTCCGGCGGGCGGCTCGAATGGCACAAGCTGCTCCAGGACTTCTGGCGCGACTTCCGGCCCAAGGCCGGCGAGGTCATGGACCAGAAGCCGTCGGAAATAACGGCGGCGATCGACGAGTTCCTCGAGCCTTGGCTCTACCCGCCGCGCGAGGACGGGAGCGAGCCGCGCCTTTGTCCGCAATGCGGGAACGGCCGGCTGTCGCTTCGGGGCGGCAAGTTCGGCGCTTTCATCGCTTGTTCGAACTACCCCGAGTGCAAATATACGCAGAAGTTCGGCCAGGCGGGCGCGGAGGGCCAGTCTGACGGCCCGCAGGATATCGGCAACGGAATAGAGCTCAAATCCGGCCGCTTCGGGCCGTATCTGGAGCGCGACGGCAAGCGCGCGTCTATCCCGAAGGATGTCGGGATCGATGGAGTGACGCCCGACATCGCCGAAAAGCTGCTGTCGCTGCCACGCGAAATCGGCGCGCATCCGGAGTCGGGAAAGCCGATTACGGCCTCAATCGGGCGATACGGCCCCTATCTGGCCCACGACGGCAAATATGCAAAGCTGGGCTCGACCGCCGAAGTGTTCGAAACGGGGATGAACGCGGCCGTCGTGAAGCTCGCCGAAGCTGCTGCCGCGAAGGGAAGCCGCGAGCGCGGCGCTTCACGCGAACCGATCGCGGTCCTCGGCAAGCACCCGGCCAACGGCGGTGACATAAAAGTGATGGCGGGGCGGTACGGGCCCTACGTCACGGACGGTTCGACAAACGCCACATTGCCCAAGGGTATGGAGCCAAGCGCCGTCACTCTCGAGGAGGCTCTTCGTCTAATCGCCGAGCGCGCCGCGAAGGGTCCGGCGAAGAAGAAGGGCGGCCGGAAGAAGAAGGCCTAGCTGCAACCCTTGCAGCCCGGATTCTTCGGAAGCCTCATCTTGCGCCAGTCCAGAGCGAGCCCGTCGAACAAGTAAAGGCTTCCCGCGACATCCTCTCCGATGCCGGCGATTGAGCGGATCGCCATCAGCGCGCCGAAGCTGCCGACGGTGGCGGCGAGGGCGCCCAAGACACCCTGTTCCGCGCACGTGTCGCAATCGTCATTGTCGAACGCATCCCCGACGAAGCAGCGGTAGCAGGGCTTGTTTTCTTCCCAGCCGCGGAAAAGCCCGACCTGACCCTGAAACTGGACGGCAGCCGCCGAGACGAGCGGGATGTGCAACCGCGTCGCGGCGTCGCTGACTGCCAGCCGGGTCGCGAAATTGTCGCTTCCGTCGAGGATGAGGTCCTCGCCGCCGATCAACCCGTCGACGTTCGAGTCGTCCAGCCGCTGCGCAACGCCGATGGCTTGCACCGTCGGGTTGAGCGATCGGGCGAACTCCGCCGCAAGCGGCGCCTTGGGCCGGCCAAGCTGATCGTCTCGGAAGATCGTCTGGCGCTGGAGATTGGATCGCTCGACCTCCCCGTCGTCCACTATGGTCAGCTTGCCGATGCCGGCGCCTGCGAATGCGGGGATGGCCGCGCTTCCAATGCCGCCCGCGCCTATGACGACGACTTTTGCCGCCTTCAGCTTCCGCTGCCCGATCCCGCCGACCTGGGGCAGGACGATGTGCCGCGCGTAGCGGTCGAGTTCGTCGTCGCTGAAGTGGCTCACCGCCCGGTCGAGCCGAAGCCGCCTTCGCCGCGTGCGGTCGAGCCCAGTTCGCTCGCTTCGACGAAGTCGGCGCGAAGGACCGCCGCCGGCACGAGCTGCGCGATCCGCTCGCCGCGCCTGATCTCGAACGGCTCCTGGCCGAGGTTGATCAGGATGACCTTCACCTCGCCGCGATAGTCGCTGTCGATCGTCCCCGGAGTGTTGAGGCAGGTGATGCCGTGCTTGGCAGCAAGGCCGGAACGCGGGCGGACCTGCACCTCGAAACCCCGTGGAATCTCGATCGCGAAGCCGGTCGCCACCACGTGGCGCTCGCCCGGCTGTAGAGTCAGCTCCTCGGCAGCGCTCACGTCCAGCCCGACCGCGTCCTCGCTTGCGTAGCGTGGCAGCGGCAGGCCGTCGCCATGAGCCAGCCGTGACAGCTTGATTTCGATCATTCGATTTCCTTCGCGATCTTCTGAATGAGCTGCAACGCAACCTCATTCTTGTCGGCTTCCGGCCAATCTTCGACAGATTCGCTCGTGACAAGATGGACCCGGTTCCGCCGCCCGCCCATCACGTCGCCCGACACGTCGTTCGCAACGATCCAGTCTGCACCCTTGCCGACCTGCTTGGCGATTGCGTTTTCGACGACAGAATGCGTTTCCGCCGCGAAGCCGATCAGCAGCCGTGGCCGCTTCGGATTTTCCGCCAGCTCGGCGAGGATGTCGGGGTTCGGAAGGAATTTCAGTTTCGGCGGCCCCTCTGACTTCTTGAGCTTGGTCGGGGACGGCTCGACACGCCAGTCGGCAACGGCGGCGACCAGGATCGCAACGTCGGCGGGCAAAGCGGCCTCCACGGCCTCGGCCATCTGCTGTGCGGTCTCGACATCGACCCGGTCCACGCCGTGCGGAGTGTCGAGCGCGACGGGGCCGGCGACAAGGGTCACTCGCGCCCCGGCTTGTGCCGCAGCGGCCGCGATGGCGAAGCCCTGCCTTCCTGAAGATCGGTTCGCGATGACTCGAACGGGATCGATCGGCTCATGCGTGGGGCCGGCGGTGACGAGCACGTGCTTGCCTTCCAGGCTCACCTCAACAGGTCGCCGATCGCGTCGATGATGTCCTGCGGCTCGGGCAATCGGCCGGGGCCATGTTCGCCACAGGCCATCTCCCCTTCCGCAGGCTTGATTACCCGCACCCCATCCGCCTTCAGCTGCGCGACGTTGCGCTGCGTTGCTGCGTGCTGCCACATCCGCACGTTCATGGCCGGGGCAGCGACGACCGGCTTGTCGGTTGCGAGGAGCAGGGTCGTTGCAAGGTCGTCCGCAAGCCCGGCGGCCATCTTTGCGAGGAGGTCAGCCGTGGCGGGGCAGACAAGAACGAGATCAGCCGCGCGCGATAGCTGGATATGGCCGATCTCGACTTCGTCCTTGAGCTCCCAAAGCGAGCTGTAGACGGGACTTTCCGCGAGCGTTCCGAGGCTCATCGCGGTGACGAAATGCTCGCCGCCCCTCGTAAGCACGGGCGTGACCTCATGGCCGGCCTTTTTCAGCAGGCGCACCAGCTCCAACGACTTGTAGGCAGCGATCCCGCCGCCGACGATCAGAAGCACCTTGCTCATTGCTGTCGCATTTGCCTCTGCTTAAGGCAGGAGTCGAGTGATGCGGTTTGAGGGCACCGTACCGTTGCGTAAGCGTTCTGGCTGTCATGAACCGGCTATTCACGAATATTGCGAGCAGGATCTCGGCCTATAGCGGACGGGCGCTGACGTTCGTCGCCGCAGTCATGATCATCGTGGTCTGGGGCCTGACCGGGCCACTCTTCGGCTTCTCGGATACCTGGCAGCTTGTCGTGAATACCGGCACGACGATCATCACCTTCCTTATGGTTTTCCTGATCCAGAATACGCAGAACCGGGATTCGGCGGCTCTCCAGGCGAAGCTCGACGAGCTTCTGCGCGCAGTTGAAGGAGCTCGCGAGAAGGACCTCGTCGGAGTCGAGCATCTGACAGACGATCATATCGAGAGGATTCGCGAGATCATTGAGAAGGAAAGCCGGTCGAACCACATGAGCGCGCGCGGGAAGACCACTTCGCACGGCAGTTCCGCCGGGGTCAGATAATCCAGGCCAGAATCGCCGTCGCGGCAGCACCAACCGCCAGCGCGACCACATAGCCCCACCAGGGCCCGGGCTGTACCGGCACGATCACGGGAAGCGGCGGAGCCGGCGGCGCGCCGCCAGCGGGCGGATAATATTCCTCGATCCGGTTGATGAGATCCGGGAGCTTCTTGATCGCCCTAACCGTCTCGACGATCCGGTCGGCGTAATAAGCTTCCGGTCCGAGCTCCGATCGCATCCATTCGTGAAGGAAGGGCTCGGCGGTCTCCCACATGTTGATGTCAGGATCGAGCCTGCTGGCGACGCCCTCGTTCATGACGATCGACTTCTGGAGAAGCAGGAGGTGCGGCTGCGTCGGCATGTCGAAATCGCGGGTGATCGAGAACAGGCTTTCGAGCATCCGGCCGACGGAGATCTGTTTCACCGGAAGGCCCCGGATCGGCTCGCCGGCGGCGCGCAGCGCGGTCGCGAATTCGTCCACGCTATGGTGCCCGGGAACATATTGCGCCTCGAAATGGATCTCGGCGACGCGCCGGTAATCGCCGGTGATCAGCCCGTAGAGGATTTCCGCGAGCCATACGCGCGCCCGCCGGTCGATCCGTCCCATGATCCCGAAGTCGATCGCTGCAATTCGCCCGTCGCGAAGCGCGAACAGGTTCCCGTGATGGAGGTCGGCGTGGAAGAAGCCGTCGACGATCGCCTGGCGGAGGAACGCGCGGACCAGGGTGGCCGCAAGCGCCTTGCAGTCCTGCCCCTCGGCGACGAGAGCGTCGAGATCGTTGAGCTTGGTGCCTTCGAGCCATTCGAGCGTGAGCACCCGTCGTGCCGTCCGGCGCCAGTCGATCTCCGGCACGTAATAGCCGGGCTCGGCGACCATATTCTCCTTGAGCTCCGACGCGGACGCCGCCTCGCGCTGGAGGTCTAGCTCTCGAGCTGTCCATTGCTTGAACTGCGCGACGACCATCCGTGGGCGAAGCCGGGCGGCTTCGGCGCCCATCGATTCGACCTGGGCGGCGGTCCATTCGTAGGTGTCGATCGCCTGAGCGAACTGCTGCTCGATCCCGGGCCTGAGGACCTTGACCGCGACGTCCCGGCCCTCGGTGGTCCTCGCCCGGTGCACCTGAGCGATCGACGCCGCCCCGATCGGTTTGGGATCGAAGGATTCGAACAGCTTTTCCAGCGGTGCGTCGAAGGCGCGTTCGATCTCCGCCTTGATCTTCGGGAACGGCGCCGGCGGAAGGTCATCTTGAAGCCGAGACAGGTTCTCGGCTGCGGCGACACCGATCAAATCAGGGCGGGTCGAAAGCGTCTGGCCGAGCTTGATCGCGGGCGGACCGATCTCCTGCAACGCCGCCGCATAGTCCGGGGTACCCGGCACTCGTGCTCCGAAGCGGGCGATCCGCGCCACACGCCGGACCTCGGCCGGAGTCATCGCGTCGCGCTCGATACCCGTGAGCGCTCCGTGACGCGCGAGGGTCCGGCCCCACTTCAACAGCCGCCAGAGATGGGTCGGGGGCCTCGTCAACTCAGATCTTCCATCCGCTGTGGATGCAAACCAGCCCGCCCAGGATCGTCTCGGCGTTCGCCTGCACAAAGCCCGCGTCGGCGATCATCTGGCGGAAAGCCTCGGGCTTCGGAAACCGCCGGATCGATTCAACGAGGTAGCGGTAGCTGCCTTCGTCCTTCGCCACCGCCCGCCCGATCCGCGGGATCAGCTTGCCGGCGTAAAGCTCATAGATGTCGGCGAAGCCCGGCCATTCGCTGGTCGAGAATTCCAGGCAGTAGAATCGCCCGCCGTGCCGCAGCACCCGGTGCGCTTCCTTGAGCGCCGACGGAATGTCCGTGACGTTCCGGATGCCGAACGCGATCGTATATGCATCGAAGGTCGAACTTTCGAAGCTCAGGCCCTCGGCATTCTCCTGCTTCCAGGCGAGGTTCTTCAACCCCAGCGCCTCCGCGCGCTCCATCCCCACCGCAAGCATGTCGGCGTTGATGTCGGCGACGCTCACGTGCGCGCCGCGCTTCGCCATCCGGAAGGCGACGTCGCCCGTGCCACCGGCCATGTCGAGGACTCGCTCGCCGGTGCGGGGCTTCACCCGATCGACGAAGCGGTCCTTCCAGCGGCGGTGAAGGCCCCCGGACATGAGATCGTTCATGAGGTCGTAGCGGCGGGCGACCGAGCTGAAGACCCGCCCGACCCGCCGGGTCTTCTCGTCCGGGCTGACCAGCTCGTCGCCGAAGTTCACCTGATCCGTCATGCGCGTGCCTCTAGCTGGCTGTGCCAACGTTCGCCATATGGCCTCGGTGCCGGAACTCCCCGAAGTCGAAACCACCGTCCGCGGGCTGGAGAAAGTGCTGCTCGGAAGGCGCATCGCCCATATCGAGCCGCGGCGCGGCGACCTGCGCCGGGCGTTTCCGCCCGACCTCGGCCAGCGGCTTACGGGTTCGACGGTGATAGCGCTCGGGCGTCGCGGGAAATTCGGGCTCCTCCACACCGACCGCGGCGACACGCTCGTTTTCCATCTCGGCATGTCGGGGAAATGGCGAGTGGACCCGGATGAGCTCCACGCGCACGACCATTTGCTGCTCGAGACGGAGGAGGGGAAGCGGCTGGTGCTCAACGATCCCCGGCGGTTCGGCTCCGTCGATCTCGTGAAGACCGACAAGCTTCAATCCTCGCCGGGCGTCGGCGCTCTGGGTCCAGAGCCGACCGACCTCGACGCCGACGTGCTTCATTCGATCTTCCGTGGCCGGAGCGCGCCGATAAAGGCCCTGCTGCTCGACCAGCGGATCGTCGCGGGGCTCGGCAATATCTACGCGTGCGAGGCGCTTCATCGGGCGCACATCAATCCGCGCCGCGCCGCGGGCCGGCTTTCGAGGCAGACCGTAAAGCGCCTGGTCGCCGCGATCCGCGAGGTCATCGACGAAGCCATCGAGGCTGGCGGATCCACCTTGCGCGACTATGCTCGGCCCGATGGCGAGCTCGGCTATTTCTCGAAACGTTTCGCCGTTTACGACCGCGAAGGAAAAACCTGCGGCTGCGGCGGTGTGGTCCGGCGCATCGTGCAAAGTGGCCGGTCCACCTTTTACTGCCCCCGATGCCAGCGCTGAACGCGATGCTGCAAACGAACTGTCCCCCGGACAGTCACGGTTGCGACATTGACCCGAATCGCCTCGCCCTGTAGGGGAGCGCCCATATCGGCGCGGGGGTCTAGCCTCCGGCGCCGCTTTTTCATGGATTGAGGGACTTTTTTCAAATGGCGAATACGCCGCAGGCCAAAAAGCGAATCCGTCGCAATGCCAATCGCGCCACGATCAACCACGCGCGAATCAGCCGAATCCGCACCTTCGTGAAGCAGGTCGAATCGGCCCTTGCAGCAGGCAAGAAGAAAGAGGCGGCCGAGGCTCTCAAAATGGCACAGCCCGAGCTCGCTCGCGGAGTCGCCCGCGGAGTCATGCACAAGAACACGGCGTCTCGGAAATTGTCGCGCCTGTCCAAGAGGGTTGCCGCGCTCGGCTAATACGGCCTCGTAGAAACAGCTTTCGAACGGGCCGTCGGCTGATCCGGCGGCCCGCTTTTTTTGGGCTGTCCAAAAAATGTAGGAATCTCCGCGATTCGCGATTCAATGCTGAAATTGGTCGCTGGAAAAATGGCGGTTTTTGGCTGCTTTGGCGGGTTTCCGGCAGTTTTCCGTGTCAAGACGAATTATTTCACTTATGTGAAAAATCTGGTCTTGAAAGCTGGCCCTTAGGCTTTCACAAACAGCCTTCCGAGCGCGAATCCGCGCCGGGGGCAAGAGAGAAAGAGAACGGCGAGCGCGCGACTCGGGTTGCGCGCCACGGGTTCCTTTTGCTCGGGACCAGGGGCAAGCTGAGGGAGGCGCTAGCCAGTGTCAGGCGGACGGATAGACTCATGCCAGCTCGACGACTCGAAGGTCGTCGCACCGCTCGAAGCAGCGTGGGAGTCGATCCGAAACGGCCTTCGACGCGACCTTGGCGCGCGTACGTTCGACGGGTGGCTGAAGCCCGCCGAGCTCGGCACCCTGGACCCTGACACAGGCAGTCTCGACATCGTGATGCCGAGCCAGTTCATGGCCGACTGGGTACGCTCGCATTTCGGCGAAAGGCTGGCCCTTGCGTGGAAGACGACGTTGCCGGTCGTGCGGGACATCCGCATCGTCGCCGCTGCGGACGCTCCGCGGCCGACGCCGCTCCTGGTACTGGAGGAAACTCCGGCCCCTCCGGAGCGCGACCCTGCCGCTCCGAACTTCGACCCGCGCTATCGGTTCGAAACCTTCGTCGTCGGCAAAGCGAACGAGGTCGCCGCGACTGCGGCGCGGACTCTTGCGACTGCCGACCAGGTGAGCTTCAACCCGCTGTTCATCCACGGCGGTACGGGGCGTGGAAAGACTCACCTGCTGCACGCGATCGGCCACACGTTTGGCGAGTGCTACCCGAACCGCCGGATCGTTTCGATGTCGGCCGAAAAGTTCATGGTCGAGTTCATTCGGGCACTGAAGGAAAACGACACGATCGGCTTCAAGAGCCGCCTTCGCGGAGCGGACCTGCTGCTGATCGACGACGTCCAGTTTATCGCCGGCAAGGATTCCACCCAGGAAGAATTCTTCCACACGATGAATGAGATCATCGGGGCGGGTAAGCGGCTGGTGATCACCTCCGACCGAGCGCCGCAGGACCTGGACGGCATAGCGCCGCGAATCCTGTCGCGGCTGTCCTGGGGCCTCGTAGCCGACATCAATTCCGCCGACTTCGAGCTCCGCTACAACATCATCGTCGCCAAGCTCGCCCTGCTTCCTGCCGTCGAGATGCCGGCCAACGTCATCGATTTCCTGGCGCGGCGCGTGACGTCGAGCGTGCGCGAGCTCGAAGGCGCGCTCAACCGTATTGCCGCCTATGCGATGATGACCGGTCGCGACATCGACATCGCCTTCGTCGAGGAAGTGCTTGCCAACGTCCTCCGAGCGAACCAGCGGCGGATTTCGATCGACGAAATCCAGACCCAGGTCGCTGAGCATTATCGCATCCGCAAGGCCGAGATGACGTCGGCTCGCCGCGCCCGCGAGGTCGCTCGTCCGAGGCAAGTTGCGATGTATTTGTCGAAGCAGCTGACTCCCAAGTCGCTGCCCGATATCGGCCGCAGGTTCGGCGGCCGCGACCACACGACCGTCATTCACGCCGTCCGGCAGATCGAACGCCTCCGAGCGAGCGATTCGGAGCTGGACGCCGACATTCGCCTGCTTACCCGTCAGCTCGAAGGCTGACCCGCTACGGCCGTAGCAGGCGCTAGAAGATCGCGGTGGATGGGAAAGGGCGCTCGGGCCAGTCGTGCCCGGGCGCCCCTTTAGGTCGCCTGCGCCCCGCGCAGCGCCGCCGACAACGCTTCCGCCAAGGTGGCAAGGCGGTAAGGCTTCAGGATCACCGGACGCCCGCCGCTACCACCCTCGGCGATCTGCTGGCTGTAGCCGGTAGCCAGAACCACCGGCAGGCCGGGCTTTTCGTCCGCGAGCATTTCCGCGAGCTTCAATCCGCCCATTCCCGGCATCACCACGTCGCTGAACACGACGTCGAAATCGCGCTTGCGCGACAGCTCGAGGGCTTCCTCGCCTGTCGTGGCCCTGGTGACCTTGTGCCCGAGTTCCGTGAGCAGGGCTTCGGCGAACTGGCCGACTTCCTCATTGTCCTCGACGACCAGGATCGCGGCGGACGGCTCGTCGGCAACCTCTTGCTCGACCAGCGTCAGCGTTGCTGGGCCGCCTTCGCCGGACGCGTAGCAGGGCAGGACGAGCCTCAGCACGGTTCCCTTGCCCGCCTCGCTGTCGACGGTGACTTCGCCGCCGGACTGCGATGCGAAGCCGTAGACCTGGCTGAGGCCAAGGCCTGTGCCTCTGCCGGTGCTCTTGGTCGTGAAGAAGGGCTCGAAGACGCGATCCAGGGTCTCGGCGTCCATTCCCGAACCAGTGTCCCGGATTTCGACTTCGATCATTGTATCGCCGTTTTCGAAGGTTCGCTCATGGCAGCCGATCGAAAGGCGCCCGCCATTCGGCATTGCGTCGCGGGCATTCGAAACGATGTTGAGAACCGCCGACTGCAATTGCCCGCGGTCGACCTTGATGAGACAGGTCGAACGAAGGTCCATCGCGACCTTGATCCGCTCGCCCACCGTTCGGTCGATCATGTCTTCCATCGATCGAAGGAGGTCGGCCACATCGATCAGCTCGGGCTTGAGCGGCTGCCGGCGGGCAAAAGCCAGAAGCTGCGAGGTCAGCGCTGCCGCATTTTCGGCGGCATGAACGATTGCCTGGGCGAACCGCACCCGCTTCGGTTCGGGTAGCTCCGGCCGGCAGAGCATGTCCGCCGACCCCTGGATGACGGTGAGGAGATTGTTGAAGTCGTGCGCGATTCCGCCGGTCAGCTGGCCCAGCGCCTGCATCTTCTGGCTCTGGCGGAGCTGCTCCTCGGCCTTGGCGCGTTCCGCCATCTGCTCTTCGAGAAGCTCGTTGGCCTGCGACAGGGCTTCAGCGCGGTCAGTAAGCTCGCGGTTCGCACCTCTCAGCTGCGTCTGCGCGATCCCAAGCCCGGTGACGACCAGTGCCGCGACGAACGACAGGACGAAGAGCAAGGAATAACGGGTGACCTTCCGCGCGCCGGCTTCGCGGTCGACATCGAAATAGACGGTTCCGATCCGCTGCCCGGATTTTTCGACCGGCGCGCTCACCCGCATGACGTTGCCGTGCGTGTCGGGAAGTGCGGAGATCCTCTGCGGGAACGGTGAACCGGTTCGGTCGTATCCGGCAATCGCCTTGCCGGTTCGGTCGAACACTCCGACCATGTAGATCTGCTTGTTGACCAGGAAGGCGTTCACCGATTCCTGGGCGGCGACGGG
>JBKPOU010000055.1:0-15567 GCA_046733255.1 Pseudomonadota bacterium
CCGTCGAGGTCATCCTTACAGGCGTTGATGTTCTCGACGATGAAGTTGAGGCCGTTGAACGTGTTGAGCTGAAAGTCCTCGAACAGCTCGTGGAAGATGGCGACGTTGATGTCGAAACCAGGGCCGTTGTACTTCGCGCCCAGCTCGAACGCATTGTTCGTCTCGGGCTTGAACTCCAGGTCGGAACCCGAGGCCAGCTGTGCACAGCCCGGTTGTCCCGCCACTACGCAAACGGCGCCGGCTCCGGGGCCTCCGCCCGGACCGTTCGCGCGGAACAGCGCTGCACGGTCGAGGTTGAAACCGCCCGCCTTGTAGCCGCGGGAGTAGCTCGCGTACGTCAGAAGCTCCGGAGTCGGCTTCCAGCTCAGCACGATAGTGCCGGACAGCTTGTTCTCGCTCTTGCTGTCGTCGATCTCCAGCCCCGCCGGACCGACGGTCGGGCTCACGCAGGGGAATGTTTGAAGCCCAGGAACAAAGGCGGAGAAGAAGCCGCACAGTACATTGTTGTCGGATAGGTCCCCGTGGAGCTTCTTCTTCTCGTGCGTGTATCGAGCGCCGACGGTCAGATCGATCGTCTGAGTGATCGAGAAGATGTTGTGGGTGAACAGCGCCCAGTTGGTGCTCTCCTGCTTCCAGAGATCGCTAAGCGCGTTGCCGTTCAAGCTCTGGCCCGGCAGGCCAAAGGCTGTCGCGAAATTCGCAAATCCGCTCGGTCCGAAGTTGGTGAAGTCCTGCTGAACCCCGGGGAAGCCGTTGTTGTTGAGGTTCGCGAATGCTGCCAAAGTACTGATCTGGCCGGCGATTGCCGTTGCGCTCGCAATGTCCCCTGCAGCTACGGCCGCCTGGAACTGTTGTGTAAGTCCGGCCTGCACCGCCGGCGCGACGTTCGGGTTGAAGCAGTTCGGCACTGCCCCAGGCGCCAGGATGCTCGGTACGCTCGCGGCGAAGCTCGCGGCGACGAGGCAATTGCCGAACGCGGCATAATCGTCGCCGTAGGACAGATTGTCCTTCACCTTCAGCTTTTCCTTGGCGAAATAGCCGCCGACCAGCCAGTCGAGCCGATCGCCGAACGCCTTGCCGTTCAGCCGAAGTTCCTGGGTGAAGGTATTGAACCTGTTGAACGAATTGCCGTCGCTGGCACGGAACAGGATGTCCAGGTCGTTGAAGTCGGCGTCCTGTCCCCGGTCGTACTTGTTGTAGCGATACGCGCTGATAGAGGTCAGCTTCGCGCCGCCGAAATCATAATTGATCTCGTTCGACAGGCCCCAGTCGTCGACATTGCTCTGATAGTCGCGGCCCGGCGTGATCGCGACGTTACGTTCGAAAGTATCGTCGTTGATGGTGTCGGGATTGCCGGTTAGCCCACGCTCGATGGCGGCAATCGTCGAGTTCGTAACACCAAGCGTCGCGTCGAAGTCGTGAGCGGGAAGATAAGGGGCCGCACAGCATTCCTCGCGCCGCTTCGTCGCGTCGGCGACGAACCGGATCGAGAGGTCGTCGCTCGGCTGGTAGAGCAATTGCCCGCGAAGCAGCCAGCGGTCGCGGTCGTTGACGTCGCGGCCGGAAATGACGTCCTCCAGGAAGCCGTCGCGCTTCATCCAGACGCCGTCGAGCCGCGCTGCGAGCGAATCCGTCAGCGGGCCGGTGACGCTCGCTTCGAAACGCCGCAGGTCGTAATTGCCGACCGTGACCGCGCCGCTGATCTCGGGGTCGAAGCGCGGCTGGGCGGTGATGACCGAGATGAGGCCCGCCGATGTGTTGCGGCCGAACAACGTGCCCTGGGGTCCACGAAGGACTTCGATGCGCTCGAGCGGCCCGAGCTCCGTCAGGCCCATGCCGACGCGCGAGCGATAGACACCGTCGATGAAGACGCCGACTGAGCTTTCGAGGCCCGGGTTGTCGCCGACTGTCCCGACGCCGCGAATGCGCGCGACAGCGGCGCCGCCTTCGGACGATGTGGAAGACACGAAAAGCGACGGCGACAGCTGGTTGAGCTGCCGGATGTCGTGGGCGCCCGAAAGTTCGAGATTTTCGGCGGTGACCGCGCTGACTGCGAGCGGCACGTCGGAAAGCGCCTGGTTGCGGCGGGTGGCGGTGACGACGATGTCGCTGCTGTCCACCGGCTGCTGCGAGAGATCCGTGTTGTCGACCGCGCCTGGAGCGGCTGTGTTCGCAGGGTTGACCTGGGCCTCGCCGGAAGGTCCGGTCGGCTCGGTGGGCTGACCTGGGTCGGCCTGCTGGGCGTAGAGCGGTGCAGGAACGGCGAGAATAGCTGCAGAAAGCAGCCACACGGATTTGCGCATATTACCCTCCCAAGGCCCGCAACAGCGAAGCGTGCGGGGCGGGAGGCTAATGCAGGTCAAACATCGACGGAAGCTACGGCAGGCACCGCGACGCGAATCCCAAGTCGTTGCTGCATAATTGCAACAGCATTACTCACTTTGGATGGGGTCGTTACTTTGGCGCCAGGACCATCAGCATCTGGCGGCCTTCCATTCGCGGATGTGCCTCGATCTTGGCCATCTCGGCGGTCTGCTCCTGGACCCGGCGAAGCACCGCCATCCCGAGCTCGCCGTGCGCCATCTCGCGGCCGCGGAAGCGCATGGTGACCTTCACCTTGTCGCCTTCCTCGAGGAATTCGAACACCTTGCGCATCTTCACGTCATAGTCGTGATCGTCGATGTTCGGACGCATCTTGATCTCCTTGATCTCCTGCGTCTTCTGCTTCTTGCGCTGTTCGGCAGCTTTCTTCTGCGCCTCATACTTGTAGCGGCCGATGTCGAGGAACTTGGCCACTGGCGGGTCGGCGTTGGGCGAGATCTCGACGAGGTCGAGCCCGACTCCCTGCGCCTGTTCGAAAGCTTCCCGCGTAAACATCACGCCCAGGTTTTCGCCGTTTTCGTCGATCACCCGGACCTTCTGGCTCTGGATGAACTCATTGTAGCGAGGGCCGGAAAATTGCGGCGGCGTCTGCGGACGGCGCGGATAGGGCGGTGGTATATGCGGTCTCCAGTCAGTTGGTGTGTCGGATCATGAATTAGGCGCTCGGCCCGCCTTTGAAAAGGCTGGCCAGCCGGAACGCGACTCTTTTGCCTCAGGCTGTTGCGGCGTGGCGTCAGGCGCTCGGCCGAAGGTCGGGCGGGACGATTTCGGCGCCGATGGCCTCAACCGCTGCGTCGAGGCCCATCATCTTCTGATGCTCGTCGGAGCCGAGCCTGCGGATCGCGACCGTATCTTCGTCCGCCTCGCGCTTGCCGACGACGAGGAGAAGCGGGACCTTGGCGAGGCTGTGTTCGCGCACCTTGTAGTTGATCTTCTCATTGCGAAGGTCGGTTTCGACGCGGATACCGCGGGCCTCGAGCTTCGCCGCCACGTCGCGCGCATAATCGTCGGCGTCGGAAACAATCGTCGCCACGACCGCCTGCACAGGCGCAAGCCAAAGCGGGAACTTGCCCGCATAATGCTCGATCAGGATCCCGATGAAGCGCTCGTAGGAGCCGAAGATCGCCCGGTGGAGCATCACCGGCACGTGCTTCTCTCCGTCCTCGCCGACGAACGCCGCGTCGAGCAGCCCCGGCATCACCCGGTCTGCCTGGATCGTCCCGACCTGCCAGGTGCGGCCGATCGCGTCGGTCAGATGCCATTCCAGCTTGGGCGCATAGAAGGCGCCCTCGCCCGGTAGCTCCTCCCAGCCATATTGCTCGGTCGCGAAGCCCGCGGCCTTCACTGCGTCACGAAGCTCCTGCTCCGCTCGGTCCCATTGCTCGTCGGTCCCCGCCCGCTTGTCGGGACGAAGCGCGAGCTTGATCGCATAATTCTCGAAGCCGAGTTCGCGATAGACGCGGTCGGAGAGCAGGCAGAAATCCCGCACTTCTTCGACCAGCTGATCGTCGGTGCAGAAGATATGCGCATCGTCCTGCGTGAACTGGCGCACCCGCATCAGCCCGTGGAGCGCGCCGTGCGGCTCGTTCCGGTGGCAACAGCCGTTCTCGTAGATGCGAAGCGGCAGGTCGCGGTAGCTTTTGATGCCCTGCTTGAAAATCAGGATGTGGGCCGGGCAGTTCATCGGCTTCAAGGCCATCAGGTCGGCGTCGCCCGACAGGATCGCGGAATCGTCTTCGGTCGACGGGATTTCGTCCGGAACTACGAACATGTTCTCGCGATACTTGCCCCAGTGGCCGCTTTTCTCCCACTGGCGCGCGTCCATCAGCTGCGGCGTCTTCACCTCGTTGTAGCCGGCGGCGTCGATGGCGCGGCGCATATACGCCTCCAGCTCGCGCCAGATGACGTAGCCGTTCGGGTGCCAGAAGACGCTTCCATGCGCTTCGGCCTGGAGGTGGAAGAGGTCCATCTCCTGCCCGATCTTGCGATGGTCGCGCTTGCCCGCTTCCTCCAGCCGGACGAGATAGGCGTCGAGCTGCTTCTTGTTCAGCCAGGCGGTCCCGTAGATGCGCGAGAGCATCGGGTTCTTCGGGTCGCCGCGCCAATAGGCGCCGGACACGCGCGTCAGCTTGAACGCCTGGGGATCGAGCTTGCCGGTCGAGGCGAGATGCGGACCTCGGCACAGGTCGATCCAGTCGGCCTCCCCGTGCCCGGTCTTGTACATGGTGATCGGCTCGCCCTCGGGCAGCTCCATCACCCATTCCGCCTTGAACGCCTCGCCATGCTCGATGAAGAAGCGGCGAACCCTCTCACGGTCCCAGACCTCGCGCACGAGAGGCTTGTCGGCGGCAATGACGCGCCGCATCTCGTCCTCGATCGCCGGGAGCTCTTCCTCGGTAAAAGGGCCATGCTCCGCGGTGGGCGCGAAGTCGTAATAAAAGCCGTCGTCGGTCGCCGGGCCGAACGTGATCTGCGTTCCGGGATAGAGATTCTGCACCGCCTCCGCGAGAAGGTGGGCGAAGTCGTGCCGCACGAGCTCGAGCGCATCCTTTTCGTCGCGCGAGGTGATGAGCGCCAGGCTGGAATCGCCCTCGATCGGCCGATTGAGGTCGCGAAGCTCGCCGTCGACCTTCGCCGCAAGCGCAGCCTTCGCCAGCCCGGGCCCGATCGCCGCGGCGACGTCCGCCGGAGTCGAGCCTTCCGGCACTTCCCGGACCGAACCGTCCGGAAGCGAAATCCTGAACATCTTCGTCATTGGAATTGCGCCTTACCCGCGCCGCCCGACGGCCTCAAGCTGGTGAGTGGAGGCGACAACAGCAAGGCTGAATGGAAAGGTAACTTGACACATTGCGGATTGCTGGTAAAGTGTCCTTGTCATATAGATAAGGACGCTTGACCGATGGCGCATTCAACCGCTTGGAAACGATACAACTGGCGTTTGATCTGGCTGAGTCTGTCCTACGCCATTTTCCTCATCGCCGCGGTCTATGGCTTCAAGCATCAGCTGGTGCCGAACGGCCTCCGATACTTCGTCGCGGTCCTGCCCGCGCTTCCGATCATCGGTATTTTCGGAGCCATTGGGCGTTACCTTGTGGAAGAGCAGGATGAATATGTCCGGATGCTGATGGTCCGGCAGGTACTCTGGGCCAGCGCATTCTCGCTCAGCCTGGCGACTGTCTGGGGCTTTCTCGACAATTTCGAGCTCGTCGGTCACGCCGACGGCTATTGGATCGTAATCGCCTGGTTCTTCGGTCTTGGTCTCGGCGGGATCTATAACAAGCTAACCCTGGGCGAGAGCGGCTGCTGATGGAAAACCGCCTGAGAGTCCTGCGCGCCACCCGCGCCTGGAGCCAGGCCGACTTGGCCGACAGGCTGGAAGTCTCCCGGCAGAGCGTCAACGCAATTGAGACCGGGAAGTACGATCCGTCGCTTCCGCTGGCCTTCCGGATCGCCGAGCTGTTCGCCCTTCCGATCGAGGAAGTGTTCGTCAGCCCGAGCCGCCGAAGCTCGGGAGCCATCTAGGCGGGACTCGAACCGCTAGCGGTTGCCGCTCTTCCGGCCGCCAGTCCCACCCTGCGGCTGCATCCCCCTCCGCCGGTCGTCGATCTTCCGAAGCTCTTTCTCCGTGTATTTCTCGAGACCTTCCCATTCGGACTTGTGCCTGCAGACCGGCTTCGAGCGCATGTGCGAACCCGTAGCGAAGTCGTCTTCACGCCTGCAGATGACAGGATCGTCTGTCTTGGCGGTATCTGCAGTCGCTTCCGGAGCCAGCATGAGTGCCGCAAGCATCACCAACATCGGACCTTACTCCCCTGTGTCCACGACCAGTGCGTTCGCCATAACGCATTTTGTTCACCTGGTTGAGTCATCGCACAATGCTGGCTAACCGAGTCCGAATGCCTGTATTTGGCGCCGGCAGTGACTGAGCCGCTCTATCTCGATTTTAACGGCACTCGCCTGGCCTACCGGCTTCGCGACGGCCGCTCGCCGACCCTGATGTTCCTGCCGGGCTACGCGTCGGACATGGAGGGGACGAAGGCGCTGGCGATCGATGCCTTCGCCGAGCAGTCGGGGCTTGCGATGCTTCGCTTAGATTATTCGGGCACGGGCTCGTCCGAGGGGGAATTCGAGCAGGGAACGCTCGGGGACTGGCTCGACGAGGCGCTGCACTTTCTGGACGCTTTGACGAGCGGTCCGGTCCTCCTCGTCGGGTCATCGATGGGCGGTTGGATCGCGCTGCATCTCGCCAAGGAGCGGCCGGAGCGGGTGTCCTTCGTCGTCGGGATCGCGGCCGCGCCCGACTTCACCGACTGGGGCTTCACCGACGCCGAGAAAGAGGCACTTCGCGAGAATGGTCGGCTCGAACAGCCAAACCCGTACGGACCGAACCCGTACATTACGACTCGCGCCTTCTGGGGGTCGGGCGAGGCGCTTCGGCTTCTGGACGAGCCGATCGCGGTCGATTGCCCGGTCAGGCTGATTCACGGGGATGCCGACGAGGAAGTCCCCGTCGATGTCGCGATGAAGACGCTTCGGATGGTGCGTTCAGGCGATGTCCACCTGACCGTCCTAAAGGGCGGCGGCCATCGGCTGTCGGAGCGGCATGAGATCGAGACGATCCTTCGCACCGTCGCCGGACTTGTTGGAGACGCTCTTTGATTTCGATCCTTGCCGCCGCCGCCTTGGCTGCGTCGGCTCCTTGCCCCGAAGTCGTCACACCGGACGCTTTCATCTGCCGCGCGGTCCAGGCAAGCGCGAACGAGAAACCGGATGAAGCCGCCCAGGCATTCGAGCAGGCCGCGCAGGGGCTCGATTCGTCGACCCCGCAGGCCGCCCGCCTCTATGCGGCAGCCGGGAACAGCTGGATTGCGGCTGGGCAGCCCGGCAAAGCGGCCCTCGATCTCGACAGGGCGCTGGCCGGCACCGGGCTACAGGCCGAGCAGCGCGGCGAGGCGCTCCTCGACCGGGCACGGGCCGCTGAAGCGCAAAACGACCTCAAGACGGCGCGCACCAAGATCAACGAAGCTCAGCAGACGATCTCGAACGATCCGTTCCTGTGGTATTTTTCGACGGCGCTCGCGATCCGCGAGAATGACTCGGCGACCGCCAAGTCCAGCATCGGGAAAGCCTTGACCCTGGCGCCGGCCGATCCGACGATCCTCTTTGAGGCGGGCCATGTCGCGCAGTTCACCGGCGACAATGTCGGCGCTCGCGATTACTGGAACCGGACCGTGGTCCGCGATCCGAACGGCGAAGCCGGCAAGGCAGCCCGCGAAGCGCTGAAACTGCTTCCGGCGCCTCTGACGGTGAAAGGACAGCCCAGGGAGTCTAATTAGGAAGCATGCACTTCCTCCACACGATGATCCGGGTGTCGGACCCCGAAGCCACGATAAGCTTCTTCAACCTGCTCGGGCTCGAGGAGCGTCGGCGCAGGGACGTGCCGGAGGGCAAGTTCACGCTCATCTTCCTCGGAGTCCCGGGCGACGACGCCGAAGTCGAGCTTACGCATAATTGGGACGAGTCCGGATATGGCGAAGGGCGCAACTTCGGCCACCTTGCCTACGCTGTCGACGATATTTACGCGACGTGCGGTCGCCTTATGGATTCAGGGGTGACCATCAACCGGCCGCCCCGCGACGGCCGAATGGCCTTCGTCCGAACTCCCGACGACATCTCGATCGAGTTGTTGCAGAAGGGCGAGGCGCTTCAGCCCGCCGAGCCGTGGTCCTCGATGCCGAACACGGGCGAATGGTGATGCTCGATATTGTCGCCGTTCCCGCATTCTCCGACAATTATCTCTGGCTGGTACACGACAGCGACAGCGGCGAGACCGCTGTTGTCGATCCCGGTGACGGCGAAGCCGTGCTTGCCGAGGCTGAGCGCCGCGGCTGGACCATAAGCCAGGTGTGGAATACGCATTGGCACCCCGACCACACTGGCGGAAATGTCGCAATCAAGGAGGCGACTGGAGCGAAAGTCTCGGGCCCGGCAAGCGAGCAGATTCCGGGCCGCGACGTCGCATTATCGGAAGGCGACACTGTCCGGCTCGGCAACCATAGCGGCCGGGTCATTGCCGTGCCGGGTCACACGCTCGGCCATATCGCGCTGATCTTCGAAAAGGACCGAGTCGCCTTCGTCGGCGACACTTTGTTCGCGATGGGCTGCGGACGATTGTTCGAGGGTACTCCGGAGCAGATGTTCACGTCGCTCCGGCGCCTGTCGTCATTGCCGGAGGACACGCGCCTGTATTGCGCGCACGAATATACGCTCGCGAACGGCCGGTTCGCTGCGCACGCGGAGCCTGGTAACTCGGACATTGCCGACCGGCTTCGCGCGGTGGAGGCAATGCGCGAGCGAGGTGAGATTACCGTCCCGACAACGGTCGCTGCGGAACGGGCGACCAACCCCTTCGTTCGCTCCGGCGACTGGCAGGAGTTCGCACGTCTCCGGACCGGCAAAGACAGCTTCCGTTCATGATCGGAAGCGCCTTAAAAAAGGGGGCTGAAACGATGCGGACCAAGGAGCTTGCAATGCGCAGCATCACCCCTCTTCTCATCGTGACGGCGCTGGCAGGTTGCGCGCCCACGCCGCCTCAGCAGACCGCGCTCGTCGATACCCGGGCCCAGGAGAAGCTTAGCCGGCTGCTGACCGGCAAGGTCGCCGGAAGGCCGCAGTCGTGCCTTCCGAGCTACCGAAGCAACGAGATGATCGTGATCGACGAGAATACGATCGCCTTCCGCGACGGCACCGACCGAGTGTGGATCAATCATCCGAACGGCGGATGCAATTTGCTGGGATCGTCGCCCTATGCGCTCGTCACTCACAGCGTCGGAAGCATGGGCCTGTGCCGAGGCGACATCGGACACGTCACCGACACGCTGAATCACAGCACCGTCGGCAGCTGCTCGATGGGCGACTTCGTACCGTACACGACCCCCGGGCGCTCTTAGCGGCCGTACAGCGCGTCGAGGCGCTCTCCGTACACGTGCTTGATCACGTGGCGGCGGATTTTCATCGACGGAGTCAGTTGCTCGTTCTCGACCGTGAACGGCTCGTCGGCGACGATGAACCGCCGCACCTTCTCGATGATCGAAACGTCTGAGTTCACGCGGTCGACCGCGGCCGACAGCCGCTGCTGAACGTCCGGCTTTCCTGCGATCTCCGGATCGGGAACCAGAAGCGCGACGAGGTGCGGCCGCCGGTCGCCATAAGCCATGGCCTGCGCGATCTCCGGCTGGAGCGTCAGCATCCCCTCGATCCGCTGCGGTGCGACGTTATCGCCCTTGTCGTTGACGATGATGTCCTTCTTGCGGTCGGTAATGACGATCCGGCCCTTGTTGTCGAAGTGGCCGATGTCGCCGGTTGCCAGCCACCCGTCCTTGAGCACGCGCGCAGTCTCTTCCGGGTTGCGCCAGTAACCGTGCATGACGAGTTCGCCGCGGACCATGATCTCTCCGTCCTCGGCGATTTTCACCTCAGTGTCCTTCACCGGCGGTCCAACCGTATCGAGCCGGATTCCGACGCTCGGCCGGTTGCAGCTGATGACCGGCGCGGCCTCGGTCTGGCCGTAGCCCTGGAGGAAGGTGATCCCGAGGGACTGGAAGAAAATGCCGACGTCGGGATTGAGCGGCGCTCCGCCCGATACCCACGCCTTCACCCGTCCGCCGACCTTGTTGCGCAGCTTGCGGCGGAGCGTGAGTTCCAGGAACCGGTCCATCGGAACGTTCCAGGGCTTCAGCTTGCCGTCCGACTTGTCCACGCCAATCTCTAACGCGCGCCGAAAAAGATATTTCGAAAGGCCGCCGCTTCCCTCCAGCCCCTTGAGGATGCGCGTCCGAAGCAACTCGAACAAACGCGGCACTACGATCATGATTGTCGGCCGGACCTCTTCGATGTTCGAGGCGAGCTTATCGAGGCTTTCGGCATAATAGATCTGTGCGCCAAGGCCGATCGGGAACAGCTGTCCGCCCGTATGCTCCAGCGCGTGGCTCGCCGGCAGGAAGGACAGGAAGACCTCGTCGTCCCAGCCGAAGTCGGACGAGATGACGTCCGCAGCTCCTGCGACATTGTGGAGGATCGCGCCGTGGTGGAGCATCACTCCGCGCGGCGCGCCGCCCGTTCCGCTGGTATAGATGATGCAGGCTAGGTCTTCGCGCTTCGTTTCCCTGGCGAGCTTCTCGACCTCGGCGGCGTCTCCGTCCCTGGCGACGAGCTCGGGCCAGCAATGAACGTTGATCCATTCGGGCACCTGCCCGGCACGGATCTCCTCGATCCCGATGACATGATGGCAGTCAGTCGACGTGAGCACCGCGGGAATGAGGTTCTTCGCCAGCTTCTGGGTCGAGACGATAACAGCCCGGGCTCCGGAATTGCCGAGGACATGCGAGTGATCGCGCGTCGTGTTGGTCGTGTAGGTCGGAACGGTGACGCAGCCGGCGGCCATGATCGCGAGATCGGAGATCAGCCATTCGGGCCGGTTCTCGCTCACCAGCATCACGCGGTCGCCGGGCTCGAGACCCATGGTCCTGAAGGCGGTCGCGAGGACGATCACCTGCCGCCTGGCTTCCGCCCAGCTCGTGGATTTCCATTCGCCGCCGCGCTTGGCCCACAGGAATGGCGCGTCGCCCTTTTCCGCGGCGCGCGCCACGAACATCGCGACGAGATTGTCGAAATGTTCGAGCTGGCGCGCAGGCTTCATTGCGCGACCGCCGCCCCTTCGCTTCGCGGGTCGGCGGCTCCGAACCAGCGGCCCTCGACCTGCTCGATTGCGTTCGCCTTGAAGGTGGATGGAGGGAGGAAGGCGACGGTGTGGCCCATCGCCTGCAACTGAGGGGCCATGGCTTCGAGGAACGTCCCGCTCTCCACGTACAGGGTATCTCCGGGCGCGTAGATCATCGGCAGCGCGAGCGCCTGCTGCGCGCCAAGGTGGAAGTCAATGACTCCGATGATGGCCTTGACGACCTGCGCCGGGATCGTCGATCCGCCGGCCGCTCCGACCGCGAGCCGCACCTTGCCGTCCGGGCCGTAGACGATGGTCGGGCTCATCGAGCTTCGCGGCCGCTTGCCGCCCTCCACGCGGTTCGCCACCGGGCAGCCGTTTTCATCGGGACCGAAGCTGAAATCAGTAAGCTCGTTGTTGAGATAATAGCCATTGACCATGAGGCCCGAGCCGAAGCTGCTCTCGATGGTGGAGGTTTCGGAAACGACATTGCCCCACTGGTCGACGACGACGAAGTGCGACGTGCCGCGCTCGGGCTGCATCGCTTGCGGACACAATGCCGGAGCGCCTGACGGGGTACCCGCTTCGGCGTGGGCCATCGCCGTGTCGGCCGAAATCAACTTCGAGCGGCCGGCGAGATAGGCGGGATCCGCCATTCCAGCGATCGGTACGGAAACGAACTCGCTGTCGCCGACATATTTGTCACGGTCGGCATAAGCTAGCCGCTCGGACTCCGCGATCAAATGCCAGGCGGTCGGCGATCGCTGGCCTAGCCCCGACAGGTCGAACCGCTCGAGCTGTTTTAGTGCCGCGAAGACCGTGATTCCGCCTGACGAGGACGGTCCCATCCCGCAGATCCGGTAGGCGCGATATTCTCCGCACAATGGCGGCTGCTGTTTCGCATCGTAGGTCGAAAGGTCGCCGGCAATCATCTTCGAAGGATTGTGCTGCGCGCCATCGACGGCGTTCACGATCGACTGTGCATTCGGGCCCACGTAGAAACTGTCGGCGCCCTGCTTGGCGATCCGCTCCAGGAAATCGGCGAAGGCCGTGTTCCGGACCAGCGTGCCGACGGGTAGCGCACTTCCGTCGGGCGCATAGAACAAAGCACGCGCCTCGGCCGAAAGCGCTCCGGTCCGGCGATATTTTTCGAGCGAATTGTGGAGCCGCGGGCTGATCTTGAACCCGGCGCGAGCCAGCTTGACCGCGGGCTCGAACAATTTCGCCCAGGCCAGCTTGCCGTGCTCCTTGTGCGCCAGCGCGATCATCCGAAGATTGCCGGGCACTCCAACACTCTTTCCGCCGGGCTGGGCCTCGCTGAAGGGCATCGGCTGCCCGTCGACGAGAAACCAGTCGGGCATAGCCGCCGCGGGCGCGGTTTCGCGGCCGTCAAATGTCACAGGGGCACCGTCGCGCTGTGCGTAGACCAGATAGCCGCCGCCGCCGATTCCGGAGCTTTGCGGTTCGACCACGTTGAGGGCGAGCAGGGTCGCGATAGCGGCATCGACGGCGGTGCCGCCGGCTCGAAGCATTTCGGCGCCCGCCTCGGCAGCGCGCGGGTCGGCGGCGCTGACCATCCCGGTCTGCGAAGTTACCGCGACAGGGGCGGTCTGGGCGGAGTTGGCGGGACCGCAGGCAACGAGCAGCGCTGCAGCAATGGACAGGAACATTCGGCGCATGGGCGCGAAGGGCTAGCGGCTCCCTACCGCCTCGGCAATGCTGCCGAAGTCCGACCGGGCCAGCTTTCGCGCCAGGCCTTCGGCGATGCGCCGAGCGATGTGCGGGCCCTCATAGACCATCGCCGTGTAGAGCTGGACCAGTGAGGCGCCGGCGCAAATCCGCTCCCACGCATCGCCGGCGTCAGTGATCCCGCCGCAGCCGATCAGCGGGATCTGCCCGCCGCTCGCGCTTCGGAACTGCCGGAGTGCCTCGAGTGCAAGCGGTTTGAGTGGCGCTCCCGAAAGTCCGCCCTGTTCGCCCGAGTGAAGCGACGTGAGCGGCGGGCGGGATACCGTCGTGTTGGAGACGATGATCGCGTCCACCTTGTTGTCGATAGCCGCGCGGACGATGTGGAGCGGGTCGCGGGACTCCAGGTCCGGCGCCACCTTGAGGAACAGCGGCGGCCCCTCCCCCTGTCGAGCCTCGCGAACCGCCGACAACAAGGTAAACAGCGCGCCATGGTTCTGCAGCGCGCGGAGCCCGGGCGTGTTCGGCGAGCTGATGTTCACGGTGAGATAGTCGGCGACGCTGCTCATCGCCTTCACGCCCGCGACATAATCGCCGACGAAGTCGGGGCTGTCCTTGTTGGCGCCGATGTTCACGCCGATCGGCCCGCCCGCTCGGCTGCAGCTCTTGAGCCGCATGAACGCGGCCGCCTGGCCGGCGTTGTTGAAGCCCATCCGGTTGATCACGGCTTCGTCTGTAGCGAGGCGGAACAGTCTCGGCTTCGAATTTCCCGCCTGTGGTCTCGGGGTCAGCGTCCCCACCTCGACGAAGCCGAAACCGAGCGTGAGCATCTCGGCGGCCACCTCCGCATCCTTGTCGAAGCCTGCTGCAAGCCCCACCGGAGAGGGAAATTGAAGCCCGGCGACGCTTGTGCTCAGCGATTGGGGAAGATGCGCGGAGTGGAGGGGCAGGAACTTCAACGCGGCGATGGTCGCCCGATGCGCGGTCTCCGCGTCGAGCGCAAACAGGAACGGGCGCAGGTACGGATACAAACGCATGTTAAGAATCGCTTTAACCGGTTGAAAGGCCGTCGTCACCGGGAGGTTGAGTTTTTACCCGCTACCCACTAAATCGGACTGGAAAGCTCCGAATTAGACATGCGCCTTAGCCATCTTGCCGATTATGCGGTCGTGTTGATGACCGCCGCCGCCCGCCGCGAAGCGGGCGAAAGGCTCAGCGCGACCGAGCTTTCTGGGGAGACAGGCGTTCCGCTTCCGACCACGCAGAAGCTGATGGGCCAGCTTGCGGGAGCGGGCCTGCTGTCGAGCTCGCGCGGAGCGGCCGGAGGATTCTCGCTCAGCCGGCCGGCGACCGAGATCAGCCTCGCGGACATCGTCGAAGCGGTCGAGGGACCGATCGCAATGACGGTTTGCTCCGAAGGCCGCACCGACTGCGCCCTTGACGCCCATTGCCGCGTGAAGCCGCACATGGGCTTGGTCGGCAATGCCGTTCGCGGAGCGCTCGGTGCCGTCTCGCTCGTGGAGCTCGCGCGATGAACGAGGCCGTCAAAAACCGCGAGATCCGCGACAAGATCGCTCAGGACTATGAGTGGGGCTTTTCCAGCGACATCGAGCAGGAGTTCGCGCCCAAGGGCCTGAGCGAAGACACGGTCCGCTTCATCTCCGCCAAGAAGGAAGAGCCGGAGTGGATGCTCGACTGGCGCCTCAAGGCCTATCGCGCCTGGCTGGAGATGGAGGAGGTCAGCTGGGCCAAGCTCGACATCCCGCGGATCGATTACCAGGACGCTTATTATTACGCGGCGCCCAAGGCGAAGCCGAAGCTCGCGTCCCTGGACCAGCTCGATCCGGAAATCCGGCGCACCTACGAGAAGCTCGGAATCCCGATCGAGGAGCAGAAGGTTCTCGCCGGCGTCGAGGGCGCGGCCAAGGTCGCGGTCGACGCGGTGTTCGACAGCGTTTCGGTCGCCACCACGTTCCGCAAGGAGCTTGCCGCCGCCGGCGTCATCTTCATGTCGATCAGCGAGGCGATCCGCGAGCATCCGGAGTTGGTGAAGAAGTATCTCGGCAGCGTCGTGCCGCAGCGCGACAATTATTTCGCCTGCCTCAACAGCGCGGTCTTCTCCGACGGCACCTTCGTCTACGTGCCCGAAGGCGTGCGCTGCCCGATGGAGCTGTCGACCTATTTCCGCATCAATGCCGAGAATACCGGGCAGTTCGAGCGCACCCTGATCGTCGCCGACAAGGGCAGCTACGTCTCCTACCTCGAAGGCTGCACCGCGCCGATGCGCGACGAGAACCAGCTTCACGCGGCGGTGGTCGAGATCTTCGCGCACGAAGACGCCGAGGTGAAATACTCGACCGTCCAGAACTGGTATCCGGGCGATGCCGAGGGCAAGGGCGGCATCTTCAATTTCGTCACCAAGCGGGCGTTCTGCTCGGGCGACCGCTCGAAGGTCAGCTGGACGCAGGTCGAGACCGGCAGCGCGATCACCTGGAAATATCCGAGCTGCATTTTGAAGGGCGAGAGCAGCGTCGGCGAATTCTATTCGGTCGCGCTGACCAACAACCGCCAGCAGGCCGACACCGGCACCAAGATGATCCACATCGGCGCCAACACGCGCTCGACGATTGTCTCGAAGGGCATCAGCGCGGGCCGGTCGAACAACACCTATCGCGGGCTGGTGCGCGTGCTCCCACGCGCGGAGAATGTGCGCAACTTCACCCAGTGCGATTCACTGCTGCTTGGGTCTGAATGCGGCGCGCACACAGTGCCCTATATCG
>JBKPOU010000056.1:0-32174 GCA_046733255.1 Pseudomonadota bacterium
CGAACAGGAATCGGGCGCCGTCCGCCAGCTGGTCGAGTGTGTGGGCCCGGGCCTTCAGCTCCGGCATCGCCTTGACCAGCACGTCGCGCTGGTCCGCGGTGAGCGCGGTCCCGATCCTGGGCGCGACGAGCTGCGCCAGACGCTCGTCGTCGGCCTCGCGCATGTAGTGGCCGTTCAGGTTCTCGAGCTTCTTAAAATCGAACCTCGACGGCGACTTGCCGACGTGGACCAGGTCGAACCATTCGACCGCCTGCTCGCGGCTGATGATCTCGTCGTCGCCATGGCCCCATCCCAGCCGGAGCAGATAATTGGACACGGCTTCGGGAAGCATGCCCAGCTCGTCCCGGTAGGCGTCGACGCCCAGCGCTCCGTGCCGCTTGCTGAGCTTGGCGCCGTCCGGCCCGTGGATCAGCGGGACGTGGGCATAGTCCGGCTCGGGCCAGCCCATCGCGTGGATGATCGCCAGCTGGCGGAAGGCGTTGTTGAGGTGGTCGTCGCCGCGGATGACGTGGGTCACGCCCATGTCGTGGTCGTCCACCACCACTGCGAGCATGTAGGTCGGCGTCCCATCGGAACGCAGGAGCACGAAGTCGTCGATCTCGGCGTTCTGGACCGCGACCCGGCCCTGGACCTTGTCTTCGATCACCGCCTCTCCGTCCTGGGGAGCCTTGAGCCGGATGACATGCGGGTCCGGCTGCTCGTCGGTCCGGTCGCGCCACGGACTGTGGATCCGGAACGGCCGCCGCTCGGCCTGCGCCCTCTCCCGCTCGGCGGCGAGCTCTTCGGGAGTCATGTAGCAGCGGTAGGCGTGCCCCCGGTCGAGCAGCTTGTGTGCGATCTCGGCGTGCCGCGACCAGAATTGCGACTGGTAGTATTCGTGACCGTCCCAATCCATGCCCAGCCAGCGCATCCCGTCCAGGATAGCGTCGATCGCGTCCTTCGTGGAGCGGACCTTGTCGGTGTCCTCGATGCGCAGGAGGAACTTGCCGCCGTGGTGGCGAGCGAACAGCCAGTTGAACAGCGCCGTCCGGGCGCCGCCGATGTGGAGGAATCCGGTCGGAGACGGGGCAAACCGGGTGACGATGTTCGAACCGCTTGCGCTCAAGCGCACTTTCCTCTTGTTTCATTTGTGCAATGCAATGGACGAGCGCCCCTAGCATGGAGGGTGCGCCTCTTCCACAGCGGGCTCGGGGCTTTTGGAAGGCGCAGTTTTCTGCCACTCGGGAAAGGATTGAAGCCTTTCTCGAGGCCGAACGCGCGCAGCTTCCGCCCTGGGCGGTCGTCGGCTTTGGGACCGGCATCGCCGCCTGGTTCGCGCTCGACACGATGGACGAATGGCTCGCGGTCCTGGCCCTGGCTTCAGGAGTCGCGATTGGGGGTTTTGCGATTCGCGGCGGCAGGGCGGAGCGCGCAGCCGGCTGGTTCGCGCTGGCCTTCGCGATCGGCTGTGCGATGGTCTGGGCCCGGTCCTCCTATGTCGCCCAGCCACGGATCGAGCGACAGGGCGTGAGAAGCTTCCACGCGGCGGTGGAGCGCGTCGAGCCGCTGATTTCGAAAGGCGACCTTCGTTTGACACTCGCCGTCGCGACTGCCGGTGTGCCGCCGCGAGTTCGAATATCCCTTCCAGCCGAGAAAGCGCCGTCCAATCTCGGCACAGGCGCGAAGGTCCAGGTGCGCGCCTGGCTCATGCCGCCGCCGGCGATGGCTCTTCCAGGGGGCTACGATTTCTCCCGCGATGCCTGGTTCAGGGGGATCGGCGCGGTCGGGCGAGTGCTCGGACAGCCGCAAGTGGTCGAGCCCGGCGAGTCCAGCGGCCTCGACGCCGTTCGCAGCCGGCTCGGCGAGCATATTCGAGCTCGCCTTCCGGGCGCATCGGGAGGGATCGCGACAGCTCTCGCGACCGGCGACCAGAATGCGGTTGGAGAGGACGATGCCGAGGCGATGCGCCGGAGCGGGCTCACGCACCTCTTCAGCGTGAGCGGCCTTCACATCGCCGCGGTGGTAGGGGCGACGATGCTCCTGACCCTGAAGCTGCTGGCCCTGTCGGAACGCCTGGCGCTCCGGTTCAACCTCGTTCTTGCCGCCGCCGGGGCAGGGGCCGTCGCTGGAATCGCCTATACGGTCCTCACCGGTGCTCAGGTTCCGACGGTCCGAAGTTGCATAGTCGCCTTGCTCGTCCTCGCCGGCATCGCGCTCGGCCGGGAGGCGCTCAGCATGCGCCTGCTCGGTGTGGCGGCACTCGCAATCCTGGTGGTGAAGCCGGAATCGCTCGCCGGCGCGAGCTTCCAGCTAAGCTTCGCCGCGGTCACAGCGATCATCGCTCTCCATTCCACGGGCTGGGCGCGACGATTCTTCATGCGCCGCGACGACGGGCTGATCATGCGGCTCCTTCGTGCGCTGCTTTCGATGCTCGCGACAGGCCTGGCCGTCGAAATCGCGCTGATCCCTTTCGCCCTCTACCATTTCCACAAGGCCGGGCTCTACGGGATCGGCGCGAACCTGGTCGCGATCCCGCTCACGACATTCGTCATCATGCCGCTCGAAGCCGGAGCGCTCTCGCTCGACCTGTTGGGCCTCGGCGCGCCCTTGTGGGCGCTAACCGGCCTCGCGATCGACGCCTTGCTCTGGCTGGCGCACCAGGTCGGGAGCGCCAGCGGAGCCGTCGCGACCCTTGCCTCCATGCCTGGCTGGGCATTTGGATCGATGGTCGCCGGAGGCTTGTGGCTCGCGCTCTGGACCAGGCGCGTCAGGCTGCTCGGCCTCGTTCCCTTCGTCATTGGAGCAGCGGGAGCGGCGGCGGCACCGGCGCCGGACCTGCTCGTGACGGGCGACGGCAAGCATCTGGCTGTCGTCGCGAAAGACGGTACGCCGCACATCCTTCGCGACCGCACGGGCGACTTCATGCGCGACGTTTTCGCGGAAAGCTCCGGCTTCGACGGGGATCCGCAGCTTCTTGCAGACGCATCGTTCGCCGATTGCTCGCATGACGCCTGCGTCGCCGTTTTCAACAGGAACGGCCGTTCGTGGCGCCTTCTGGCCACACGTTCGTCGGCGTGGCTGGAATGGAAGGACATGGTGACTCGGTGCGCACCGGCCGACATCGTCGTCTCCGACCGGTGGCTCCCCGATGGCTGCAGTCCGAAATGGCTCAAGCTCGACCGCCACACTCTTGAGAAGACGGGTGGAGTGGCAATCTATCTGGGGGGCGTTCCGGCCGTCGCCACGGTCGCCGAACAGGTCGGCGAGCACCCTTGGGCGGCGCGCAAGACTTCTGCTATGCCGCGCGGGCGGTAAGGAGGAGAGCGCGTGATGCCGTCTTATGTGATCGAGCGTGACATGCCCGGCGTTGGCAAGCTTGGGGCTCCGGACCTCAAGAATGCCTCGCAGACCAGCTGTGACGTCCTGCGCGACCTCGGCCCGTCGATCCAGTGGGTCCACAGCTACGTGACCGACGACAAGATCTATTGCCTCTATCGTGCTCCCAACGAGGAGATCATCCGCCGGCACGCGCAGCTCGGCGGCTTTCCCGCGAACAGGATTTCGGAAGTGAAGACGGTCATCGACCCGACGACCGCCGAATAAGCTTTCAGCCGGCGTTCAGTCCTTGCTCCAAGCCGCGAGCTCGTTGCCGCTCGGGTCGCGGAAATGGAATCGCCGTCCTCCCGGAAAGCTGTACACCGGACGGATGATGTCCCCGCCGGCGGCTTCGACCGCCGAGGCAACCGCCGCGATGTCATCAACCTGTATGACGGGAAGCGGCGCCTTTGGCGCGTCGGAATCGTCGCCCTGCAGACCGATATCGGTGTCGCCCGTCGTCGTCGCCGCATAAGACGGGCCGAACCGCGCAAGAGTCCAACCGAATGCCGCTTCGTAGAAGGCAACTGACTCTTCGAGCTTGCCCGATGGCAACTCCACGTAATCCAGGCGCGGAGTTTTCATGATCAATACCTCCGGATCAATCCGCTGAGGCGCCCCTGGATTTGCACACGGCCCTCATCGTAGATTTGCGGGTCATAGCGCGAATTGGCCGGGTCGAGGCGAATGTTGCGGCCTTCGCGGCGGTAGGTCTTGAGAGTCGCTTCCTCATTGTCGATCAGAGCGACCACGATCTCGCCGTCGCGGGCGCTGTCCACCTTGCGGATCAGCGCGAAATCCCCGTCGAGGATACCCTCCTCGACCATCGAATCTCCGGAGACTTCGAGCGCATAATGCTCGCCGGGACCGAGCAGCGCCGCCGGCACGGCGAATCCCTCGGTACCCTGCAACGCCTCGATCGGCGTGCCCGCGGCGATCCGTCCGTGGAGCGGGATTTCGATCGTGTCGTTCGCAGCTGCCGGAATCACGGGCCTGATCGCCGCAGGCGGCGAAACGCTTCCCTCGGGGAGCTTGACCACCTCCAGCGCTCGTGCCCGGTTCGGAAGCCGCCGGATGAATCCGCGTTCCTCAAGCGCCGAGATCAGTCGATGAACGCCGGACTTGGATTTCAGCGATAGCGCCTCGCGCATCTCGTCGAAGCTGGGGCTGACCCCGCTGTCGCCGAGGCGTCCGTGAATGAAGAGAAGAAGCTCGCGCTGTTTTGCCGTCAGCATTTTCCTCGGCCCCCGTAAGGCTGGAACGAACAGGGAACGTGTAGGAAACAAATGGCTTCGGGTCAAGCGCTCTCGATCAACCGCCGCCGCCCGTGATCCGCTTTTTCGCGGCCGCGATCGCCGACTCGTTGCGCTTCACGCCTACGCTCTGCTTCACGGCGGTCAGGAACTGCTGCGCATATTCCTGCGCAAGCGGCTCGGAAAATTCGCCCTGCACCTCGGTGATGAGGCCAGGCTGGGCGAGCGCATTGCCCGGGATGATCTTGTCCACCTTGACGACGTAGAAGCCGCGCCCTTGCGGATCGCCTCCAACCTGGGTCTTGCCGGCCGTGCCGCTGAACAGCGCGCGGAGCGGGGCAGGGACCTTGTCGCCCAGCTGCGAGAGCTGGATTCGCCGCGCCCGCATCGTCCGCACCGGCGGAAGCGGTTGTCCGGCCGCCTTAACGGCATCCGCAAGCGAGCCGGAGCCTTTGGCCTTCGCCGCGATCTGGCTTGCAGCGGCCTTCGCCCGGTCGAGCGCCTGCTGATGGATCCAGTCCGACTTCACCTGGTCGCGGATGGTCGCTATCGGAGCCGGCGCCGTCGGCACCACTTGCGCCGGCGCGACAAGCGCGAACCCCTTGTTGTCGGCAAGCTGCTCGATCACCGGTTCGTCCGTCGGCGCGATCTCGAAGCCTGTCTTCAGCGCGGGAGCAAGCTCTTGCGGAAACTTGAAGGAGCCATTGCCGCGCTGGACTCCGCCCGCCGTGATCAGCGGAGTGGTCGTCACCTGGAGGTTCGCGGACTTCACGGCCTCGTCGAAACTGCTTCCGCCGTCAATCGAATCCTGGACCTTGTCGACCAGCTCCGCGAGCGCGTCCTGCTGCTTCTGCGTCAGGATTGCTGTCGCGATCTCGTCATGAGCGGCCGCCAGCGACTTGCCGGCCTTCGTTTCGACCGACTCGACCTTGATGACGTGCCAGCCGAGATCGGTCTGGATCGGTCCGACGACCTCGCCCGGCTTCGCGGCGAAGGCCGCCGCGGCTGCCTTGTCGCCGGCAAGCTCGGTGAACTGCTCGCGGCTCTGGGGCCCGGCCTGGACGTCGGCAGCGGTCAGGCCGGCGGGCTTGGCCGCGTCGACGAAGCTCTGGCCGCCACGCGCGCGCTGCGCGATCGCCGCGGCAACCTTCTGGTCCGGGACCACGGCCTGGTCGATCGTCCTGATGTCCTTGGAGCCGTAAATGTCCTGGTGCCCGTTGTAATAAGCCTGGATCTCCTGTGGCGTCGCCGAAACGTTCGAGACCTGCTCCGGGCCGATCGGGGCGATTTTCAGCACCCGCTGCTCGGGGATCATGTAGCGGCTCTTGTTGGCCGAATAATATTGCTGGAGTTGGGCGTCGTTCGGATTCAGGCCGGCCGCGAAGGCCTCGACCGGGATGATCGCCACCGCGCCCTGCCGCTCTTCCAAAAGCATCGAGGCATAGGGCGTCGCCACTCCCACCGGCACCCGCGCATTCGTGACCGCCGGAGTGATCAGCAGGCGCTGCAGCATCGAGCCTGATATCACGTCGCGGATGTCCGCGTCGGTCATGTGCTGGCGCGCGAGGAACGACTGGTAGGCCGAATCGCTGAACTGGCCGTTGAGTCCCTTCACCCCGGGGATGTTGGCGATCTGGGCGTCGACCAGCCGCTTCGACAGGACGAAGCCGGTCTGCCTGGCGAAGGCCTGGAGCGCTCGCTGGCCGATAAGGCTTTCCAGGATCGGCTCGAAATCGCCGGCGAGGGCGGCATAGCCGGCTTCGGGATTTTGCTGGCGAACCTGCGCGAGGCGCTGCTGCATCAGCGAGCTCATGTCGCGGTCGCTGACTTCGAGCGGTCCCACTTTCGCGAGCGTGTCGCTGCTCATGCCGCCCGCGCCAAGGCTGAGGCTCTGGATATCGCCGGCAGCGAATCCGATCAGGATGAGGATTCCGACGATCGCGACAATGCCGGTGCCGATGGTCGATTTCGAGATGCGGCGGAAGGAGCTGAGCATTCGGTCCGTGACTCTTGGGAAAGGAATGGGGAATTCCCCGCCGCTTTACGGGCGCGCGCTTGCACCTTCAAGCGGGGCGCGGCTACGGGCGCGCAAAGGCAGAAAGGCAAGGGAATGGCTCGAAGGAAGCTCGTCGTCGGCAATTGGAAGATGCATGGCGTTGGCGCCGACGTCGCGGAGATCCGGGCGATTGCCGACGCCGCAGCGCGGGCTCCCGAGGTCGACGTCGGCCTGTGTATCCCAGCCACGCTGATCGAGCGTGCGGTTCGCGCCGTACCGGGCTTTTCAATTGGCGCGCAGGACGTGCACTTCCTGGACAGGGGCGCCCATACCGGCTGCACGTCGGCGGAGATGATCGCGGATGCCGGCGGAAGCATCGTCATCGTCGGCCATTCCGAGCGCCGCGACGCCCAGAAGGAGAGCGACGAGGAGGTCCGCTCGAAGTCGGAGGCAGGCCTTCGCGCCGGACTGCTCGTCATCCTGTGCGTCGGCGAATCATTGCCCGTGCGCGAAGCGGGCGACGCGCTCCCGACCGTTCTTCGCCAGCTCCAGGCCTCGCTCCCGCGCGAAACGGACCTCGCAGGTCTGGCAATCGCCTACGAGCCGATCTGGGCGATCGGGACCGGCAAGACGGCCACGATCGACGATGTCGACGAGATGCACTCGGCGATCCGCAAGCAGCTGACGGACCGATGCGGTGACGCGGGAGGCGGCATCCGGATCCTTTACGGCGGCTCGGTGAAGCCGAACAACGCCGCCGACATCTTTTCGGTGACGGACGTCGATGGCGCGCTGGTCGGCGGGGCGAGCCTGAAAGCGTCCGACTTCATCCCTATTATCGAGGCCGCGGCGTTGAAAGCCTGACCCGTCCCCGCTAAGTCGCCGCCGAAATCCAAGAAAGCCCGTCGATGTTCACCTTCCTGCTTATCGTCCAGTCGCTCGTCGCAACCGCGCTCGTCGGAGTCATATTGATGCAGCGCTCGGAAGGTGGCGGCCTCGGCGTCGGCGGAAGCTCGTCGGGCTTCATGACTGCCCGCGGCGCGGCCGATTTCCTAACCCGCTCGACAGCGGTCCTGGCGTCGATCTTCATCATCCTCGCCATTTCTCTCGCGGCCCTTGCCGGAGTGACGCGCAAGCCGGCCACGATCGACACGTCGCTCGCCAACCAGGTTGCCCCCGCGGCTCCGGTCGCCGCGCCGGTCGTCCCGGCCCAGCAGCAGCCGGCACAGCAGGCTCCGGCCAACGAGACCGCGCCCGCCGTTCCCGTGCAGCAATAAATTTATTTTCTCTGACGGGTTGCCGAGTCCGCCCGACCCTCTCTAAGCCGTAAGCCCCATGGCGCGGTTCATTTTTGTCACCGGCGGCGTGGTGTCTTCCCTTGGAAAAGGCCTGCTATCCGCATCTCTCGGAGCGCTCCTCCAGGCGCGCGGCTACAAGGTCCGAATCCGGAAATTCGACCCCTATCTGAACGTCGATCCGGGAACGATGAGCCCCTACCAGCACGGCGAGGTCTATGTGACCGACGACGGTGCGGAGAGCGATCTCGACCTCGGCCACTACGAGCGATTCACGGGCGTTTCGGCCAGGCAGTCGGATAACATCACCACCGGCCGGATCTATCGCGATATCATCGCCCGCGAGCGGCGCGGCGACTATCTCGGCGCGACCGTGCAGGTGATCCCGCACGTCACCAATGCAATCAAGGACTTCGCGCTGGCGGACACCGACAGCTGCGACTTCGTCATCTGCGAGATCGGCGGCACCGTCGGCGACATCGAAAGCCTTCCGTTCATCGAATCGATCCGCCAGCTCCGCAACGACCTCGGCCGCGACCAGACGGTCAGCGTCCACACCACGCTCGTCCCGTGGATCAAGGCTGCCGGCGAGCTGAAGACCAAGCCGACCCAGCAGTCGGTTCGCGAGCTTTCGAGCCTCGGAGTCCAGCCCGAGGTGCTCCTCTGCCGCTGCGACCGCCCGCTGCCTGACAGCGAGCGTGAGAAGATCGCCTTGTTCTGCAACGTGCCCAAGTCGGCGGTCATCCAGGCGCTGGACGCGCGCAACATCTACGACGTGCCGCTTCAATATCACGAGGCGGGCCTCGACGATGAAGTCCTGCGCGCCTTCCGGATCGACGACTCGCCGCCTCCAGAGCTGTCACGTTGGCACGACATCATGGACCGCATCGACAATTACGAAGGCGAGGTCACGATTGGCGTCGTCGGGAAATATGTCGGCCTTCCCGACGCTTACAAGAGCCTCAACGAAGCGCTGGTCCACGGCGGCGTCGCCAACCGCGCGAAGGTCCACATCCGCTGGCTCGACGCGGAGATGTTCGAGCATGAAGACGCAAACCTCGCCGTCGAGCTCGAGCCATTGCACGGCATCCTCGTCCCCGGCGGCTTCGGGGAGCGCGGCAGCGAGGGCAAGATCGCTGCGGTAAAGTTCGCCCGTGAGCGCGAGATCCCGTTCTTCGGGATTTGCCTCGGAATGCAGATGGCCTGCATCGAGGGTGCACGCGCGGCCGGGGTCGAGGCCGCGTCCAGCACCGAGTTCGGCCCCGCCGACGAGCCTGTAATCGGCCTCATCACCGAATGGATGAGCTCCGAGGGCCTGCAGGAACGCGGCGCCGACAGCGATCTCGGCGGAACGATGAGGCTCGGCGCTTACGAAGCGGATCTGGGCGGGAACAGCCGCGTCGCCAACGTCTATGGCGCGACTCGGATCAGCGAGCGCCACCGCCACCGCTACGAGGTCAACACCCATTACATGCCGCTGCTCGAGAAAGAGGGTCTCGTCTTCTCTGGTATGTCGCCCGACGGCCGCCTTCCCGAGATCATCGAGCGTCCCGACCATCCCTGGTTCATCGGGGTCCAGTTCCACCCGGAGCTCAAGAGCCGCCCGTTCGAGCCGCACCCGCTCTTCGCAAGCTTCATCGAAGCGTCGCTAGGCAAGTCGCGGCTCGTCTAATCTCCTCCCTGGAAGGGAGGGGCCTGGGGTTTGTGCGGAGCGCAGCTCAGCGTCAGGCGTGTAGCCGCCGGAACAGGGCCGCGGCTGAACGGTTACGCTATCGTTCCAACCCAGACCAGGACCCCCTCCATGCTTCTGACTATCGCCATCATTCTGCTGATCCTGTGGGCGCTTGGCTTCTTCGCCTTTCACGCCGCGGGCGGCCTGATCCACATCCTCCTGATCATCGGCATCGTCGTCCTGATCTGGAATTTCGTCGCCGGCCGCCGCGCCGTCTGACGCCCAGCAATTCCGTTCGTCCCGAACGAAGTCGAGGGATGTGGCGACGCCGTTGCGGGGTGTGTGAAGCGCCCCTAAATGGCGTCCATGACGAACAGCATTTCGACGCGCCTGGCGGTGCTTGGCTCGGGCCCCGCCGGCTACACGGCCGCTATCTATGCGGCACGCGCCGGCCTCCAGCCGATCCTCATCCAGGGAATCACTCCGGGCGGCCAGCTCACCACCACGACCGACGTCGAGAATTACCCCGGTTTTCGTGACGTCATCCAGGGCCCGTGGCTGATGGAGGAGATGCAGGCGCAGGCCGAGCATGTCGGCACCAAGGTCGTCTGGGACCATGTCGCGGCGGTCGACCTGTCGCGCCGCCCGTTCCTTCTCGTCGGAGATAGCGGCACCCAATATCATGCCGACGCGCTGGTCATCGCCACCGGCGCGCAGGCCAAATATCTCGGGCTCCCGTCCGAAGAGCATATGAAGGGCAGGGGGGTTTCGGCCTGCGCGACCTGCGACGGCTTCTTCTACCGCGGCAAGAAGGTCGCGGTGATCGGCGGCGGCAATACGGCGGTCGAGGAAGCCCTCTACATGACCAACCACAGCCATGACGTCACCTTGATCCACCGCCGCGACAGCCTTCGCGCCGAGAAGATCCTGCAGGACCGGCTGTTCGCGAACGAGAAGATCAAGGTGATCTGGGACAGCGAGGTCGCCGAGTTCGTTTCCGGAGGCGATCCCGAGGCGCTGGTCGGGCTCGACCTCAGGAACAAACGGACCGGCGAAGTGCGCCGCCTCGAGGTGGAAGGCGCGTTCGTCGCGATCGGCCACAGTCCCGCGACTGAGCTCTTCACAGGAAAGCTCGATCTCGACAGCGACGGATACATCAAGGTCGCGCCCGGCTCGACGAAGACCAGCGTCGAGGGCGTCTTCGCCTGCGGCGACGTCATGGACAAGATCTACCGGCAGGCCGTCACGGCCGCAGGCACAGGCTGCATGGCGGCCCTCGACGCGGAGAAGTACCTCGCCGCGCAGGAATATGAGGCCCTCGCGGCGGAATAGAACATCCCCCTCGCTGCAAAGGGAGGGGCTATCGGAGGGCTCTTCTTAATGTCCGCTTTGGGTCGGCAGCAGACTTAAGCTGCTAGCGCCCGCGATGGGTGCCGGTGACTCTTTTCAGTTTCCACTGTCACGAGCAGCCCGATGGTGCCCGCGGCTCCATACGTAGATTGCATGGGCCTGGCTCGCGACCGGCCGGTTTTGCGCGTCGAGGGCGGGTTTGAATCGCGACCGCTCTTCCACGATTCGGCAAGTGATTGCATCCAGGTCGGGATTGCCGCTGCCACGAGCGGTGACGCAACCCGAGACCCGCCCGTTGGCCTGCACGGTATATTGCACGACGACAGTGCCATTGTAGCGGCCACGGCGGTTATCGGCCTTTGTCGGGCCGCCGCTGAGCCACTGCGCCGGAACTCGAATAGCGCCTGACGCCGGTGGTGATGCAACGGCTGCGCGAGCGGTCGCTGGCGCGACAGAGGGCGAGATTGACCGGGCCACCTGAGAGCCCGACGGGGCCGGCGCGGACTGCGGCTGTGGGAGGGCCGGGGGTGCGGGCGAGGTTTGCGCTTGCGGTTGGGGAGGCGCGGATGCGGCGGTCTCAGGCGCGCCTTCCGCGCTCTCGGCCGCCGACCGTTGAAACTGCTCGTCGACTGCTGACGGCACAAACTGGGGCGGCACCACGGTAGCCTCGGCTGCGCGGCCGCCGAAGAGCTCGTTCATCGTATCCGGTGACGAGGTCGAATCAGCTTGGGCCGCGCGTTCGGGCGATGCTGCGCCGACCTCTGGAAGCGATCCAGCCACTTGACCTGGCTGCCCCGGCCCCAGGGTTGCGGGGTCGGCCAAGTGAGCGCGAGACGCTGTTCCGGTGGGAAGCCGCGGCTCCCCGCTCGGCCACGAAAGAAACAGGGCGAGCGAGCTCAGCCCCACCGCTGCGACAGCTGCGGCAATGGCCAAGCTCTTCCTACGGTCGTGTGTGTCCTCGGCGTCTGTCCCAATCTCCTCTCGCCCAGCGAACCGCCCATCTGGCGTCGAGAAAGCCTCTGCGTTGTTGAACCCGAAGGGCTTGATTGTCGGGCGCTCGATTCCGGAGACGTTCTCGGCAGCCGGGACGGCTGCTTGCTCGCCGGCTTCGCCGGGCTCCGGGCCGCCCTCGCTGGAGGCCATGAGGATTTCGCTGAGGACGGCCGTTTTGATTGGAACTGGTTGCGAAGGGTCGTTGATGTTGTCCCGGAAAGTGTCTTCCGCTGACTGGGCTACAGGCTGCTCGGCTTGCGGATCTTTCGCCGGTTCGACCGCTTCGCCTGCGCCCGCGTCGCTGCCGGTCGCGGGCCACAGCGCCGGCGCGAATGCTTCGGTCCTGGAGTCGTCATATGCCCGACTGCTGGCAGCGTTGGTAAGCGCCGCATACGCCTCCTCGATCTGCCGCGCCCGGTTTTCCTGCTCTTGAGGCGGCACACCGAACCGGTAGCTTCCATCGTCCATCAACGAGTGAAAGGCGCTTTCGATTTCTTTGGCACTGCTGTCAGGCGAAACGCCCAGGATTTCGTACGCATCGGAGTCAGGGCAACGTGAACGGATCATTGGAGCTTCTCCTGTCCAATGAAAAACGGATAAACAACAATGGGTTAAGCAGTATTAACCAAAACAGCGCCCGCGTCGAGAGGCAGCCCCAAAAACCGTTTCCTCAACTGACGGAGGGCGTGAGAAGCAGCTGTCGCTTTAGCCCTAGGATGTGCAAGCTAACAGCCAAGGTTGGGGGCCCGGCGCAATGAGCAATTTCGATTTCGCCTTTTCGCTATTTGTGATCCTGCTCGGTCTGGGCCTGGCAGAGGTCTTCGGCGGGCTGGCACGAGCGGTGAAGGCGCGACCGAAGGTGCGGATTGGCTGGGCGACGGGACTGCTCGCCACCTGGACCATCACGCGAACGGCTTTGTTCTGGCGCTTCATCTGGCGAACGCGCGATTCGTTTCCGGATAGCTCGGCTGCCCTGCTCGCGGGTGTTCTCATCTGCGGCCTGATGTATTTTGCGCTTGCTCTCGTGTTCCCGGATGAGCCTCAGGGCCGGACCAGCCTCGATGACTATTTCATGCAGGAGAAAGCGAAGGCGATCGGCGCCCTGCTTGCGGCGACGGCGTTGGCATATGTCCTCCGCCCCGCGCTTTTAGGCTGGGCGTCGTGGAGCTACATGAAATGGCTCGACTGGATCGGGCTTGCGATCATTTTTGGCGCCGGACCGCTCGCAATGCTGACCAAGCGCCGCGGGTTGGCGATCGGCTGTTTGGGTCTGCTCGTTGCCGACAATGTGCTTGGGCCGGTGGCTCGGGCAATTTGGTCAATCTAACGGTCGAGTTGGCCTTAGTGTCCGCAATGGGTCGGAAGCGTCATAGAGGTGCGAACGCCTAGCCTTAAATATTTAACTCTCTGAAACTTAACTGGATTAGTTTCGTTTTTTGGTTATCGCGGGCTCTGATTGAGCCGTCCGCGCCCGAGAGACCGACGCGCTCCCGCTCAACGGAGGCGCGATGTTCCACTCCAAGACGATCCTTGTCCTTGATGACGGCGTCTATACAGGGCTCGACTTGGCCGATGCTATCGAGGCCATGGACGGAAGCGTTGCGGGCCCGCTCACGACAATCGCGGATACCCTGAGGATCCTGGATTCGACCCCAATTGGCGGCGCGGTAATCGATTGCGAACTTCCCGACGCACCGGCGATGGCGACGGTCCTTTGCGAACACAACATTCCCATCGTCCTTCAAGCGAGCGGGAAGCTACCCGAGGCGCTGCGTGCTTTTGACGGCACCGTTTGCATCCTGATGCGCCCGGTAAATTCCAAGACGGTACTGGAAACCTTGCTGATCGAAATTGGTAAGGCCGAGGCCCGTGCTTCTAATATGTTAGGTGCTGAGCCTAAACAGGTTTAAGGTGCGAACACCACCTGGTCCCTAATGCGGAAGACTGGTGGCCGAGAGACAAATCGTCGAGCTCCCCCGCCCTGGGAGCAGACGATGGCTCAGTTTTCCGATCACGTTCTCGCACCGATGCTGCGCAAGCTCGAGCTGTGGCATCCATTAAGTGACGACGAACGGCGCGCCATGCTTGGCTTGCCGCACGTCGTCCGAGACCTCAACGCCAATCAGGTTCTCGTCTGGGATGGTGATCGGCCGCACCAGGCCTGCATGATCGTTTCCGGATTTGCTTATCGTCACAAAGTGGCAGGCGACGGTGCTCGACAAATACTGTCGATTCACATGAAGGGCGACCTTATCGACCTCCAAAACAGTCTGCTGGGGGTAGCTGACCACAACGTTCAGATGATCACGGCGGGAACAGTCGCATTCATGCCCGTGGAAGCGATACGCGAGATTGCCTTCCGCATCCCCGCTATTGGGATGGCGATGTGGTATGAAACGCTAGTCGAAGGTTCGATCTTTCGGGAGTGGATCCTCAACGTCGGGCGACGCGCTGCCCACACTGCAATCGCCCATTTATTGTGCGAAATTGCACTAAGAATGGAGGTCGCTGGCCTCGGTAAAGCCGACAGTTACGAACTTCCGCTCACCCAGGATCAGTTGGCCGATGCGGTCGGACTCACGTCGGTCCACGTCAACCGCACCTTGATGCGGCTGGAGGAAGAAGGGCACATTCGCCGCACAAAGCGGCTGATCACCATCGACGATTGGCCATCACTCGCCAAACTAGCCGACTTCGAGTCTCGGTATCTGCATCTTCACCGCGCTGACCTGCCGCCGGGCATTCCTGCGTCGCTCGCAAATCGAGAGGCTAGAGGCGAGCTTCGCTGAGCGGAGCGTTTGGCTGGGTTTCTTGTAGTTCGCTCGCCTTTTGTAAGAAAATTCGGGCTAGCTCGCGGTGCACCCCGGCGGCTTCAGCGCACGTGGATTGTTGGGCGGCCGCCCATTCTTCCGCCGCTCGCCTTTCAAAATATGACCGGTCCGTGCCGCCCATAAACACCCCACGAACGCAACAGGATTACTGTCGAGAAAGTGTCTGTCATTAAAGTAAGTTAGTCGGGGACAATGTCTGCAATGGGTCGAGAGCGAATGCACGCGCGATGAGGCTAAAAAGCTACAGGCCGCGCGCGACTGCGAGCTAGCCGAAGAGCGCAGCGAGGACGAGGCGCTCCGCGACTCCTGGTTCGCGCAACTGCCGAACCGGATCGGTGCCGATCGAGACGCGACCGGCGAGGAATGATCCTATGATGCCGACCAGAATGCGATCGCGAGCGCCGTTCCGACCAGCACTATTGTCAGGCCGAGCCCGACAGCCGCCGTACGCCAATTCTCGAATGTCCGTTCCATGGCCCACCTCCCTGAATAACCGCAAGTTACCACAGAAGCGGCTGAATACGAAGGTGAAATCCTGTCACTGCAACCATTTAGCGGAGATTTGCTTCAGGGTGGTCAGGCGGCGATGCCGAGCCGCTCTTTCGCAGCAACGACCATCGCCTTGAATCTCGGATTCTCGCGCAGCCCGTCGAGGTCGGGGTCGGCGTCAGCGTGGCGGACATGGGTCGCGCTCTTGGTCCCTTCGAAATAGGGCTCGAGAACGTCGATCGCCCGGTCGGGTTCGTTAAGGCCTACGGCCAGCGCGCAGGCGAGATTATAGCGCATGATGAAATTGTCCGGGTCGAGCAGGAGCAGCGCCCGCTCGATCCATTCCAGCGCTCTCTGCTTTTCGTCCAGTATGGCCAAGGCGCCCGCTCCGGAGGCGAGGAGGCCCGGGTTGGCCGGTTCCTTGGCCATGGCCTTTTCGATCCGCTCCAAAGTCATCTTCGCAGCGTTTCGAAGCGCGTCCGTGTCGCTGGTTCCCGTGTAGCAGGACACCAGCATCGACGCATTGTGCCAGTCCGTTTCCATTTGCGCGGCGGCCTTGGCGAAAAAGGTCGCGGCCTCGCTGATCCGGCCCTGTCGGAAGTGCAGCCTCGCCGCCTCGCGGTTCACTTCCCACGATTCAGGATCGAGATGCACAGCCTTCTCGATCTCGGATCGCGCCTCGACCGGCTTGCCCTGTTCCTCGAACAAATGCGCCTTCACGCAATGCGGTTCGGCAAGGTCGGGATTGATCTCCAGCGCCCGGTCGGCGGCGGTGCCGGGGTCGACGTCGCGGCCATGCCAGAAGCGAAGCTGCGACTGGGCGAGCGCCATCAGCGCCCAGGCCTGCGCATAATTCGGGTCGACGGCGACAACCTGCTTGCAGATGCGCACGATCGCCTCGTCGCGGCGGATATCGCCGAGGCTTCCGCCGACCCATTGCTGACGCGCCATCAGGTACAGGTTGTACGCGTCGACATTGGTCGTCCCGCGGGTCTCGATCGCCTTCTTTTCCTGGGGCAGGAGCTTCACTCGAAGAGCCGCGACGATCGCCTTGGAGATCTCGTCCTGGATCGCGAAGATGTCGGTGAGGTCGCGGTCGTAGCGGTCGGCCCAGACGTGACCGCCGGTTCTGGGGTCTATCAGCTGCGCCGTGATCCTGACCCGGTTACCGGCCTTGCGGACGCTGCCTTCGAGGACGTGCGAGACCTCGAGCGCCTTGGCGACCTCCTTTACGTCGATCGCCTGGCCCTTGAAGGTGAATGCGGTGTTTCGCGCGATTACGAGCAGCGCCGAGACCTTCGAGAGGTCGGTTATGATGTCCTCGGTAATCCCGTCGCTGAAATATTCCTGCTCAGGATCGCCGCTCATGTTGACGAAGGGGAGCACACAGACGGAAGGTCCACGATGTTCCGGCTGAGCGCTCGCCGTGCCGGAGGATTTCGGAGCCGATCGTTCGTCGGCGATCTTGTCGATGGCGGCGATCAGCACGTCGAGGTTCTTCGGGTCGCCGGCGCCGCTCCAGGAGCCAAGCTCGATGCTGTGGAACTGGCGAAATCCCAGCGGGGGCCTGCTATCGCCGAGAGTCACTGGGACCAGCCGCCCTGTGTCTCGCCCTTCGGCCGCTTCGTCCTGGACCCAGGCGGAATCGACGGAACTGTCCGACCAGATCACGACCACCGCGTCGGCGCTCTTCAGTTCGCGATCGATTTCGGAAGCGAAGCGCGATCCCCCCTGGATATGGCGATCCCACCACACTTCGTGCCCGGCTCGGCCAATGCATTCGGACAGCTGCCGTGCTGGCTCGATGTCCTCACGCGCGTAACTCAGAAAGAGCTTTGCCACTCCGCCTCCGCGACCCCGCGCCGATTAACGCAGGCGGGCGATCCCTTATCATGCGAATTGGCGTGCTCCTATCCGAACCTTGTTGTCCACGCCGTGGTTAACGAAGACGTAGGACATTGTCCGTATGCCGCTCGTCGAAGGGTTTAGGGGAGCGGGCTCGGCCATGGCCACACAGGGCATCGAGGAAGTCACCGAAAACGCGATCCGCGCGGTCGCTCGCGATTGCGGGTCGCTCTCGATCGAGTGCAGCGACGTGGCCGGGTATGTGTCCGACGTCGCCACGCGCATCGGCGACAACTTGAAGATGCTCGACCAGCTCGAAGAGGTGACGACCCGCCTTCTCGCTGACCAGGGACGGGTGTCGGATTCAACCGACGAGGCGCGTCTGCTCGCCGAGCAGGCGAAAGCGAAGCTGGATTCGGGCCGCGAAGCCATCGAGGGTACAATCGCCGGCTTCAAGGGGCTGACCGAGCTCATCGTCCAGCTCGGCGAGCGGATGGCCGGCTTCGCGTCGGCGATGACCCAGGTGCAGACCGTCTCCTCGACGATCGAGGCGATTGCCCGCAAGACCAACATGCTGGCCCTCAACGCGACGATCGAGGCGGCACGAGCCGGCGATGCAGGCCGGAGCTTCGCGGTCGTTGCGGCCGAGGTGAAGAAGCTGGCGCACGATACGCGCGCTGCCACCAGCCAGATTGCCGCAACCATCGGCGAGCTGACCCGCGAGGCCGGGGCCGTGACGTCGGAGATCAAGACCGGAGTCGACCGCAGCCGCGAGGCGCAGCGCGGGTTCGGCCAGATCAGCGATACGGTGCGCGAAGTCAGCGAGATCGTCGCCATGGTCGATCGCCAGACGGAGGGCATCGCCCACTCGACGAGCATGATCCAGACCAGCGTCGACCGCGTGAAGGCCGGACTCACCGATTTCGCGGGCGACGCTCGCGAGAACGGACAGCAGCTCGTGTCGGCGAAGGAGCGGCTCGGACATCTCGAGCTGCTTTCGAACACGATGCTCGACACGCTCGCCAATTCCGGGGCCGAGATCGACGATACGCCGTTCATCCTCAAGGCTCAGGAGGCGATGCGCGCGATCCAGGCCGAGGTCGAGCGCGGAATCGGGGCCGGCGAGATCGACGAGGGGCATGTCTTCGACCGCAATTACAAGCTCATCGAAGGCAGCAATCCGGCCCAGTACGACACCGCATTCTGCGATTTCGCTGACAAACACGTTCGGCCGATCCTCGACCGCTTCAAGGCGACCGACGGACGCATCATCGGCTCGGCGATCACCGACGTAAACGGCTATCTTCCCACGCACCTGTCGGAGCGATGCCAGAAGCCGGGGCCCGATCCGGTTTGGAACGACGCGCACTGCCGCAACAAGCGGATCTTCATGGACGAGACGACTCGCAACGCGATCAACTCGAACAAGCCGGCAATGCTCGCCACCTATCGGATGGAGCTCGGCGACAAGTACATCCCCGTGAAGAACGTCTTCGTTCCGCTGTGGATCAACGGCCGGCGCTGGGGCAATTTCGAGCTCGCCTACAGGGACGAGTGACCCCTTGCCGCCAGTCCCGGGGACTGGCGATAGCCGGTCACAAGCCCCCGAGCCGGTTGCAATGTAGGAAAGTTTCGCTTCTCATCGATGAGTGAGTGCTCGACCGGCTGTAACCGCCCAGATCATCACCGGCATCGCCGCGGCGATGGCGCTTCTCTATTTCCTGGCCGGCATCCTGATCCCGCTGGTGATCGCGTTCGTGCTCGTCGTGCTCGTCGATGCGGTCGTGATGTTCATCAACGCACGCTGGCCGGGGGCCCCGAAATGGGTCGTCTCGGCCGTCGCCGGCCTAGTCGTCATCCTTTCCGCTTCTGGAGGCATGTTCGTTCTCGCCCAGGGAGCGGTCCAAGTAGTCCAGCAGGGGCCGGCACTGCTCGATCGGATCGACGCCCTTGTACGCGACACCAGCCAGTCGCTGGACCTCAAGGAACCGCTGGGACTTCAGGCGCTGGTGGGAAGCGTCAACATTCCCCACCTTGCCGGAGCCGTGCTCGAAACGGTGCAAGGCATCGCCGGCGCTATCCTCCTCATCGTTATCTATTTCGGCTTCATGGTCGCCGGTCGCAAGCGGATCAGCCGGAAGATCGACGCCATCGCCGGAACCTCGGAGCGCAAGACGGCGATCAAGGGAATCGTTGAGCGGATTGCCGGGGATATTCGCACCTATCTTTGGGTCCAGGCCGTGACCGGCGTGTTCCTCGCCGCCGCGGCAGCTGCCGTCATGTTATTCGTCGGGCTCAACAATGTGCTGTTCTGGACGGTGATTTTCTTCCTCCTCACCTTCATCCCGAACATCGGGGTGACCATCGGGTCGATTGCCCCGGCGCTGTTCGCGCTGCTTCAGTTCCCGACGCTTTGGCAGGGCATCGCCATATTCGCGGTCATCCAGGCGGCCGCTTTCATCGTCGGCAACCTCATCTATCCGCGGATGCAGGCGGACACGCAGAACATCGACCCCGTGACGACGATCGTCGCTTTGTCCCTCTGGACGTTCCTGTGGGGCATACCGGGCGCGTTCCTGGCAGTGCCGATGACCCTGATGCTGATGATGGCCTTCGCCCAGTTCGAAGGCACGAGATGGGTGTCTGCGGCCCTGTCGAACGACGGAAAGCCGTCCTTCCGCAAAGACGGTCCGGGTCAGTAATCGCCGCGGGCGGCGGCGCGTGCCTCGAGGAGGTCGAGCAGGCCTCGGTTCTGCAGCAGCAGCTGCTCGCCGCCGAACCCAAGTGCGCGCACGCTCGCTGGACTGTCGCATTCCGACCCGATGACGGAAACGATCGACGCTTCATCAGGCAGCGACGGGGCAGGGGCCTCGATTCCCGCCCGCGCAGCCGCTCGGTCGAGGAGTCTCCGGATCGGCCACCAGTCCGAAACCAAGGCCGTGGCTGCGCCAAGCGCACAGCCGCTGCGTTCCGACCTGGCGAGGATTTCCAGCGCGTGGCGTTGGGCAAGAAGCGTAGCCTCGGTTTCCGCGGCTCCGGGAGTGCTCGGGATCGGCCCGACCGCTGCGGTCAACCGTACGAGATACAGCCGCTCGCGCTCGAAGGCATTTGCGGCTCGCCCGAGCCATTCCTGCGAGGCGCCCGCCGTCGACAGCTCGAGCGCCTGTTCTATGAGTCCCGGATGGTGGCCGTGGATGCTGCACAGAAGGTGCACCGCATCGGCGACGTCGCGGGGGGCGTGCGGACCGGAGGCGTCGATCAGGCAGGCGAGATGCCGGTGCCGGGCGCTGCCGTCGTCACTGACGCGCGCCAGATGGCCCTCGGCAGGGTTGAGCGCCTTGCGTTCGACGAACCGGTTAGTCGCCATTCCCGTCCTTCCCTCCGTCCAGGCTATGAGGACGGCTCTATGGGGAGGGCGTAACGCAAGGGCGTAAAGACGAGGTTTATGCGGGGTTAGGAAATCGGTGAGGCAAGTTAAGATCGGCCGATTTGGAGTCGATTTGCGGCGTGGCACTTATCCACAGCCTTATGCACCGAAACGCGCACAGTTTTGTGTTCGCTACTGTTGATTCTGACTCGACTCCGCCCGGAATTGCGCTAAGTTCAAATCGTGCTTCGGACTTTCGGGTCTGAAGTATGGGAACCCCGCCGGGTCAAACCGGCGGGGTTTACCGCATCTGGGCCAGGCGAATTGCCGGGCCCGCGCCTGTCACGCGGCCAGCCGCTCCTCCTCGACCTCCTGATCGTCCGCCACTGCCGAACCACGGATCGGCGAAGCGGTTTGCGGCTGTGCAGGGAAGAACCAGCGCGACGCCGCCACCACCGCGCCGAGTCCGAGATAGGCCGCAAGTGCGTTCAACGGGCTGAAGAGGATTATCGGCGCGAAGAGCAACCGAATCCAGTTCGCATTGATGCCAAGGTCCTGGCCGATCGCCTCGCACACACCGAGAAACGTGTCAGCGCGCAGCGGAAGCGCGGTCTGCTCCTCCCCGGTGAAAGGCTGCTGGGCGTTTTCGGACTGAACTGCGGCGGTCGACATTCGAAATCTCCTGTTGGCGTTGTCACCACATTTTAAGCAAGCCGCGTGCCAAATCAGGAAAACGCTCTAATTCAATAGGTTGCGCCTTGACGGTCGACTGTTGTTGGGGAAATTCCCCAAGCTCGTCACCCGAGAGTTGGGGATTTGCACCTTATGCTGCAAGTGCGATATTGCAGCGCAGCACTTGAATTGCGGGCTGGGAGAGCAAATATTTTGAGCCCGCGCCGCCGCTAAGGAGCAGTCCGCGTATGCGTTTCATGCTGAAGTCGAAGATCCACAGGGCAACGGTGACCCAGGCCGATCTTCACTATGTCGGATCGATCGCCATCGACCGTGCGCTGATGGAAGCTGCCGATCTGCTCGAAGGCGAGCGGGTCGTGATCGCCGACATCACAAACGGCGCGCGCCTCGAAACTTACGTGATTCCTGCTCCGGCCGGCAGCGGAACGATCGGGATCAACGGCGCGGCCGCCCACCTCGTCAACGAAGGCGACCTCGTCATCATCATGAGCTACGCGATGGTCGACGACGCGGAAGCGCGGGGGCTGAAGCCGCGCGTCGTCCACGTCGACGACCATAATCGGATAGTAGCGGAGGGCGACGACGCCTCAGAACCGGTTCCCGGCTCGACAGACCAGAAACGCGCCGTCCCCGCTTAACGCTACTTACGGCGCTCCATACTGCGCGACGGCCTGGGCCGCCGTCAGCGGACCGACCGTATAGGTGTCAGTATGGCTGGCGATATATTTGCGTAGCTCGAGACCTGCCATCGGCCCGGCGGAAATGTTCATCTTCCTGGCTGCTGCGTCGATCGCCTGGTCCTGCGCCTCGGTCGTGAGGGGCGCGATCCCCATATAATCCCAGCTGTCGCCGTCGGTATGGACGTACAGTTGCACGCTTGGAACCCCGGCCGCTTTCGCAGCCTGATCCTGCTGCGCCAGCCATTTCAGCAAATTGAGCTGCTGCCCCGGCGCCGCGTGATAAAGGGTCACGATCGCGCGCGGAGGAGCCGCAGCGGGAGCCTGGGCGTAAACCATCGATCCGGCGGCGAATGCACCGGTTGCCGCGGCCGCGGCGAGTTTCATCAACTGCTTCATCTTGCCCCCCTCGTTCTTGAGTGAACTGCACTGGGGATTACTTTCGGCGCGGTCCTTCCAGACCCCTCGCGCCGGCGCGCCGATTGGGCCTCCTCGTTACCGGAGTCAAACGATCTGTGACTGGAAGGGACGGAGTAACCCGGAAGCCCTGCCGGGGCTTGGGGAAGGGGATTCGGCAGGGCTTCCCGTAACTCGCCGTGGTGGCACCGCCGCCGGAGCTCGCTAAAGTTCAGCGACGGCACCGACTCACCATTTACGCCTCCCTGGTTAGCCGGGAGTGAGGGGATATGGTTGAGCGAAATTAAGGGTTGGGGCCTTCGCCTACAGGTTGACGGTCTCCATCCCGCGGGCGTGATAGCGCTCGCCTGCCGCAGCCCCCGGCGGAAGGATTTCGTCCAGGCGTCTCAAATCCTCCTTGCTGAGTTTCACATCGACCGCGCCGATGTTCTCATCGAGATATTTGCGACGCTTCGTACCCGGAATCGGCACGATGTCATCGCCCTGTGCAAGCACCCAGGCAAGAGCGAGCTGCGCCGTCGTGCAGCCTTTCGCACCTGCCATCTTTTCCACTTCGTGCACCAGGGCGATGTTCTTTTCGAAATTCTCGCCGGTGAAGCGCGGATGGAACCGGCGGAAGTCGTCCTCGGGAAAATCCTCGGGCGAGGTAATCTGCCCGGTCAGGAAGCCGCGGCCGAGCGGCGAATAGGCGACATAGCCGATGCCGAGCTCGCGAACGCAAGGAAGGACTCCTTCTTCTGCGTCTCGGCTCCAGAGCGACAGCTCCGTCTGTACGGCGGTGATCGGGTGAGTGGCATGCGCCTTGCGGATCGTGTCGGGCGCGGCTTCGGAGAGGCCGAGAAAGCGCACCTTTCCTTGCTCCGCCAGCCGCGCCATCGCGCCGACCGTCTCCTCGATGGGAACGTTCGTGTCGACACGGTGCTGGTAATAGAGGTCGATTACGTCGACTCCGAGCCTCTTCAGGCTCGCGTCGCACGCTTGAGTCACATAATCCGCGTCGCCGCGCACGCCCATGAACTCTCCGTTCGGGCCGCGCACGTTCCCGAACTTGGTCGCGAGGAACACCTCGTCCCGCCGCCCCCGGATCGCCCGCCCGACAAGCTCCTCGTTCTTGAACGGGCCATACATGTCGGCGGTGTCGAGGAAGGTCACTCCACGGTCCAGAGCGTGCTGGATGGTCGCAATCGACTCCTGCTCGTCGCCGCTTCCGTAAAACTCGCTCATTCCCATGCAGCCGAGGCCGATCGCCGACACTTCCGGGCCATCCTTGCCGAGTCGCCGCTTCTGGATTCCGAACATCGTCAGTCCCTTCCTTCGAGTCGCCCCGCCGCCCTGCACGCCCTTCTCTAGCGCAAATGCCACAGCCATTCGCCGCTACCGACGCCGTTGACCGACGCTTCCGAACGGTTGGTCAGGGACCGCGGACGATCCGGCCGCCCTTCATGACAAGGCGGACTTGCTCCAACGCGGAAACGTCCTTCGTCGGGTCGCCGTCGACCGCAACGAGGTCCGCGAGAAGGCCGGGCTTCACTTCGCCCCGGTCCGCCAGGTGAAGGATCTTCGCGTTTCGCGAAGTGGCCGAGATCAGCACCTGCGCCGGGCTCATGCCGGCACGCTGCATCGCCTCCATCTCGAGCCAGTTCTTGCCGTGGGTGAAGACCCCGACATCGCCGCCCATGCAGATTGGCACACCGGCCTTCATCGCCAGCTGGAACGAGCGGCGGTTCTCCTGGACGCTCTCGGGCGCCGGCTCCGCGCCGTTCCAGTTCTGGAAATAGCGCGCATAGGCTTCCGACGCCGCGAGCGTGGGGCAATAGCCGATTTCGCGCTCGGCCATCATCCTGAAGACCTCGGCTGTGCCGCCATAGCCATGCTCGATCGTATCCGCGCCGGCGATGACCGCGCGGCGCATTCCCTCGGCGGTCGTCGCGTGGACCGCGACCAGCCGGCCAGCATCGTGGGCCGCGGCGACTCCGGCGTTGAGCTCGGCCTGGGAGAGGGTCGGACGGCTCGGCTCGCCCTTTCCCCAATGATAGTCGGCATAGAATTTGATGAGGTCGGCCCCGCCGGCAATCTGGTCGCGGACGGCCCGGACGATCTCGTCGACGCCCGCAATTTCCTGGGCGCCCTGTGGGATCGGGACCCCGGGCTCAAAACCTTTCGGGCCATAAGCTCCGCGGGCGACGATCGCCTTGGTCGCGACCATCAGGCGCGGTCCGGGGACGATGCCCTCGTCGATCGCTTCCTCGAGCCCGACATCGGCGAAGCCCGCCCCTTCGGTGCCGAGGTCGCGCTCGGTAGTGAAGCCAGCTTCCAAAGTCTTCTCGGCGTTAACGACGGCTCGCGCGGTCCTCAGCGCCAGCGGCTCATGCAGCACCTGATCGTCCCACAATGTCTCGTTGTAGGGATGGAGGAACAGGTGCGAATGGCCTTCGATCATTCCCGGCATCAGGGTCGCGCCGGGAAGGTCGATCACTCGGGCACCGGCCGGCGCGGAGAGGTTCGGGCCAGCCGACGCGATCCGATCGCCCTCGACCAGCACGGACCAGCCCGGATGCGGCTTCGGATCGACGCCGTCGAAAACCTGGGCGGGTCGGAGGACCAGCGTTTCGGCACCCACGGGGGAGGCGAACGAAATGACGGCGGCGAGGAAAGCGAGGCAGCGCATGGGTCCAACCTATGCGCAAAACGGCTTTCGCGCCAAGCAAGCGGCGGGCATTCCCTATGGTCCACATTGGGACGATCGAAAGCCGTCCATTGCCGGAGGCTCGGCGGAGGTGAAAGCTGGACTTATCGTCGTTCGCAGAGCGGCGGCGAAGGGGAAGGTCATCGGGTTCTGCCAGAGCCTTCCCCGCCCACCCCTCAAAAGGCATCGCCGTCCGCCGGCTTTCGCGATAGTCTTTCGTCGAAAGGCGGCGTCGCAATGCGTATGATCCCGTTATTCTTGGTCGCCTCGGCCGTTCCGGTGCTGACCGGGTGCCTCCCGATGATGGCCGTCTCCGCAGCGAGCATGGCCGCGCAGAGCGCGGGCGGGGGCAAGGTCAGCAACTCTGACCTGCAGCCCCAGGCGCGCGACGCCTGCACGGCCGAGGCGGCCAAATACGGCACCGTGCACGTCAATGTCGTCGAACAGCACCGGGTCGACCAGATCATCGTGTGGGGGATCGTCGACGACGGCAAGGAAAGCCGCTCGTTCGAGTGCGATTACGGGACGAAGATCACCGGCTTCACGCTCCGCCAGATCTCCCGATAGTGCCAGCGGCGCGAGGCCCGATAACGAAAGGGCGGCCCGTCTCCGGACCGCACATCGCGCGGCGTTCATTCATGCCAAGGCCGTCACGGAAGTAAATTCCGTGACGTCGGTCCTGTCAGTCTGCGCAGCTTAGGCTGCTTGCCTGCAGGCCGGCCGGCATCGGCAAGTGTTGCCCAAGGCCTCGGCCTTGGTCGCCCTCACCTCTTGCTGAACTGGAAGCTGCGGCGTGCCTTGGCGCGGCCGTACTTCTTGCGCTCGACGACGCGGGGGTCGCGGGTGAGGAAACCTGCCTGCTTGATCGTCGTGCGGAGCGCCGGCTCGAAGCGGGTCAGCGCCTGGCTGATGCCGTGCTTGACCGCGCCGGCCTGACCGGACAGCCCGCCGCCCTTGACGGTTGCCGTGACGTCATACTGGCCGCGGCGATCGGCGATGTCGAAGGGCTGGTTGATCACCAGACGAAGCGACGGCCGCGCGAAGTAAACCTCCTGCTCGCGGCCGTTGACGACGATCTTGCCGGAGCCGGGCTTCAGCCACACCCGGGCGATCGCGTCCTTGCGGCGTCCGGTGGCATAGGCGCGGCCCTGCTTGTCGAGCTGCTGCTCGCGCATCGGCGCTGCTTCGGCAGGGGGCGGAGCCGAGGTTTCGGCCGCGGTCTCAGCGGGCGCCTCGGCGGCGGTCTCGACGGGGGCCGCCTCGTCCTTGGTCAGCTCGGCGAGGTCGGAAAGGGACTTCTTGTCGGCCATCTTATGCGCCCACCTTGTTCTTGCGGTTCATCGACGCGACGTCGAGAGTTTCGGGGTTCTGGCCGCCGTGCGGATGCTCGGTGCCGTTATAGAGGTGAAGGGCGCGCATCTGCTGACGTCCAAGCGGGCCGCGCGGGATCATCCGCTCGACGGCCTTCTCGAGAACTCGCTCGGGAAAACGCCCCTCCAGCACCTTGCCGGCAGTGACTTCCTTGAGCCCGCCTGGATAGCCCGTGTGCTTGTAATAGATCTTCTGGTCGAGCTTGCGGCCGGTGAACTTCACCTTGCCGGCGTTGATGACGACGACATGGTCGCCGCAATCCACATGCGGCGTGTAGCTCGGCTTGTGCTTGCCGCGCAGGATATTGGCGATGATCGTCGCCACGCGCCCGACGATCAGGCCGTCGGCGTCGATCAGGTGCCATTTCTTCTCGACCTCGGCCGGCTTCGCCGACTTGGTCGTTTTCATCAGCGCCTTCATGGCGTTGATCCTTTCGTTGGAAATGCGAAAGGCGACGCTTGCTCGCGTCGCCGCTGGGCGGGCTATTTGCGGGTGGAGGCGGAAAAGTCAAGAAAATGCGGCGGTTTCTCGACGGGTAATATAATACCCAACAGAATTTCAGCCCGCCGTCACCCACGGATTTGGTGGATCGACCCTGGCGACACGGCGATCCCGATCCCAAATTTCGGAAGGCATCGGCAAGGCGCGCTCGCGAACCTGGCGAACGGCGTCTTCGTCGTCGCTCGCCTCGAGCCATTCGGCTTCACTGATGTTGCCCGTTCCGTCGAGCCGATAATGCCTGTACGCCGGCAAGGTTGAACTCCCCCTGGGACCTGAGTCATAGCCTCTTCGGGGAGGAAACTTGTTCATCCAGGTTATCTTCCCGGTCGCGTTAGCATTTTCGAATCAAACGGTTTTTGCAGAACGTGACGGGAGTGTAACCCAAATTGCGCGCGACCCGACGGGTGGCGTTAGTAAGGCGCACCGATGATCACCGCTCACTTGAAGAAGGTCAGGCTTCGGTCGGCCATCAGCGCGGAAGAAGAGCGGGTGATCCGGGGGCTAATCTCCGAAACCCGGACGTTTCCTCCCGACCGAATGATCGTCCGCGCAGGCGAGAAACTCACAAACAGCCTCCTCCTGCTCGACGGCTGGCTGATCAGGTGCAAGGACCTGCCGAGCGGCGACCGCCAGATCATGGAGATCCATGTCGCCGGGGACTTCGCCGATCTCCACGGCTTCACCCTGAAGCGCCTCGATCATGACATCGTCACCATCAGCGACTGCGTGATTGGCGTCGTACCGCATGACCGTCTGAATGAGATCACGGAGAAATATCCGCACCTGACCCGCGTGTATTGGCTGCTGACGAACATCGATGCGGCCATTGCACGCGAAATGGCCTTGTCGCTCGGACAGAGGTCGGCGATCTCGCGCATGGCGCACCTCTTCTGCGAGCTTCACGTTAGGCTGGGGGTCGCCGGCAAGTCGGGCGAAAGTGCGTTCGAATTCCCCATGACCCAGCGCGAAATGGCGGAATGCCTTGGACTGACCGTTGTCCACGTCAACCGCACGCTTCAGGAGCTCAGGCGGCGCCGCGTGGTCGAAACGGCGAATGGCCAGCTTGTCATTCTCGACAAGAAGGCGCTCGCGGCGCTCGCGGAATTCGATCCGCTCTACCTGCAGCTCGAACGGCGCGTTCTGTAGAAAGTCGGGCCTCGGCGGCACCTCGACAGCTAATCGGCGTTGGCAAAGCGGATGCAGAACGCAACCGCCGCTTCGCGCCGCCCCGGTGCCTCCGAACTCGCCCGGCGGGAGCGGGGCCTCGTAGGGAAAGCACTAGCCAGCTGGCGCACCTGGTTCCTCGCGCTTCTGCTGGTCGCAGCGATCGTCTTCGCGGCTTTCCATTGGGGGGACGTCAAGCGCTTCGCGGAACTCGTTGCCCATGCCGAGCCGCTGTGGCTGGTCGCTGCGCTGGCGACGCAGCTCCTCACCTATGTGATGCTCGCATTCGAATGGCGGGTGGTGCTCAAGGCCTGCGATTGCGACGCTCCTTTCCTTAAGCTTTTGCGTCTGACCCTGACGAAGCATTTCGCAGACCAGATGGTGCCGACCGCGGGGATGAGCGGGAATGTCGTGGTCGTCGACAGGCTGATGGCGATCGGGGCAACCAGGAAGGTCGCGGTGGCGGCCGTGATCCTGACCATCATCAGCTATTACGCCTCCTATGCGATCGCCGCGGTGGGAGTGCTGTTCCTGCTCTGGTTGATGGGTGAAGGAAGCTGGCCGATGATCGGCCTGATCGGCGCCTTCCTGGCGGTCGCGGCGGGGATCCCGACGCTCGCTTTGTGGCTTCAGAAAAAGGGCCGGCGAGCGATTCCGAAATGGCTTCGAAGGGTCGGCCCCATCCGCGAGCTGTTCAACATGATCGGGGAAGCGCCCGAGGGGCTGGTCCGAAGCGGCACGCTGGTTGCGCAGCTGACGCTCCTCAACGGGATTGTCTTCGCGCTCGACGGCTGGACCATGCAGCTTTGCCTCTTCTCCCTGGGAGTGAAGGCGCCGTTCGCCTCGGCCTTCATCGCCTTCATCATGGCATCGATAGTGGTCACGCTTGCGCCGATCCCGATGGGCCTCGGCTCGTTCGAGGCGGTATCGATCGGGACCTTGCGCCTCGCAGGGATTTCGTTCGAGGCTGCGCTGTCGGCGACACTATTGTTCCGCGGCTTCACCTTGTGGCTTCCGCTCGTGCCCGGGATGATCGCGGCAAGGCGCGACCTTAGCCGCAAGAGGAAGCGTTAGCGCTCGCCGAGTACCGTGTCCTCGACCCAGTCGGCATAGCGCCTCAGCAGTTTCTCGATCGGCCAGACGGCGATACAGGGCGTGTCGTAGCTGTGGAGCGCCGCGATCCGCTCGATAAGCTCGTCGGCCTGCCAGGTGTGGGTTTTCAGGATCGCCGGCACTTCGTCGGCGCTCTCGACCACTCCTTTCCAACGGTAGATCGAACGGCATGGAGCAAGGATGTTGATGCAGGCTGCGAGCTTCTCCTCGACGACCTTGCGCCCGATCCGCTCTGCTTCCTCCGCGTTCGCGAACACCGCGTAGATCGAGACGATGCTCATCCCTTCTCTCCGACGACGTGGGCTCCCCAGACCGTTGAGGCGAGGACGAGGGCACCGACAGCCTGGTGGAGGACAGCGACGGGCAAGGCGATGCCCGTGGTGACCGTCGCGATCCCGAGGATGATCTGGGTCCCGAAGGCGGAGTGTATCGCGATCGATGCGGCGCGAGAACCGGCGCGACGGACCTCACGGGCAAACAGGACAAGGACGGCGACGATTGCCCAGGCCCACCAGCGATGAAGGAAATGCAGGAGGAAAAGGTCATGCGTGAACGCGAATCCGGCCCCGCGCGACCAATCAACGCCGTCGGGGAACAGGCGATCGTTCATCAGGGGCCAAGTGTTGGAGACATATCCGGCGCGGAATCCCGCGACCCAGGCGCCGAGGAGCAGCTGGACGAAGACGGTGGCGAGCGCTCCGGCCGCCGGGGCGGTGAGGCGCGCGGGACGTTTCGCGGGATCGTGTCCGACCGCCCTGAGGTCCAGCGCCGTCCAGATCAGCGCCCCCATCAGGAAGAGGGCGAAGAGCAAATGCGCGGAAAGCCGATAGGGGCTGACCTCGGTGCGCCCCTCGAGCCCGGACATGACCATCAGCCAGCCGACCGCGCCTTGCATCCCGCCGAGCACGAACAGGGCCGCCAGCCTCCAGCCGAACCCTTTGGGGATCGCCCGCTTCACGGCGAACCAGACGGTGCCGGCGAAGAAGACGAGGCCGATCACCCTGCCCAGGAAGCGGTGGGCCCATTCCCAGAAGAAGATGAACTTGAAGCCCGTCAGCGTCATTCCAGCTGGACCAGCGACCTCGATATATTGCGGCGTCCGCTTGTAGAGGTCGAAGGCGCGAACCCAGTCGTCGTGGCTGAGCGGCGGGATGGTGCCGGATACGACGTTCCACTGGGTGATGGACAGGCCGCTTTCGGTCAGCCGGGTAATCCCGCCGACGACGACCATCGCGAAGACCATCGCCGCGGTCACGAACAGAAGGTTTGCGAGTGCAAATGGCCTGGTGTCGGGATCGGTGGCTGTTCGGGTCGTGGCGGAGGCGTCCATCCAAGCGCCTATGCCCGGGCGCGAAGGGGGCCGGCAAGTAGCGTTTCAGGACGCAAATGTAATGTTGTAACCTGACTCGCGCTGACCTATATGCCCTCGCGATGGTGGCGTCATTTGCACAGCCCGGCCAGCTGGACCGGATCGCCATGGGCGTTTCCGGCCTGTGCCTAGTCCATTGCGTTTCGACGGCTGTGCTCGTCGTCTTCCTCTCTGCGGCGGGCGATTTCCTCGGCGCGCCGGTCATCCACGAAACCGGGCTCGCTGTTGCGATGATCCTCGGTGCGATCGCGCTCGGCCGCGGAGTTGCCGAGCACGGGTTCATGCTGCCCAGCTCGATCGGAGCGCTCGGGCTCGGTGTCATGGCGGGCGCTCTGGAAATGCACCATGGCGCGATCGAGGCCCTCTATACGATGGTCGGGGTGAGCATTCTCGCACTTGGCCATCGGCTGAACTGCATAGCTGCCGACTGAGCTTGCTGACGCCCCGGCCGGGGCGTATTCGGGCGCTTCCATGGTCTCTCACGAACACAGGATGCACGAGGGCGAGTCGCTCAGGAGCGCGGCCAGGTCGCGCCTCCAGGCCAAGGGAGAGCAGTGGACGAACATGCGAGCGGCCGTCTTCGATGCCCTGGCAGGGTTCGACCGGCCGGCGAGCGCCTATGACATCGCGGAGTCGGTATCGAAGACGCAAGGCCGGCGCGTCGCGGCCAACAGCGTCTATCGCATCCTCGACCTGTTCGTCGGCGCAAACCTCGCCAGGCGCGTTGAGAGCTCCAACGCCTATATTGCCAACCAGCATCCCGAGTGCCTTCACGACTGCATATTTCTGGTCTGCGACAGCTGCGGGCAGGCGGTGCATATCGACGACGACAAGGTTTCCGACGAAATCCGCAAGGCGGCGTCCGATGCCGGCTTTGCGGCCAAGCGCCCCGTCATCGAGGTTCGCGGAACCTGCGGCGATTGCTCGGGCAATTAGATGAGCGATATCTGAGGATTTGCTGAAATCGTTGTGAAGGCGACGCGGTCTTCGTGACACCGGCGCAGCTTGAGGTTAAGGCCCCCGCCAACATGTCGCACGAACCGGAAACGCCGCTCCTCGATACGGTGAATCTGCCTGAGGACATGCGCAAGCTCGACAAGTCGCAGCTTGCGCAGCTTGCCGACGAGCTTCGGCAGGAAGTGATTTCGGCTGTCTCGGTGACTGGCGGCCACCTGGGCGCGGGGCTTGGCGTCGTCGAGCTGACTGTCGCCATTCACTATGTGTTCGACACGCCGCGCGACAGGCTGATCTGGGACGTCGGCCACCAGGCCTATCCGCACAAGATCGTCACCGGCCGCCGCGACCGGATCCGGACCCTTAGGCAGGGCGGCGGCCTCAGCGGCTTCACCAAGCGCAGCGAGAGCGAATACGACCCGTTCGGAGCGGCCCACAGCTCGACTTCGATTTCCTCGGCGCTAGGCTTCGCGATCGCCAACAAGCTTTCGGGTGACCCGCACCACGCGATCGCGGTGATCGGCGATGGCGCGATGAGCGCCGGCATGGCCTATGAGGCGATGAACAATGCCGCGGCTGCCGGCAACCGGCTGGTCGTCATCCTCAACGACAATGACATGTCGATCGCGCCGCCGGTCGGCTCGCTGAGGAACGCGCTCGCGCGGCTGGTCAGCTCGGGCAAATATCTCGCTCCCAGGCGAATTGCGCAGAGGCTTGCCCGGGCGATGCCGGAGCCGCTCCACGTCGCCGCTCGCCGGATGGAGGAATATGCGCGAGGGATGCT
>JBKPOU010000057.1:0-4705 GCA_046733255.1 Pseudomonadota bacterium
AGCCCGCGCGGCAAGCCGCTGACCCAGTCGCGGGTGCGCGAGCTGGCGACGGGGGAAGGCGCGATCCTGCTCTGCGGCCGCTTCGAGGGATTCGACCAGCGGATCTTCGAAGCGAGGCCGATCGAGGAAGTGTCGGTGGGCGACTATATCCTCTCCGGCGGAGAGGTCGGAGCAATGGTGATCCTCGACGCTTGCGTGAGGCTTCTTCCCGGGGTAATGGGCGCGGCCTCCAGCGGTGAGGAGGAGAGCTTCGAAAAGGGGCTTCTCGAATATCCGCACTATACCCGGCCTGTGACATGGGAAGGGCGCACGATCCCCGAAGTGCTGCGGTCGGGGGATCATGCGAAGATCGCGGCGTGGCGACACGAAAGCGCGGTCGAAGATACACGGCTAAGGCGGCCGGACCTGATCGAGCGCCACGGGGGCGCATCGCAGGCACCGCCCTCTGGCGCGCGGCGACGAAATACGAAGGCTGACTTGAAATGAACCTGATCGAGACTCTCGAGCGCGAGGCAATTGACGCTCTCACCGCCGACAAGGCAATCCCCGAATTCCGCCCCGGCGACACGCTGAAGGTCGGCGTCAAGGTGGTCGAAGGCGACCGCAGCCGCGTCCAGAATTTCGAGGGTGTCTGCATCGCCCGCTCGAACAAGGGCGTCGGATCCAGCTTCACGGTCCGCAAGATCAGCTTCGGCGAGGGCGTCGAGCGCGTTTTCCCGCTCTATTCGCCGGCGATCGACTCGATCGAGGTCGTCCGCCGAGGCGACGTCCGCCGCGCCAAGCTCTATTACTTGCGCGGCCGCACCGGCAAGTCGGCTCGTATTGCCGAGCGTCGACAGATCCAGCGCGACATTCCCGGCGCTCAGGGCGCGCAGGCCGAAGCTGCCGGCGGCGGCGAGGAAAAGACCGAAGCCTAACTTGCGATAAGGATGACGCCCGTTAGGGTGCGGCGATGCGAAACCTAATCGCCGCAGCCCTGCTGCTCGCCCTCGCCGGTTGCCGTAATGAGCAGCAGGAGGCTGCGGAAACCGGCCGTTCGCTCACGATTGACCGGATCTTTGCAAGCCCTGACCTTTCTGGTCCGAAGCCACGCTCTCTCAAGCTGTCGCCTGACGGCCGCTACGCGACGGTGCTCCAGCCGAGACCGGACGATCGCGAGCGTTACGATCTGTGGGCGATGGACACGTCGACCGGCAAGATGCGGATGCTGGTGGACTCCAAGAAGCTCGCGGGCGGGGAAATCTCCGAGGCGGAGAAAATGCGCCGCGAGCGGGCGCGCGTCGGCGGCACCAAGGGGATCGTCGAATATGAATGGTCGCCCGATGCGAAATCGCTGCTCGTTCCGGTCGACGGCGACCTTTACCTCGCCAACGCTGCCGACGGCTCGACCCGCCGGCTGACCAGCACTCCCGAAACGGAGATTGACGCGCATGTTTCCGAAGGCGGGCGCTACGTCAGCTTCGTCCGCGGGCAGAACGCCTTCGTCATCGACCTCGCGACTCGAGCCGAACGTCCGTTAACGACGCTGGGGCAAGGGACGTTCACGTGCGGAACCGCCGAGTTCGTCGCGCAGGAAGAAATGGACCGGCGAACCGGTACCTGGTGGGCGCCGGGAGACGGACGCGTGGCGATCGAGTGTTTCGACGAGGCGAAGGTCCAGGTCGTGACCCGCGCGGCGATCGGGGCGAATGGCACCACGACGTTCCAGCAGCGCTATCCCGCGGCCGGGACCGCGAATGCGGCGGTCAGCCTCCTGGTCATGAACCCGGACGGCACGCAGCAAACCAGGGTCGATCTCGGCGGCAATCCAGACCTGTATCTCGCCCGCGTCGACTGGTCGAAGGACGGAAAGACGCTGTTCGTCCAGCGCGAGAGCCGCGACCAGAAACGGCTCGACCTGCTCGCGGTCGATCCCGCGACCGGGTCCGCAAGGCCGGTGCTGACCGAGACGGCGAAGACCTGGATCAACCTCAACGACGATTTCCACCCGCTCTCGGACGGGAGCTTCATCTGGGGATCGGAGCGCAGCGGCTTCCACCATCTCTATCGCTCGGCGGGCGGCAAGCTGACACCGATTACCCACGGCGACTGGGTGATGACGGGATTGATCGGAGTCGATGAGAAGGCGCACCGCCTCTACTTCACCGGCAACAAGGACGATGTGCTCGAGCAGCACGTCTATGTCGTCGACTACCTCAATCCCGGAGAGCCGCAGCGGCTGACCGAGCGCGGCTACTGGAACAGCGGAGTGATGGACAAGGCGGGGACCCGCCTGCTCGTCACCCGCTCTTCGCCAACCCAACCGCCGCAGGTCTATCTTGCCGATTCGGCGGGTAAGCGCATCGCGTGGCTCGAGGAGAACACGCTCGATTCCCGTCATCCCTACGCGCCGTATCTCTCGAGCCACCGCGAGATAAGATTCGGCACGCTGAAGGCCGACGACGGCACGACTCTCTATTGGGAGATGATCACTCCGCCGCTCGAGAAGGGAAAGAAATATCCGGTCTTTTTCGAGCATTACGGCGGGCCGGGAACGGGGCAGCAGGTCACCCGCGCCTGGGGCAGTCCGCTGCGGCAATATTGGGTCGACAAGGGCTGGATCTATTTCCAGATCGACAACCGCGGCTCCTACAATCGCGGCAAGGCATTCGAGGACCACATCTATCATGCGATGGGTGGGGTCGAGGTCGCCGACCAGGCGGCGGGCGCGCGTTGGCTCCAGAAGCAGCCGTTCGTCGATCCGAAGAAAATCGCCACCTCCGGCTGGTCCTACGGCGGCTACATGACCCTCAAGATGCTCGGCAATGCCCCGAAGGGCGTATACGCCGCGGGCATCGTCGGGGCGCCGGTGACGAAATGGGAGCTCTATGACACTCATTATACCGAGCGGTATCTCGGCAATCCGTCCGTCGATCCGAAGCCGTACAAATCGTCGGATGCAATCGACGATGCGCTGAAGATCCAGCAGCCATTCCTGCTGATCCACGGCATGTCCGACGACAATGTCGTGTTCCAGAATTCGTCGATCCTGGCGGACAGGCTCCAGGAAGCGGATCGGCCGTTCCAGATGATGTTCTACGTCGGCCAGACGCACCATATCGCCGGCGAGGGACGCGAAGCGCACGTCCAGCACACGATCGAGCGCTTCCTCGACCAGAAGGTGCTCGGGAAGCCGGACTAGCGGTTCCCCTGCGCAGGCGGGCTAGGCCCGCCTCCGCGCCGGGATGGCGCTTCGATCGACCAGGCGGGTGTAGAGGTGCCAGGTCGAATAACCGAGCCACGGCAGCACGACCGCGAGGCCGATGAACAGGGGGATCGAGCCGAGCACGAGCAGAGCCGCGACGGTCAGGCCCCAGCGCAGCATCACGCCTGCATTTTCCCGGGTCGCGCGCATCGAGGTCTTCACCGCGGCGGCGGCGCTGACGTCGCAGTCCACCAGCAGCGGCATCGACACGACACTGACGGCCAGGACAAGCGTCGCGAACACCCCGCCAATTGCCGCACCGATCACGATCAGCGCCCAGCCGCGCGCGGTGCCGAACAATTTGCTCAGGAAGTCTCCGATGGAATGCGGCTCATACCAGACGAAGCTGGTCAGCCATGGCGGATTCCACACGCCCCAGAGGAGGACGTAGAGCGCTGCAGCGGCAAGGAGCCACAGCGCGAAAATGGCGAACAGGAGGCCCGACACCGAGGCGATCTCATCAAATGACGGCCGTTTCCTGACGTCGAGGAAGTGCGGCCAGTTGGAATGAAGGCCCATCTCCCGCCGTCGCGCCATTTCATAGAAGCCGACCGCTGCGACCGGGCCGAGCAACCCGATGCCTGCAACGATCGGAAGGAACAGCGGAAGCAGCGCGTTGCCGACCGTGGCGACCGCGGCAACGATCCCGATCAGCGGATAGAGGACGGCGAGGAAAATGATGTCGCCGCGCATCTCCATGAAATCGCTCCAGCCTTCCGAGAGCGATGCATTGAGATCTGCCGCCCCGATCCGCCGGACCGGTATTTTCGACTTTAAAGACGCTGCGGGCCTGGGACCGTCGATGGTTCTCGCTGCCATTGCACTCTCCTCGTGCTCCAGGCGGACCGGGCGAGCGGCGCCGGGCGCCTGCCTATGCAGCTATAACAGACAAGACCGAGTCGGGTTCAGAGCCAGACTCGGGAAATCGTCATGGTCGAATCGGGCGTATATTGCGGGCGGGCAAAGCGCGGACGTTGCTCGATCAGCGGCCTGGCACTTGCCGGCAGTCCGCGCCGCAGGCCGACCAGCGTGAAGCCCATCCGGGCGGGAACGGTGGTTGTGAGCTGCATCGTGGCTCCCGAGCAGCTTCGTCCGAAGCAGGTGAGGTAATATCGGCCCTTCGCTTCGGGATCGATCGGCCGGACGAAGCCAGGGGCTCCTGCCGAGACGATCCGGTAATCCTTCATTCCGACGATCGTCACGCTTTCGGCGCCTCTCGCCTGGATCCGGAATGTGACGGTGCGGAACTTGCCGCGCTGCGCATTTGCCAACACTTCAATTCGAGGCGGCTCGACTCCCGGAGCCAATGACGCCGGGGCGATCCATTGCTTGCGCTCGAAATAGGGAAGCTCGCGCCACTTCCACGCGGCTATGCCGCCATAGTCGCGCGGGAGGGGGGCGCGGTCGTTGATGATTGCCCAGTAAGCAGCTCCGGTGACGATATTCGTCGCATGCTGGATG
>JBKPOU010000058.1:0-9952 GCA_046733255.1 Pseudomonadota bacterium
AAACGCGGATCGCGGCCTTCTCCTCTCCTGTCAGCGGGCGAACGATCCGCGCCGGCACTCCGACGATCAGGCTTCCGCCGCCGAACTGCTTCCCCTCGGTGACCAGCGCCCCGGCTCCCACCAGGCATTCCGGCCCAAGGACCGCACCGTTGAGTATCCGCGCGCCCATGCCGATCAAGCAATCGTCGGAGATCGTGCACCCATGGACGATCGCCTGGTGCCCGATCGTCACCCTCGCGCCGACCGTCAGCGGTGCCCCCGGATCGGAATGGCCGACGGCGCCGTCCTGCAGGTTGCTTTCCTCGCCGATCAGGATCGGGGTGTTGTCGGCGCGGACCACGGCTCCGAACCAGACGCTCGCCCGCTCGCCGAGGCGGACGTCGCCGATCAGGTCGGCCGAGGGCGCGGCCCACGCGCCGGCCGCCAGACGAGGCTCCAACTCGCCAAGCCGGTAGAACGTCATCAGCCGGCGCCCCACTGCGCGATCTGCTCGTGCGTGTCCGCGCGCTCGATCCACACTTTCCCGAACTCGACCGAGACGATGCAGACCGGCCGTTCGCCGGCGGGAGATCGGGTGCAGGCGATGACCCGGCCGTCGGGCAGAGGGGCGAGCCGGCCGCTGAGGACGAGGTCGAACCCGTCCTTCGGGTTTTGGCCGGCCTCCAGCCGCTTCGTCGCCTCATAGGCGCGGCCCGACCGGCGCATCGTCCTCGGCCCCGCCGCCGTGAAGAATTGCGCGATTCCGACGTTCGGTGAACGAGCCTCGGGCTTATCGGGGTTTGCCGGCGCTTCCTTGGGAGCCATGTCTGCCGCGGCCTGCCCCTTGTCCGGCGTATCGACGCGCGGACAGGTTGCTTCGAGCAGCCAGGGCCGCTGGACCCACACGCCCTCGACCGCCTCGAACGCTTCGCCGGCAATCGCCTTCACTGGTGCGTTCTTGGTCGACAGCGTCGGCGTAGCGCGGACCTTCAGCGCTCCGCTGGTCTTGTCCAGGCTCCAGCCGAACGGCTCTTCGGACTTTGCGGGTTCCGGACCGCCGCATCCGAAGCGCATCCGGAATTCGAACTTCCTGTTCGCAAGCTCGTCCTGCTTCGACCGATCATCGGCGCCCGTCGCGAAATCGCTCGCGGCCCGCATCGCCGCGACGAGAAGCTGTTCCCGTCCGAGCGGCGGCTGCGGGGCCGGAATTGCAAGTTGCGGAACCACCTGCTGCTCACCTGCATTGGCCGTGTTCGCAGCTTCATTCTCTTGGCTTTGGTCGCGCCCGCACGCACAAACAGCCATAGTGGCGGCGGCTGCAGCCGCTGAAATCGCCTGGCGCATCGTCAGCATGGGAAGGGGATAGATAATCAGGGGCACCAAAGTCCACCGCCCGGCGGTCAACGGCGAAGCAGGCTGCAAAACAGGGTTCGAGTACGCGTGACGTTTGACCAGATCGTCACATTGCTGGTTCTCGCGGCTGTCGTCGCAGCCTTGATCCGGGACAAGCTGAGGGCCGATATCGTCGCGCTGACCGGTGCGGCACTTTTGCTCGTGCTCGGCGTCGTCCGCCCGGTCGAGGTTCAAGGCGCGTTTGCGAGCCCGGCGATCATCGCGCTCGCCTCGCTCTTCGTCATCGCCTACGCGATGGAGCTGTCCGGCCTCCTCGATGCGGCAATCGCCCGAGTCGTGCTGCTTTGCCGCCGGATCGGCGCAGCGGGCCTATGGGTTCTCATCGGATCGCTCGGCGCAGCATCGGCCTTCCTCAACAACACACCCATCGTCGTCCTGGGAGCGCCCGTCGTCCGGGATGTCGCCAAGTCGCTGAACCGCTCCCCGAAGCGCTACCTGATCCCGCTGTCCTACGCGGCGGTGCTGGGAGGCTGCTGCACGCTGATCGGGACCTCGACGAACCTGCTGGTCAACGACATGGCCTCGGTTGCGGGACAGCCGCGCTTTGGAATCTTCGAGATAACGCCGGTGGGGCTTGTCGTTTCGCTCGCCGGCGCGCTCTACCTCTTCTTGTTCACGTCAAGGCTGATCAAGGACGGCGACAGCCAGTCCGAGGATCCGGAAGCCGACGTCCGCGACTTCCGTGAACCGGGGCTCGCCGGCGGCCTGGTCGGACGTGCCCAGCCTTTTGCGCGCCAGACTCGGCTTCGCCCGTGGGCCGCGCTGGCTTCATCCCTGACCTTCGTCGGCGTGGTGCTCGTCGCCAGCTTCAACATCGTGCCCATCGCCGCCGCAGCCTTCGCCGGCGCGGTGTTGCTGATCCTGATGCGGGTCATCACCGCCGACGAGGCCTACAGTGGCCTGCGCCCGGAAGTGCTGATGCTCATCGCCGGCATGGTCGTTCTCGGAATAGCCTTGGACGAAACCGGCCTGGCGTCGTCGGCAACCAATGCGCTGATCGGCACAATGCAGGGCGCCAGCCCGCTCATTGCGCTCATCATCCTCTACGGGGTGACTCTGTTCGCGACGGAGCTGCTGTCGAACGCGACGGTCGCGGTGCTGTTCACGCCGGTCGCCGTGTCGATGGCCGAGGCCTTCAGCGTCAGCCCGCGTCCTTTCCTCGTGGCAGTGATGATCGCCGCCAGCGCCGCCTTCGCCACCCCCTTCGGCTATCAGACGAACGTGCTCGTCTATCAAATGGGCGGGTACAATTACCTCGACTTCCTGAAGGTCGGGCTGCCGCTCAACATCATCACCTGGGCGGCGGCCGTGGTGGCGATCAGGGTGTATTTTCCGTTTTAGGTGCGGGATCCTCGTGCTCGTCAGTCCCCCGGACTGACTGTGCGCGAGGATGGTGCCCAGGAGAGGACTCGAACCTCCACGCCCTTGCGAGCGCCAGCACCTGAAGCTGGTGCGTCTACCAATTCCGCCACCTGGGCACGGAACTCGTCGATGAGTGGTAGGCGGGGCCATGTGGAGGCGGTCAAGGTGCTTGTCAACCGAGTGTGAAACGCTAGGGCAGGGCGCATGATCAACGCCGACAGCCGCATCGTCACGGTCTTCGGCGGCGGCGGATTCATCGGCCGATACGTCTGCGAGATATTGTTCAAGCAGGACGTTCGGGTCCGGGTCGCCTGCCGCCATCCGCGAGCCGCATATTTCCTCCAGCCGCTGGCGCCCGTCGGAAGCCTCGGCTTCGTCCGCTGCGACATCACCGATGCCGATTCCGTTCGGCGCGCGGTGAAGGATTCGTCGACCGTCATCAACCTCGTCGGGGTCTTCAAGGGCGCGCTCCACGCGGTCCACGCGACCGGCGCCAAGACGATCGCCGAGGAGGCTCGCGACGCCGGCGCCGGCGCGCTCGTGCATGTTTCGGCGATCGGCGCAGACCGCGAGAGCGACTCCGATTGCGGCAGGTCGAAAGGCGAGGGCGAGGCTGCCGTTAGGGCCGCCTTTGCCGGAGCGACGATCATCCGCCCATCGATCGTCTTCGGGCCCGAGGACAATCTCACCAATCGCCTGGCAGGCCTGTCGCGGCTTCCCGTCCTTCCGGTCATCGCGGCGGAGCGGCGGTTCCAGCCGGTCTATGTGAAGGACATTGCAAAGGCGATCGCGACGGCCGCGCTCGATCCGCGCCGCTTCGGCGGCAAGACGTTCGACATCGGCGGGCCGCAGATCATGACGATGGAAGACATTTACGCCATCTCCGCCCGCTCGGCAGGGCACGAGCCGGACCTTCTCGACCTTCCCAATTTCGCCTCGTCCTTCCTGTCCTGGTTCGGTTTCCTCCCCGGTGCGCCGCTCACCCGCGACCAGTGGAAGATGCTTCAGCGCGACAATCTGCCCGCCAGGAAATCGCCGGGACTGGAGGCATTCGGGATCGAGCCGACGGCGCTCGGAGCCGTCGCTCCCGAATGGCTGACTCGCTTCCGACAAGGCGGCCGCTGGGCAGCGCGCGCCGTGCAGCAAGCCGCGTAAAGCAGCCGCAAGTGCCGATCCTCCTCATCGCCATCATCCTCGGTATCGTCGAGGGAGTGACGGAGTTCATCCCGGTCTCGTCGACCGGGCATTTGATCCTCGCGACCGAACTGCTGGGCTTCGACGCGGACCGCTGGGCCGCGTTCAACGTCATCATCCAGCTGGGCGCGATCCTTGCGATCGTCGTGCTCTACTGGCGCACCTTCTGGGCAGTCCTCGAAGGCCTCTTGGCGAACCAGCCGATGTCGTGGCGGTTCGTTCGGAACATCGTCATCGGCTTCCTTCCTTCCGCAATCCTCGGCTTCCTGCTGATCAACAATATCGAGGCGATGCTCGGCAATGCGATGATCGTCGCGTGGATGCTCATCCTCGGTGGGATCGCGATCCTGGTCATAGAGAAGACGGTGAAGCCGGGCGAGATCGTCGGAGTCGCGGAAATGCCGCTCGGGCGGGTGATTGGCGTGGGGTTCATCCAGTGCCTGGCGATGATCCCTGGGGTCAGCCGCTCCGGAGCGACGATTCTCGGCGGCCTTTCCCTCGGCGTCGAGCGGCGCACGGCTGCTGAGTTCAGCTTCTTCCTCGCCATCCCCACGATGCTCGGCGCAACGGTGCTCGAAATCGCCAAGCACCACGACACGCTCCTTGCAGGGACCAGCGACGTCGGTTTCGGCACCGTCGCCGTCGGCTTTGTCGTGAGCTTCGTGGTGGCGATCGTCGTGGTTCGCGCCTTTGTCCACTATATCTCTCGCCACGGCTTCGCGCCGTTCGCCTGGTACCGGATAGCCGCCGGAGCGGTCGCTCTCGTCTGGCTGACAATGCGCTGATTTCATTGCGCTTCTTGTAGTGCTAGAGTCGCGGCAGGAAGGAGCCTGTCCAATGCGTCAAATGCTGCTCGCGCTCCCGCTGGCCCTGGCCGGCGCCCCGGCCACGGCCCAGCCCCAGCCCCAGCCCCAGACCGAGGCGATCCAGATTCCGCCCGAACTGACCGACCCGGCCACTGCCGCAAAGCTTGCGAACATGGCTCGGGCGATGTCCGACGCCTTCCTCGATCTTCCGGTCGGGGAGATCCAGGCCGCCGCCGAGGGACGGAAACCGACGGTCCGGGAAAAACGGATGACGGTCCGCGATATGGGCCGCCGCGACAACCCCGACTTCGACCGGGATTTCGACCGGCAGATGGCTCAGGCGGGGCCGATGATCCAGCAGGGCGTGAACGCCTTCGCCCAGGCGCTGCCGGCCATGAACCAGGCGCTTTCGCAAATGGCGGTCGCGGTCGAGCGGGCGGCGGCGAACATGCCGCGCCCCCTGCCCAATCCCTAGGCGGTCAACTGGTACTGCTTGAGCAGGTCGTAAAGCGTCGGCCTGCTGATCCCCAGGAGTTTCGCCGCGCCGGAGATATTGTTGTCCGTGCGGCTAAGCGCCTGCCGGATGACCTTCCTGTCGGCGAGCTCGCGAGCGGTCCGCAGGTTGATCGGCAAATCGTCCCCGCCGCCCTGGCTTCCCGGCAGGTCGAGGTCGGCCGCGCTGACGAGCCTGCCGTCGGCCATGATCACCGCTCGCTTGATCCGGTTCTCCAGCTCGCGGACGTTGCCCGGCCAGCCATAGGCGTCCACCGCGGCGACGGCGTCGGGCGACAGGCCGCCGACCTTCGGGTTCATCTCCCGGGCGAAGCGGTTGACGAAATGGCGCGCGACAAGGACCGAGTCGCCCGGTCGCTCGGCGAGCGACGGGATCTTCACGACGATCTCGGCGAGCCGGTAGTAGAGATCCTCGCGGAAGCGGCCCTCGGCGATCATTGCTTCCAGGTTCTGGTGGGTCGCGCATACGATCCGGGTATCGACCTCGATCGGCTGGCGGCCGCCGATCCGCTCGATCACGCGTTCCTGCAGGAAGCGGAGAAGCTTGACCTGGAGCGGCAGAGGAATGTCGCCAACCTCGTCGAGGAAAAGCGTGCCGCCCTGGGCGAGCTCGATCTTGCCGACGTTCGACTTCACGGCACCGGTGAATGCCCCGCGCTCGTAACCGAACAGCTCGGCTTCGAGGAGGTTCTCCGGGATTGCAGCGCAATTGATCGCGACGAAAGGCCCTGACGGTCGGCCGCTCTGCTCGTGGACGGCGCGGGCCAGAAGCTCTTTCCCGGTCCCGCTGGCTCCGAGAAGCATGACGGATACGTTGGTCGACGCGACGCGCTCGATCGTACGGGCGACCTTCAGCATTTCGGGCGAAGCGGTGATGATCGAACCGAGGACGGTCGAGTTGCCGGAGCCTTCAAGCCGCTTGTTCTCTTCTTCCAGGCCCTGGACGTGGAAGGCGCGGGCGACGATCAGGCCGAGCTCGTCGATGTCGATTGGCTTGCGGTAGAAATCATAGGCGCCCAGCGCGATCGCCTTCATCGCGCTTTCGCGGGCGCCATGGCCCGAAGCGACGATGATCTTCGTGTCGGGCTTCAGGGTGAGCATTTCCCGAAGCGTCGCAAATCCCTCGTCGGTCCCGTCCGGGTCGGGGGGCAGGCCGAGGTCCAGGGTGACGACTGCCGGCTCGTGGAGCCGAAGCGCTTCGATGGCCGATTCCCGATCACCGGCGGACACGACCGTATATCCGTCGTAGGCCCATTTGAGCTGGCGCTGGAGGCCCTCGTCGTCCTCGACGACGAGAAGCACGGGAAGGTCGGTCTGGTTGCTCATGCGATTTTCCGTTGCTCTTCGCGGGGTGCTTCGACCGCCGCGACGTGGATAGTGAACTGGGACCCTTCGCCGGGCCGGCTCTCGACGCTGATTCGCCCGCCCATGGCGCTGACCAGCGACTGGGCTTCGAAAGCGCCGATGCCGAAGCCGGACGCCTTGGTCGAGGCGAAGGGCTGGAACAGCCGGTTGCGGATGAACTCGGAATCCATTCCGTGACCACTGTCGGAGATGGCGATTGCGATCTCGTCGCCGTGGCGTTCGACCCGGACGCTGACCGGCTGGTTCTTGGGGCTTGCTTCGACTGCGTTCTGGAGGAGGTGGCCGACGGCTTGCTCGAGCGCCGCCGAATCCACCGCCGCCCATTGGTCGCAGTCGCCGAGAAGGCGGATTTCATGCCGTCCACGGCGCACTGCAATCGCGGCGGCGACCACGTCGCGGATCGGCTGCGGCTGGATCAGCTGCGGCTTCGCCGATGCTTGCGGAGACAGGCGGGCGAGCAGGTCGTGCATCTTGCCGATACTGCTGTTCAGCGTCGCCATCATGTCGGCGCGGAACTCGGCATTGTCGGCGTGCCGCTCGGCGTTCCTTGCGACGAGCGAAAGCTGACTGACGAGATTCTTGATGTCGTGAAGGATGAAGGCGAACCGGCGGTTGAATTCCTCGAAGCGCTGCGCATTGGACAGCGCGCGTTGCCCCTGCGCTTCGGCAAGCGAGCTTGCCGCCTGGCGCCCCGCCGAGCGAAGCAGGTCGAAATCCTCCCAGTCGAGCGGACGGCGATAATCGGGGGCCGCGAGCAGAACGACGCCAAGCACCTTGTCCTCGTGAATCAGAGGAACGCCGACCCAGGCGGCCGGCTCATCCAGCATCCATTGCGGGACGGCCTCCGAATCCGTGCGCGGCGACCAGCCGTGCCGCAGGCCATCCAGTTCCAGGATTCGCGCGGATTGCCCGATCGCGATCCAGAATGCGCCCGATTCGCTGGGGTCGGAAGCAGGAGCGCGTCCGGGCCAGTTCCACATCCCACCAGTGACGAAGCCGCCGTGCTCGTCGCATTCGATCAGGATTCCTCCCGGCGCGTCGAAGATATCGGCGAAGGCCTTGATCACCCTCTCGCCGAGCGGCTGTGCGCTGGTGCCCGACCCGCCGAGCGTGTCGGTGAAGCGCAGCCATTCCGCGCGATAATCATAGCGGTGCTCGAAGAAATGCTTGGCGATCTTGACCTTCGCCCAGCTTCGAGCGCGGGGGCTCGGGACGAGGACCATCGCGCCGACCACCATCGCCGCGAGAAGCACGATCGAAATCGAGCGAACCCAGTGAACGTCGGTGTCCTGCAACGCCGTCGCGAGAACCGCCATCACGGCGAAATAACCGCAGATCGCGAGCAGCGAGAGCGACTGGAAAGTGGCTGCGCGCGAAAGCTTGATCCGCCAGTCGTCCTCGTGGCGCGCGGCAAGGACGAACAGCGGTCCCGTCAGCGCAACGGCGACCCCGCGCCAGTCGGCCAGCCCTCCGGCGGCTGCCGAGGCGATGTAGGAGACGGTGTAGAAATTGAGGTCGTACGACCAGCTTAGCGCGAGGGCGAGCATCGCGAACCGGATGTTCGACCGGCTCGACGGCGCGGCCTGGCCGTACAGGTTGTGGACGAGTACCAGCGCGCCTGCCGCCGCGGTGATCCTCAGGATGAGGCCGGTCTGCCCGACCGCGGCTGCTGCCCCTGAAAGAATAAGCGTCGTCACGACAAGCTGGAAGCCCAGCACCGCCGATACCGCCGCATAGACCAGGCGGACGCCTTGCTGCCGCCCATCGCTGCTGGACGCGTACAGGCTGTAGAGCATTCCGACCCAGACGAGGTTTCGGGCGGTCTCCGCATAGCGCGCGAGAATCCCACCGGGCTGGATCGCTTGCAGCCACGCCCAGCAGGCGGTCAGCGCGAAGGCTGCGAGAAGCAGGCGGTGGCCTGGCTGGCGAGCACCCGCGAACAGCCGCCAGATCAGCAGCGACGCGAAGATGGCCGCGGCGAGCGCGTGGCTCCAGAAGGAGATCAGCGGCGACATGGCCCGCTCGATGTCAATTCCGGCGACATGCCGCAGGTGTCGCTAAACTTTACAAATAAGTGGTGAACGAACGCCCTTCTCAGTCACCTTGAACTTGTTTCAGGGTCCATTCTGGTGAAGGCCCCGGCTGCCGGCGACATGGATGCTGAAACAAGTTCAGCATGACGGTAGGAGCGTGGAATGGAAAAGCGCCCGATCGGAACCAGCGGAATCGACGTCGCACCGCTCGCCCTCGGCGGCAACGTCTTCGACTGGACGGCCGACGAAGCGACCAGCTTCGCCGTGCTCGACGCCTTCGTCGACGCCGGCGGCACGATGATCGACACCGCCGACGTCTATACCGCCTGGATCCCCGGCCATACGGGCGGCGAGAGCGAGCGGCTGATCGGCCGCTGGCTGAAGCGGGACAGGTCCAAGCGCGACAAGGTCGTGATCGCGACCAAGGTCGGCTTCTTCGAAGGCCTCGCTCCGGACAAGATTTTCGCCGCCTGCGACGCTTCGCTCGAGCGGCTCGGGATCGACCGGATCGACCTCTATTACCAGCATAAGGATGACGAAAAGGTCCCGCTCGCAGACAGCCTCGGCGCCTTCGACCGCCTCGTGCAGCTGGGCAAGATAAGGGCGATCGGCCTTTCCCAGATCACCGCCGATCGCCTCGAAAGGGCCGTCGAGACCGCACGGTTTCTCGGGCTCACTCCGCCCAGCGCGCTCCAGACCTGGTACAATCTCGTCGAGCGCGAGAAGTTCGAGGCCGACCTTCGCGAAGTCGCCGTGCGTCACGGTCTCGCGGTTTTCCCATTCTACGGCCTCGCCAACGGCTTCCTGACGGGGAAATATCGTTCGAAGGAGGACCTCGATAAATCGGTGCGCGGGCTCCGCAACGTCGAATATCTCGAAGGGCGCGGAATGCGCGTGCTCCAGGCGCTCGACGAGGTCGCCGCCGAAACCGGTGCAGCCCTGGCGACCGTGACCCTCGCCTGGACGATGGCCCAGCCGGCGGTCACCGCGCCGATCGCGAGCGCAACCAGCCTCGCGCAATTCGCCGAGCTCGCAGCCGCGCTGACGCTTCGGCTGACGCCCGAGCAGAATTCAAAGCTGGACGCGGCGAGCGCTTAACCGCTGTAAACGGCGAACTGCCCCGGCGATGGGGCCGGACGAACTTCCCTGCGCACGCGGCAAAGCTACTTTGCTCCCGAGGAGTATGCGATGGGCTGGATGATCGGTCGTGCGGCGGTCCTTTCCGACCCCGAAGGTGCGAAGCGCAAGGCGCTCGAGAAACTTCAGGCGCTGGTCGATGTCGACGAC
>JBKPOU010000059.1:0-34935 GCA_046733255.1 Pseudomonadota bacterium
CTGAATTCTATGGTTCAACCGCCGGCCCTTTCGATGGCCACCGGGCCGATATGGACATCGCTGTCCTGAGGCGCGTCTTGGGCGCGCCCGGTGAGCTCGAGCTTCTGCGCGCCGCAGCCCGAAGCCGGCACGGTGAACAAGTCCGCAGGATTGCTCGACGTGCCGACCCATGACGTGAGCAGCGGAGTCCCGCCGAGACATTTCAACGTCCAGGCCAGCGACTGCGGTGCAACTCTTCCGCTGACCGGCGCCTCCAGCCGGTAACTCCCTGGCGAAAGCAGGAGGAGCTGCGATGCCAGCACTGCATTCTCGCGTCCGTAGTAGAGGATTCTCAGGCGGCCGTTCTCAGGTTCCGCCACGCTGGTCTTCAGGTCCGAAAAGTCCCAGTTGAACGGAGGCGGCGGCGCCAAGTCCCGGAAGTCGCCATTGAACAGCAACGGCCGCGGCATTTCGCGAAGCCGCGCGAATGTCCGCCAAAGCGCATAAGCCCCGTCGAAATCGCCGCGCGCGACTAGGCCGTCGAGAAGCCGCACCTGCCAGCGCCTGGTGTCCGGTATCCTCGAATCGAAATTGCTTCCCGCGAGCGCAAGGATGAGCTTCGCATTGTCGGGATCGGCTGCGAGCGCTTCGAACAGCGGGTTCCTGAGCTGCCGGTTCTCGGCGAGGATCGAGGCAAGGTTCTTCTCGGCGCCCGGCTTACGCGCATATTCGGAAAGCGCCGGCACCAGCTGGACGGAGGTCCCCGGCAACAGCCGCGACAGCACGGCCATTTCGCGAAGGCCCTCCAGGACTTTCCCCTGCCGGAGCGAGACGTCCGCGATAAGGTAGCGAGCAGCCGGCGAGCGCGGGTCGCGCCGCCGCGCCTCGTTCAGCAGCGCCGTCGCTTTCCCGTAATCGGCTGCGCGTTCGGCGAGCGCTGCCTGGACGAGGAAAGGCTCGGGCCTGAGCGGCGCGACGGCAGCGAGAGTCTGCAAGCGATCGAGGGTCTCGGGCGCGGGATCGCCACCACGGGCGGCGGCCTGTCCGATCTGCGTCATCGCCGTCGACGCGATGGTGGTTGGAGACTTCGGAGCCATGCTCGCGGCCAGCTCGGGGCGGGTCTCCACGAAAGCGGCGCTGAGGGTTAAACGAACGACTTCGACGCCGAGCATCAGGGCGACGAGCACGACTGCTACGACCCTCGCCAGCGATCCCCGACGGCTTGTCAGCTCACCCTCCGCTCCTCAGCAGCGCCGGATATGGTCGGAAATTCGCGCACTGGGAAGTCCCCGCGAGCGAGCGCCGGCTAGCAGGGCTCCAGGGCCTGGCTAGCGCTTTCGCGGACCCATTGTGCGAATCGCGACCGTGCCCTCTCGGTATAGGCCTTCTTGCGGTCGGCCTTTCGTAGCCGGCCGGGAGGCGGCGGCATCAGCCCGAAATTGACGTTCATCGGCTGGAACGTCTCGGCATCGGCACCGCCGGTGATGTGGCCCAGCAACGCGCCCATCGCAGTTTCCGGCGGAGGCGGACCGAGCGTTTCACCGCGCGCCTCGGCAATCGCGAAGCGCGCCGCCATGATCCCGACCGCGGCGCTTTCGACATAGCCTTCGCAGCCGGTGATTTGTCCCGCGAAGCGGATGCACGGCTTCGACTTCAGACGAAGCTCGCCGTCGAGCAGCCGCGGCGCGTTGATGAAGCTGTTGCGGTGGATTCCGCCAAGCCGCGCAAATTCTGCATTCTCCAGACCGGGGATCAGGCGGAAAATCCGTGCCTGCTCGCCATGCTTCAGCTTGGTCTGGAAGCCGACCATGTTCCACAAGGTACCGAGCTTGTTGTCCTGCCGAAGCTGGACGACGGCGTAGGGCCAGCGACCGGTGCGCGGATTGTCCAGGCCGACGGGTTTCATCGGCCCGTGACGCAGGGTCTCCACACCGCGCTCAGCCATCACCTCGATAGGCATGCAGCCTTCGAAATAAGGCGTGTCGCGCTCCCAGTCCTTGAACTCGGTCTTGTCGCCGTCGATCAGCGCCTGGACGAAAGCTTCGTACTGCGCCTTGTCCATCGGGCAGTTGATATAGTCCTTACCGCCCTTGTCCCAGCGAGCCGCCATCCACCCGATGTCCATGTCGATCGTCTCCCGATGGACGATCGGAGCGATCGCATCGAAGAAGGCCAGCGCGCCCTGCCCGGTCTCCGCGGCGATTGCGTCAGCGAGGTCCGACGCTGTGAGCGGGCCGGTCGCGATAATGGTCGGATGATCGGGAAGAGCGTCGACCCGCTCTCGAACAACGGTAATGTTCGGATGGTTTTCGACGGCGCTCGTCACTTCCGCGGCGAATCCGTCCCGGTCCACCGCAAGGGCGGAGCCCGCCGGGACGCGGTGCCTGTCGGCAGACCGCATGATCAGCGAGTCGAGGTCGCGCATCTCCTGGTGCAGCAGCCCGACGGCATTGTGCTCGGCGTCGTCGGAGCGGAAGCTATTCGAACAGACCATCTCCGCGAGCCGGTCCGTCTCGTGCGCCGGAGTCATGTCCCCGCCGCCGCGCATCTCCGACAGGCACACATTGAGGCCAGCCTCGGAGAGCTGCCATGCGGCTTCAGAGCCGGCGAGTCCGCCGCCGATGATGTGGATATCGAAGGACATGGCCGGCGCGGTTACTCCGCGCGGGCGGCTCTAGCAAACCGGGCGCGGGCCGACCGCCTTCAGCTGGGTGCGAGGAAGCTGCGCGGCGACGGATTGCGGAACGAGCCGGAGCAGCCTCTCGCGCCACCCAATCCACTGAACGGCGAGGAGAATGAGGCAAATGCCGGTCGCGAACAGCGCCGGGGCGAACATCAGCGCGCCGCCGCCGATCAACGCACCGAGCGCCGGCACCGCGTAGAACATGCCCGACGTCAGCAGCGAGCGTCGGTCGATGATCAGCGCAACGACCGCGAACGCCGCGAAAATGCCGAGCACCGCGACTGCATCCGCGGCCGTCGGCGTCGCGGGATGCGAGAACATCCGCCACCACCCGCTCGAATCCTGCTGCGTCCCGAGGAGCAGGGTCATCGCCGATTTAACGATCGTGAACCCCGCGCAGATGTGCAGCCAGAAGCCGACGTCGCTCCGGACCGTCTCGCGCCGTACGTCGCTCATGTCCCACCACATCGCCCAGGCGAACAAGACCGGCCCAACGGCCGATCCGACCAGGTCGACTCCCACGCTCGGCAGGTTGGGCAGGAGCAGCCTCACGCAATTGACGCCGACATTGATCGCCGCGACCGCGAAGGCCGCATAAGCGACCGGAAGCTGGAACCGCTTCCAATAGAGCCAGCACGCGCCGGTCGTGATCGCAGCCACCATGACCGCCCAGACGTTCGCGAGGTCGGTCATCGAAGCCTGAAGAGGCGACTTGCCGACGATGAACAGCGCAATCGCGAGCGCTCCCATCGCCGCCGAAAGGGCAAACCCGCCGAACAGGATGAAGCTGGTGAGCATCATTCGGCGGCGCTCCGTGAAGTAGGTTGCTCCCCACCAGTAAGCTGCGGGCAGGATGACCCCCGTGACCGGCGCGAGCGCAAGCAAAACGATCCCCGCCCAGGCCACCATCGCGATCCCGACAGCGGCCATGATGTCGGCAAAGCCGCTGACCAGGCGGAACCTTTCCTCGGTCGCGCCGGGTGCGTTGCGCATTTGCTCGTCGAATCGCCGAAGGTCGTCGGCCTGATCACTCCGCAGCACACCGGCGCGCACCGCCGCATCGAGGTCGAAATGCTCCATACGCCACACCCCCGGTTGCCGTCCTACTCAGCGTTCGCGAACAACCGGTTAAGCGACTACAGGCGTCGGATGCGCATCTTCACCATCGGCTACGAAGGGGTCACGCAAGGAGAATTCCTCCTCGCTCTGAAACAGGCTGGCGTCGAACGCATCATCGACGTCCGCGCCGTCCCGAACTCGCGCCGTCCCGGATTTTCGAAGACCCCGCTTCGCAATGCGCTCGCCGAGGAAGGCATCGACTATGTCCACCTGCGCGCCCTCGGCACTCCGGCCGACGGCCGCGCCGCAGCCCGCGCCGGCCGCACCGCCGATCTCGAGCGCATCTACGCCGGCCAGCTCGAGCTTCCCGAGGCGATCGCGCAAAGCGCTCAGATGATCGAGCTGGCGAAGGAGAAGCCGAGCGCGCTGCTCTGCTACGAGCGCGATCCCCGCGGCTGCCACCGGACCTTGCTCCTGCGCTCAGTCGCTCCCGAAGTCGACGTCGTCGACCTGTTCGCCTAAGACCTCGCCGACGAGCCGGTGCAGATCCTCCGGCCTGGCGAGCTCGCTGCCGCAACTGAGCACTGCCGCTGCACCGGCGGCGAGTCCGGCTCTGAACGATTCTCCCGCCGTCCTGCCGAGCGAAAATCCATAAACCATCCCTGCCAGGAAGCTGTCGCCCGCTCCCACGGCGCTGCACGATTCGACGGGAATGGCCGGGCTTATCCGCGATTCGCTCGCGCTCGCAAGAATGGCCCCCTCGCGGCCGAGCGTGATGGCGACATTTTCCGCCTTGCCTGAGCTTACGAGCTTCTGCGCCTCGACGAGCAGCTCGTCGGCATCAAGCCGGCGACCGGCGAAAGCCTCGAACTCGCCGCGGCTCGGCTTGACCAGGAAGACACCGCCGCTGTCCAGTGCCGCTCGCAGCGGCGCGCCCGACGTGTCGAGCACGAACCGCTTTTGGCGCTCGGACACATTCGTGCACAGCCTGGCGTAAAAACTGTCCGGAACACCGGGCGGTAGCGAGCCGCTGGCGACGAGATAATCGCAATCGAGCCGAGCCGCCGCGTCCAGCGCGGCCTCGGCTTCCGCGGCGGTAATTTCAGGACCTTCCGGAACGAACCGGTATTCCCGGCCGGTGGAGCGCTCGACGACAGTCAGGCTCAACCTGGTGTCGTCAGCAATCTCGATCATGCGCCGTTTGATGCCCGCACGTTGCAGGAGGTTGTCGAGCGCCTTGCCGGTGGTGCCCCCCGCAAGGAATAGCGCGCAGACGTCGCAGCCGAGGCGGTGCAGCACTCGCGCGACGTTTATCCCGCCGCCGCCGGGCTCGACCGCCTCGTTGAAAGTTCGCGTCTTGCGAGTGTGGCGGACTTGCTCCGCCTCGCTCGAAATATCGATGGCCGGGTTGAGCGTCAGAGTGACGATCCGCGGCCTGCGCGCCCCCGCGGCTGCCATCAGGCCGGAGGCGCGCCTTCGCCGACCAACAGTTCCTCGATGTCGGGGATCGGCCTGTCGGTCATTTCCTTGTTCACGGTAAGAACGATCCGCCGCTCGGCTTCCTTGTGCAGCTTCTTGCGGAACTGCCCGAGCGCCTTGGGCGGGACGATTACGGCAAGGGCATCGAAATCGTTGGTCAGAGCACGCCGGTTCACTTCCTCCGCGGCGTCCCTGATCCAGCGGTCCTCGCCCTGCTGATGGAAGTCGGTCTCGTCCATTGCCGGACGCCCGTCACCCCCACGCTGTCCCTGAGTGCCCGGAGCGTCCGCTTTTAACTCGCGGTCCATCGGGTCGAGGCGCTCGTCGTGCGATTCGGTCCTCAGGTCGATGAGGTCGGAATCGCCGTGGTTCCGCAGCCACAGCACCTTCTTGCCGTCGGCGACGAGAACGAGTGCTCCGTGGGGAATGGCCATCGAGGATGCTCCTGTTGCGCTTGGTTTCAAGTACACCAAGGCAACGCCCCCGAACCTAGGGGCGTTCCCCTACTCTTCCTCCCCGCTCGCAAGGTCTTCACCGACCACCGCATCGGGCACCGGAGCGATCTCGTCCTCGCCCGAATCCAGCTCTTCCTCATCGCTTTCGTCGATCTTCGCCACGCTGACGACATGCTCACCTTCGGCGACGTTGAAGATGGTGACGCCCTGCGTGTTGCGCCCGGCGATCCGGATGTCGCCCACGGTGGTCCGAATCATCTTGCCCTGGTCGGTGACGAGCATGAGCTGCTCGCCGGGAGTGACGGGAAAGCTCGCCACAACACCGCCGTTGCGGCCGCTGGTGACGATGTTGATGATCCCCTGTCCGCCCCGATTGGTGCGCCGGTATTCGTATGTCGACGATCGCTTTCCGTAGCCGTTTTCGGTGATCGTCAGCAGGAACTGCTCTCTCTCCGCGATCTCGGCATAGCGATCCGTTTTCAGGCCGTCCGCCGCCTCGTTGCCGCGCCATTTCGGCGATCGGAGATAGGCTTCTCGCTCCTCTGCGCTCGTGCCGACGCGGCGCAGGATCGACATCGAGATGACCTCGTCGTCGCCCAGCAAGCGGATTCCGCGAACACCCGTCGAGCTGCGCGACTGGAACTCGCGCACGTCGGTCGACTTGAAGCGGATCGCCTTGCCGTTGCGCGTGGCCAGGAGGACATCGTCCTCTTCGGTCAGCAGCCGGACGCCGATCAGTCGGTCGGTCAAATCCTCTTCTTCTTCCTCATTGTCGCCCGCGACGAATTTCATCGCGATCTTGCCGTTCGAGGGGACGTTGGTGAACGCGTCCATGCTGTTTCGCCGGACGGTGCCGTGCCGGGTCGCAAACATGATATGCAGTCCGCCCCACTCGGCTTCGTCCTCCGGCAGCGGAAGGACGGTCGAGATGGTCTCGCCTTCCGCCAGCGGCAGGAGGTTCACCATCGGCCTGCCCTTGGTATTCGGGCCGCCCTCGGGCAGCCGCCACACTTTCATCCGGTACACGCGGCCGAGGTTGGAGAAGAACAGCACGGGGTTGTGCGTCGATGTGACGAACAGCTCGGTGACCGCATCCTCTTCCTTGGTCTGCATCCCGGCGCGGCCCTTGCCGCCGCGCTTCTGCTCGCGGAAAATGGAGAGCGGGGTTCGCTTGATGTAGCCGGTCATGGTGACGGTCACGACCATGTCCTCGCGCTCAATCAGGTCCTCATCCTCGATGCCGTCCGCAGCCGCGGCAAGCTCGGTGACTCGCGGGGTCGCGAACTCGCCTTCGACCTCGTCGAATTCTTCGCGCATCACCTCGTACAGGCGCGCGCGGTTCGCCAGGATCTCGAGAAGCTCGCCGATTGAATCCGCCAGCTCCTTGAGCTCTCCGGCGATCTCGTCCCGGCCGAGCGCAGTGAGGCGGTGGAGCCTCAGCTCGAGGATCGCCCTGACCTGCGCTTCGCTGAGCTTGTAGGTCTTGTCGCGCTTCTGCGGCTCGACCGCTTCCACGAGCGCGATGTACGGCCGGATTTCCTCCATCGGCCAGGTCCGGGCGGTCAGCTTCTCGCGCGCTTCGACCGGTGTTTTCGATCCGCGGATCAGCTTCACGACTTCGTCGAGGTTGGTCACCGCGACGACCAGCCCGAGCAGGATGTGGGCCCGCTCGCGCGCCTTCATCAACTCGAACTTCGAGCGCTTCGTGATGACTTCTTCGCGGAACCTGACGAAGCTCTCGATGATGTCGCGGAGAGTCAGCGTTTCCGGCCGGCCGCCGCGGATTGCCAGCATGTTGGCCGGGAAGCTCGACTGCGCCGGCGTATGCCGCCAAAGCTGGTTGAGAACGACTTCTGGAGTCGCATCGCGCTTCAGGTCGATGACGATCCGGACGCCCTCGCGGTTGGATTCGTCGCGGATGTCGGCGACGCCCTCGATCCGCTTGTCCTTGGCGGCCTCGGCAATCTTCTCGACCAGCCCCGACTTGCCGACCTGGTAAGGGATTGCGGTGAGCACGATCGAGCGGCGGTCGCCTCTGCCCTCCTCCACTCTATGGCGGGCACGCATCATGATCGATCCACGGCCCGTCGTGTAGGCCGAGCGAATGCCCGATTGACCGAGGATGAAACCGCCGGTCGGGAAGTCGGGACCCTTCACATGCTCCATCAGCCCTTCCGAGCTGATCGCCGGATCGTCCATGTAGGCGCGGCACGCGGCCAGCACCTCGCCGAGGTTATGCGGCGGGATATTGGTCGCCATTCCGACCGCGATCCCGCCCGCGCCGTTGACGAGGAGATTCGGAAAGCGCGCGGGAAGCACCTGCGGCTCGCTCTCGCTGGCGTCATAGTTCGGCTGGAAGGTGACCGTGTTCTTGTCGATGTCGGCAAGGAGGAAATTCGCCACCTTCGCCAGCCGTGCTTCGGTGTAGCGCATCGCAGCTGGCGGATCGGGGTCCATCGATCCGAAATTGCCTTGGCCATCGATCAGCGGCACCCGCATCGACCAGGGCTGAACCATCCGCGCGAGGGCGTCGTAAATCGCCTGGTCGCCGTGAGGATGATATTTACCCATGACGTCGCCGACAATTCGGCTCGACTTGCGGTACGGCCGCCCGGCGACATAGCCGGCTTCCTGACATGCGTAGAGGATACGCCGATGCACTGGCTTGAGCCCGTCGCGGACGTCGGGCAGCGCCCGGCTGACGATCACGCTCATCGCGTAATCGAGGTAGCTGGTCTTCATCTCGTCGATGATCGAGATCGGGGCGATGTCGCTGGGGTCGCTTGGTGCGCGTTCTTCGTCGGCCGGCGGTTCGGTGGCCAAGAGTTTGTCCTATCTGTGAATTCGTCGATACACGGGGAAGAGTGCGCCGGACGGCGCCCACCCCCAGATAGGACCGACTAGCTGATTGTGAACCCGGGCGCCACCCCGCGCACGCGCGTACACGCGCGAGGCGGCGCGATCAGGCTACATGTCCCACCAATTCCATTCGTTGGAATCGAGGATCCCGTTGTGGTTGCGATCTACGCTCGTCCAGGCCTGGGCCGACCAATATTCGTCGGCAGTCAGGTAGCCGTCGCGATTCACGTCGAACGTCGTCCAGGAATTATTCCAATATCCCGGATTGTAATAAGACGTCGGATAGAATCCGCCGGCCATGTAGCAGGACTGGAATTCGCTCCGGTCAATACGGTTGTCGTTGTTGATGTCCCAATAGCCGAAACCGCTGGTTCGCCAGCCGTTCCATTCGGCCGCCGTTACAGCGCCGTCGTGATTGGCATCGATCGACCCGGTCGCGCAGACATGGCCGCTGGCCGCGACCGCTGCCGGAGCTGGAGCTGGAACCGGTTGATAGGCGCAGGCCGCCAGCCCGGTCGATCCGGCAAGCAAAACACATGGTAGGAATTTTCGCATCGAGACTCTCCTGATAGCTGTGGAATTGCCCCGATAAGCCCCCCGCTAGTCCCTCGGGGCTATTCCAAAACAACAGTCGGGCCGCGCGCGGGTTCCGGCATTTCGCCGTCCCTGCCTTGCTCGAGGTTGCTAAAACGCCTTCGAATCAACCGGTTCAATCGCCGTTCATTGCTTCTTCGCCACGGTCTTGGCGATCCGGTCGCCCGGTATTATTGGCGCGGCGGAGCCCTTCCATGAATCATTCCGGGCCGTGCAAGGATCCGGCAGAGGAGAGCGAGATGAAATCGACCACGACCGCCGTTGCAGTCCTTCTTGCAAGCACCGCATTCGCCGCCATTCCTGCCGCCGCGCAGTCGAACTACGGAGCGCAGTCCGCTCCCCAGCAGCCCATCCCGGAGGCCTCGCAGCAATCGGACCAGGCCAAGCCGGCGGCACAGGCTGCGCAGCAGAGCGCGACGGCGATCAAGACTCACGTGCCCAAGCTTTCGGGCGCCTCGGGCAAGGCGATCGTCGCCTACCAGAAGGCTGTCACCGACAATGACGCAGCCGGAATCCCGGCCGCGCTCGCGGCTGCCCAGGCGGCCGCGAAGAGCGCTGACGACCGATATGCGCTCGCCCTCATCCAGCTGAAGGCCGCTGCGGACTCCAAGAACCAGGCCGGCATCTCGTCCGCGATCGAGGCGATGCTCGCTTCCGGAGGCGCCGCGGAGGACGAGAAATTCTCGCTCTACTACAATCTCGCCGAATCCTACGACGCGCAGAACCAGGGCGCCCGGGCGATGCAGGCCTATCAGGAGGCCCTGAAGCTCAATGCCAACAGCGTGGAGGCGACGGCCGGTCTCGCCGAAGCGATGGTCTCTCAAGGCCAGGCGGCACAGGGAATCGCGCTGCTTCAGAAGGGCATCTCGCTTCAGTCCGCCGGTGGGGCGAAGGCGCCCGAAGCCTGGTACAAGCGTGCCGTCGCGATCGCCTACAAGGCGAAGCTTCCGCAGGCGATGCAGGCCAGCCGCGACTGGCTGCAGGCCTATCCGACCTCGAGCGGCTGGCACGATGCACTCGCGATCTACCAGAACCTCGCGTCTCCCGACGAAGGCCAGACCCTCGACCTCATGCGCCTAAAGCGCGCCGCCGGAGTGCTCAGCGCGGGCGACTATTTCACCTACGGCGATATCGCTGTGCGCAAGGGCTACGCCGGTGAAGCCAAGGCGATCCTCGACCAGGGTTTCGCCAAGAACGAAATCAAGAAGAGCGATCCTAGCTTCAGCCAGCTCTACACCCTCGCTTCGCAGAAGTCGCAGGGCGACAAGGCCAGTCTCCCGGCCGCTCCCGAAGCAAGCGCCAACGCGCGGCAAACGCTGAACTTTGGCGACGCATGGTACGGCTATGGCGACTATGACAAGGCTGTTGCCTTCGACCAGGCGGCGCTCGGCAAGGCGGAAGCCGATCCGAACCTGATCAACCTCCACCTCGGCATGGCGCTTGCGATGAAGGGCGACAAGGCGGGAGCGGCGGCGGCCTTGGGCAAGGTCGGCGGGGCTCAGGCGGAACTGGCTAAATACTGGCTGCTTTACGCCAATACGAAAGCCTGACGGACTGGCTGCTCGCTGGCGGTAAATGCCTGTTTAACTCTGTCCCGTTTCGGGATAGTTAATCTAAGCTCACTTCCGTATCGCTCACGCAAGGATAGAGCGGGCGCTGGAGATTTTTCCAGTGGAGCAGGCGCGCGCGAGTATGTCCGGTGCGGTTCGATGATCGCCTAAACACGGTGCTGGCCCAGCCGGCAGCGTCCCCGCACGATCGGGCGGTACGCTGGCGCCAGCTCGTCGAGCTTGCCGCCCGTGCCCCGTCCGAGGGCGAAAGCGAGATGCTGTCCCGCGCGATCCAGGAAATCCGCGACGGCGCGCCGGCTGTGGACGAGCGCGTCCGGGTCGCCGCGGCGCTGGCTGTCGCCTGGCTCCCCTTGCCTGCCGATCTCGTCGCCGCCTTTGCAGCCGACGGCCTCAACGTCGCCGCGCCCGTCCTTGCGAGTGCGAGGCTGACTGCATCCGAGTGGAAGTCTGTTGCGGCGGTGGCGAGCGAAGACTGCCGCGCTTTCATTGCCACAATGCGCTCGGAAAGCCCGGCGCCTCAATTCGCTCCGGAGCCTGTCTCGGTCGCCGAAGCCATCGCTCCCCTTCCCACAGCACTTCCCGCAGCCGTTCCCGCATTCACGGTTAGCGAGCGCGACGATAATCGCACCATCCCCTCGATCAGCGACGTGGTCGCCCGGATCGAACGGCTTCGTCAGTCGCGCGAATTTCGCGATGCCGAGCCCCCCCAACCCGTCGCCGCTCCCGAGCAGTCGCGCTTGTTCCGCTGGGAATGCAATGAATCGGGCGAGATCGAATGGGTCGAAGGCGCGCCCAGGGGAGCGGTTGTCGGACAGTCGATTGCCCAGCGCGGCAACGGCACCGGGGTCGACCGGACCGTCGAGCGAGCATTCGCCTCTCGTGCGCCATTCCACGACGGGAGCCTCGCCCTTCCCGCCGACGCCGCCGCCGGCGGCCGGTGGAAACTGAGCGGAGTGCCGGCATTCGACCGGTCGAGCGGACGCTTCGCCGGCTATCGCGGTTTGGCCGAACGCCGCGAGGAGACCGAATCAGAAGACGATTCCGCGACTTATCCCGACGCTCTGCGCGAGCTTGCTCACGAGATCCGGACGCCCCTCAACGCGATCATCGGTTTCGCGGAGATCATCACCGGCGAATATCTGGGACCCGCCGGGACCCGCTATCGCGAACGCGCCGCCGAGATCGCCGAGCAGGCACGTATCCTCCTGGCGGCGGTCGAGGATCTCGATTTCGCAGCCCGCGTGCATTCCTCGGTCACGGATGACGCGAAGCGCACGGCGCTTGGGTCTCTCATCGAGCGGCTGGCAGGCAATATTCGAGAGCTCGGCGCCGCTCGCGGAGTGGAGATCGAGATTTCGGTCGCCAGGTCGGAGGTCAGGGCGGCCGTCCAGCCGGACATTGCCGAACGCCTGATCATTCGCATGTGCGGCGCGGTGATATCGCGCGCTTCGGCGGGCGAGCGCCTGCGCCTCTCCGTCGACCGCGACGGGGAGCATTGCTCGGTCTCGATCACGCGCCCGCGCGCGCTCCGCGCCCTGTCGCACGAGGACCTGTTCAGCGCGTCGAACAATGCCTTGTCACCGGGCTTCCCGCTGCGGCTCGCCCGCGGCCTCGCGCTGACTGCCGGCGCCACGCTCGTGACGAGCGACCAGGGCATCACGCTGCGCTTCGCCTGCGCCTGACTTGGCGCGGGCCGATTGCCCGTCTATCCGGCGCCTTCCAAGGGTTACGGGGCCTGTAGCTCAACGGTAGAGCCGGCCGCTCATAACGGCTAGGTTGTAGGTTCGAATCCTGCCGGGCCCACCATTGCCGCGCGCAGCCAATCCGGGGGATTGGCGAGCATGGCAATCCGCCCTACCTGCGAGTCGTCGGGGAGTAGCGCAGCCTGGTAGCGCATCTGCTTTGGGAGCAGAGGGTCGCAGGTTCGAATCCTGTCTCCCCGACCACCGCGACCCCAACACGAACCGGCCCTTCGGCCGGAACGCATCGTGCGCGCAAACGTATTTCCGTCCTCAAGGGGCTGCTGTGCCGCGTTCTGTGCAACACAGACAGGGGACGGAGCCTTGCCATGAAACATGCTCTAGCGCTCATTTCCGCCGCTGCTATCGCGCTCGCACCGTCGATCGCGCTCGCGAAACCCACTACGCCTCAGCGCCCTCCGGAGCCCGGTTCGATTAGCCCACACCACGATACCGGTCAGCCGTCGGTCGAATGCGGCGAAGGCGAAGCGCTCGGAAGTCCGGGCCACGCATCCGGCGCGCCCGGTTCGGCCTTCAATGAAGAAGGCACGGGGCACGCGCATTATGCCGGCGAGCAGGACCAGAACTCAAAGAATACGGCGTCCGTCTCGCAATATGACGTCGCCTGCCTGCACGCGCCCCGATAAAAGCTGAAGAGCGACCGCTCGGCCGCCCTTCACTATTGCTGGTTTTCGGTGCTGTTCGCGGCCTCGTTGCCGTCGTCGGCGACGATCCCGCTATTATCGACCTTGTTCGCCGTCTCGTCGACCTCATTGCCGATCGCGGCGCCAATATTCTCCGCCGTGTTGCCGATGTCGGCCATCGTGTTCTCGGCGGTGTTCTGGTCGTACTGAACGGTGACGGCGTTATTGTCGGTCGAGACGTTGCAGGCGCCGACGAGCAGCGCTGGCGTAAGCAGCAAGATGCGCATGATTCCCTCCTCTTTTGGATGGTCAACGCGCTGGTGCCGTTTCGGCTCCGGTCCGTTCACAATAGTCGGAGCTGGTCGCCCTGCGGCGGCTCGAACAGGTCACGGCGAAGGGGAAATTTCGCCTGCTTCAGCCCGTATTTCCTGACCGCGATCTCGAAGCGTGTCCTGAGCAGGTCCGCCCACGGACCGGCCCCACGCATCCGGCTGAAGAAATTGGGATCGTTGTCGCGCCCGCCGCGCATCTGGCGAATGACGCTCATCACCTTGCCCGCGCGGTCCGGGAAATGCTTCTTCAGCCAGTCTCGGAACAGGGGCGCGACCTCGTGCGGGAGACGAACCGGAAGGAAGAAGCCACCCCGCGCCTTCGCTGCCACCGCTGCTTCAACGATACTTTCCATCTCATGATCCGTTATCTGCGGGATCACTGGAGCGATGGCGACGTAGCACGGGACGCCTTCGTCATTCATTCGCCGGACCGCCTCCAGTCTTTTGCGCCCAGCTGGAGCCCGAGGTTCGAGGATACGGCTGATCTTCGGGTCGAGCGAGGTCACCGAAAGAGCGACTGACGCGATGCCGAGCGCTGCTGCTGGCTTCAATATGTCGAGGTCGCGAAGCACGCGGTCAGACTTCGTCGTGATCGTGAAGGGATGCTTGCACTCGAGCAGCAGCTCGATGACAGAGCGAGTGATCTTCCACCTTTCCTCTATGGGCTGGTACGGGTCCGTGTTGGTCCCTAGCGCGATCGGAGCGCAGCTGTAGCCCGGCTTAGCCAGCGCCTGGTGGAGCAGCGCGGCAGCGTCGGGCTTCACGAAAAGGCGCGATTCGAAATCCACGCCGGGCGACAGGTCGTGAAAGGCGTGAGTCGGTCTGGCGAAGCAATAGATGCAGCCATGCTCGCAGCCGCGATACGGATTCACCGAACGGTCGAAGCCGATGTCGGGCGAGTTGTTGCGCGTGAGGATCGTCTTCGGCCGCTCGATGGTGACTGTAGTCAGGCGCTTCGGCATCCCATCCAGCGCATCGACCGTATCGAGCCATTCGCCCTCTTCGATCCGCTCCTTGAGGTTGAAGCGCGTCGGCGTGGAATTGCGGGTGGCCCCGCGCCCGTGGATCGACTCGACCGGCATGGTGCGAATCTACGCCGGTTTGAGAACAAAACAAGAACTTGGGAGACGAGCCGGGAGAAAATCGCGAAGACGATTCTGGAACCGTTCATCTCCGGCTGGTAGGCTCCAAAGCCATGAGGGTGGGTTTTGCAATTTGCGCGGCTCTGGCCGCTGTCGTTTCCGCGCCTGCATTGGCGCAGCAGCAGCCGCTCGAGCCGATCGACATTCCGCCGAGCATCGATCAGGGCGTCGACCTCATCTACATTGACCCGGAGATCAAGCCGGAGATCGAGCGCCGGAACGAGCTTCTGCAGAGCATGGGCTTCCAGGATTGGACCGGGGCGCCCATCGACCTTTTCGTTCCCGTGAACGACACCTACACCCAGCTTCGCCGCGGGCTGATGAAGTACAAGCAGCGGTGGGGCAGTCTTCCGGACGTGCAGATCCCGGCGGGGCCGTCGATGACGACCGGATCGAAAGACGAGCGCGTTGCGATGCTTCGTCAGCGGCTCGGCCTGCCTGAAGGGACCGCCTTCGATTCAAGTCTGGCCAAGGTGGTGCGCGAATATCAGGCGGCCCACGGGCTGACCTCGGACGGCATCGTCGGCAACGGAACCATCGCCTCGCTGAACAAGGGCGCCGACCATTATGAGCGGCTGATCATCCTCAACATGGAACGGGCGCGTCGCCTTCCCCCCGCCCAGGACAAGGAGCGCTATATCCTCGTCGATGCCGGCGCCGCCAAGCTTTACATGTATGAGCGCGGCAAGCTCGTCGACAGCATGAACGTCATCGTCGGCGACAGCGATCGGCAGACGCCGATGATGGCGGCCGAGCTTCGCTACATCCAGCTCAACCCATACTGGAATGTGCCGCCCGATTTATCGCGGACGATCGTCGCGAAGGCGGTTCTGGAGCAGGGGCTGAAATATCTGACCGACCGCGACTACGAAATCTACGCGGACTGGACGGACGATGCTGAGCGACTCGATCCCGCAACTGTCGACTGGCAGGGCGTTTATGACGGCAAGGTCGAGGTCTTCCTTCGCCGCGGTCCGGGTCCGTGGAATTCCATGGGCGACATGAAGTTCATGATCCCCAACGACTTCGGCATCTATCTCCACGACGTCCCCGACTTCGAAAATCCGATGTTCAAGACCGACGACCGGTGGATCAGCAACGGCTGCATCCGCCTCGAGGACGCGCACCGCCTCGAAAAGTGGGTGTTCGGCGACCCGCCGACCCCGAGCGGCCAGCCCGACGAACGGGTCGACGTTCCCAACCCGGTGCCGGTCTACATCACCTACTTCACCGTCGCGCCGGGCGGAGCCGACGGAGTCACCTTCCGCCCCGACCGCTACAATCGCGACGAAAAGCTTCTCGCACGGGTCAAGCTCGAGGGCGACGCCGTCCTCGCCGCGCAGTAGTCAGCAGCCGCACTTCGGCTTCGGGCGGGGCTTGGGCGCGGTGGTCGCATATTCGGCGCGGGTGAGCTGGCCGTTGCGGTCGCCGTCGGCACCGCGGAACTTGTCGATCGTCGTGTGCGCCCATTCCTCGAACGACAGCTGTCCGTCACGATTCGTGTCGAGCTTCGCGTAGCTTTTCTTCCGAGGCTCGAGCAGCTCGCCGAGCACGATCCTGCCGTCATTGTCGCGGTCGGACCGGTTGAACCTCTTTTCCTCACGGCTTTTTTCGGTCGCGTGCGGGGCTTCGAGAGGATTTGTGGCGAGGATCGCAGGCCTCGCCGACTTCACCGGCGGCGGAGGGAGCGCCGGCGTCTCTTCGGCATGGCCCTGCCAGAGCAGGAACGCGCCGGTCATCATCAGGAAACAGGCCAGGGCCCCGGCAATCATACGCGTCACGCCGCACTCCACCCACTATGGAGATTCGGCTTGGACATGCTCCAGACGGGAGCGAGCCCTGTCAACCGATACGGCCGCTCCAGCGGTGGCTAAGCATGGCGGCGGCGCGGGCGCGGCCTCCTTCCGGCTCTTCGCGGTCCAGGTCGCGCGCCACAGCTCGTGCAAGCATCGTCAGAGGGCGGACGCGGCGTTGGAACCGATGCCCGCGAACCCGCTGAAGGCAGTCGTTGGCCGGTTCGATCAACTCCGGAACACCGCGCCGCGCGACCGATGCCAGCGCGTAAAGCGCTCCGGCTTCAGCGAGCTTGTCCTCGTCAGCACCGAGCAGGCGTCCACCTATTTCGAAGAGCGCAGAGCCCCGATCGGCTACAAGCTTCGGGTCGACCTCCGGATCGAGCAAGGTCGCCCAGCCCGGTTCGAGCGCGGCAAGGGCCGCGCCGGAAATGCCTATCCCAAGCAAATGATCTGCCGCGGCGGCCAGCCGCGGCTCCGCAGGCGGCGGATTATCGTCCAGCGCTTTCAGTTGCTCGCGCCACCAGGCAAGCTTGATCCGCCCCAGCGCAGGATCGGTCGACCGCGCGACCACGTCAGCCATAGCGGCGTCGATTTCGAAGAGCGCCCCAAATGCCTCGCGCAGGCTCGAGGGCATGTGCAGCAGCGCAAACTCGATGTCGGGGCTCAACACGCTCCCCTCCCGCTGGCGGGAGGGGAGGACTCGCCCAAGGCGAGCGAGGGGTGGGCATGTCGGGCGATTCCTTCGGACCCGCCCCCGGCCCCTCCCGCAAGCGGGAGGAGAGGAATCACCGGTAACACACCTCTTTCGCCGCCTTGACGACATCCTCGGCCTTGATCAGCGCCATCTTTTCCAGGTTGGCCGCATAGGGCAGCGGAACATCGACGTCAGTCACCCGGAGCACCGGCGCGTCGAGGTCGTCGAACCCTTCGGTCATCGCGATCGCGATGATCTCGGAGCTGATCGAGCAGGTGGGCCATCCCTCCTCGACGACGACCATCCGATTGGTTTTGGCGAGGCTTTGGAGCACTGTTTCCTTGTCGAGCGGCCGAAGCGTCCTCAGGTCGATTACCTCGGCATTCACGCCCTCGGCCATCAGCTGCTTCGCCGCCTCCAGGGCGACTCCGACACCAATCGAATAGCTGACCAGGGTGACGTCCTTGCCCGGCCGGACGACCTTCGCCTTGCCGATTGGAAGGACATAATCCTCGACCTGCGGAACGTCGAAATGCTGTCCGTAGAGGAGCTCGTTTTCCAGGAAGACCACCGGATCATCGGTTCGGATCGCCGCCTTGAGCAGCCCCTTTGCGTCCGCGGCGCTGTACGGAGCGATTACCACCAGTCCCGGCACGCTCGCGTACCACGGCCCGTAGTTCTGGCTGTGCTGGGCGCCGACGCGGGCCGCCGCTCCATTCGGTCCGCGGAACACCACGGGGCACCGCATCTGGCCGCCTGACATGTAGTTCGTCTTCGCGGCCGAATTCACGATATGGTCGATCGCCTGCATCGCGAAGTTGAAGGTCATGAACTCGACGATGGGCCTCAGGCCGCCCATCGCGGCTCCCGTTCCGAGGCCGGCAAAGCCATATTCCGTGATCGGCGTGTCGACGACGCGCCTGGGCCCGAATTCCTCGAGCAGCCCCTGGGTGACCTTGTAGGCGCCCTGGTACTCGGCGACCTCCTCGCCCATCACAAACACGCGCTCGTCCTTGCGCATCTCCTCGGCCATCGCGTCGCGGAGCGCCTCGCGGACGGTCATCTCCGCCATCGCCGCGCCTTCGACGGCCTCGGGCTCGTCCTTCGTGTCGGCTACGTCGCGGACCAGGTCGCGCGCGGCAGTCTCCATCCGGTGCGGCGTCGGAGTCGATTCCGCCTGCTGCGACTCCGGGGCGGGGATCGAAGGCTCATCTTTGGTCGCGGGCTTCGCCTGCGCCTCGGGCTCGTGCTTCGGTCCGGCCGGCGCAGATTCGCCGCCTTCCGTCTCGAGCAGAGCGATCGGCTGCCCGACCTTCACTCCGTCAGTGCCCTCCGCGACCAGGATCTTCGAAATCTTGCCCTCGTCGACCGCCTCGAACTCCATCGTCGCCTTGTCGGTCTCGATCTCGGCGAGGATGTCGCCGGAGCTGACGTCGTCCCCCTCCTTCACGAGCCACTTGGCGAGCGTGCCCTCCTCCATCGTCGGGGACAGCGCGGGCATCTTGAGTTCAAGCGCCATCAGTAGGACTCCACCAGGACGTCGGTGTAAAGCTCGGACGCATCCGGCTCGGGAGCCTCTTCAGCGAACTTGGCAGCTTCGACGATGATCTCCTTGATCTGCTTGTCGATCGCCTTGAGCTCGTCCTCCTTGACGCCCAGCTTCTCCAGCTCGCGCTCGGCGTGAGTAATCGGGTCGCGATGCTCGCGCACTTCCTGCACCTCCTCGCGGGTCCGGTACTTGGCCGGATCGGACATGGAGTGGCCGCGATAGCGGTAGGTCATGAGTTCGAGGATTATCGGGCCCTTCTCGCGCGCCCATCCGAGCGCCATTTCGGCCGCGCCGCGAACCGCGAGAACGTCCATTCCATCCACCCGAACGCCCGGGATTCGGAAGCTCTCGCCGCGCTTGTAGAAATCGGGCTCCGACGCCGATCGTTCGACGCTCGTGCCCATTGCATATCTATTGTTCTCGATCGCGTAGATGACGGGCAGGTTCCAGATCCGGGCCATGTTGAAGGACTCGTAGACCTGGCCCTGGTTCGCGGCGCCGTCGCCGAAATAGGCAAGGCAAACTCCGCCGTCATTGCGATATTTGTGCGCGAGGGCCAGCCCGGTGCCGAGCGACACCTGCGCTCCCACGATCCCATGACCGCCGTAGAAGCCGTGGTCGACGCTGAACATGTGCATCGATCCGCCCTTGCCTTTGGAGATGCCGGCCTCGCGCCCGGTCAGCTCCGCCATGATCACCTTGGGGTCGATCCCGTAAGCAAGCATGTGGCCATGGTCGCGATAGCCGGTGATGACGCTGTCCTTGCCGACTGTCATTGCGCTCTGTAGCCCGACCGCCACCGCTTCCTGGCCGATGTACAGGTGGCAGAAGCCACCGATCAGCCCGAGCCCGTAAAGCTGCCCAGCCCGTTCCTCGAAGCGGCGGATAAGCAGCATCTCCTTGTAGAAGTCGAGGAGCTGGTCCCGCGAAGCCTTGTAGCGTTTCGGCTCGGACGGCCGTGCGATCCTGGGCTCGTCTGGCGGAGCGGTCTTGGCTTTGGCGGAACGCGCCACGTGTCTGTCTTTCGCAACTATGAAGAGCGCCGCGTCTATAGGTGCGGGGGCGGCCAGCGGCAACAGTGGCCCGACCTTAGCCGGGAGTTCTCGGGGTTGTCCCTTGGTGGCTCCTGTCATCCCATTGTGGAACCATCCGAAATCGATACGCGTTAACAATGACGTAAAAGTGTATTAACTAACGGAATCTGAGTCGGAGGAGGCGTTACGTGTCGAGTACTTCGAGTGACGACGAGGATGGCGTTGGCGTAGGTATAAATGCCGATGAGCCGAATGGCGATCGCCGCGAATTCCTAAAATCCTGCGGCAAGTTCGCAGCATTCACACCGCCCGCGGTAACCTTCCTCCTGTCGACCTCGATGAGCTCGAAGGCGATCGCGGCGTCGGGCGGCACAATTACCACCAGTAGCAGCGGCGGTGGCGGCGGGGGCCTTGGCGCCTTGCTGTTCGGAGCTCCCGTGATCGTCGGCGCGGCGGTGCCCAAGGGGCATCCAGCGCCTCTCCCGGTCGCCGCTCCTCCGCCTCCGCCTGTGGCGCTTCCGGTGCAGCAGCCGGCGATTCCACCGCCGCCTCCGCCGCCGGAGGCGATGGGCGAGCGCGGCTGATCTTGACCGGTGACTTACATTTTCCGTCATTCGCGCCTATATCGGGCCCGCTACTAGTCGCAAACGGACGGTCTACAGGCGCTTTGCGGCTCCTCATTCCTTCTCTTCGCCTCTCCTAGCATCCGTGGGCCGACGGTCGGTCCACAACAGAGTAAGGACTGAAATATGCCGATCGGCACCGTGAAATTTTTCAATTCGCAAAAGGGCTACGGATTCATCCAGCCCGAAGACGGCGGCAACGACGCCTTCGTCCACATCACCGCGGTCGAGCGCGCCGGAATGGGCACGCTGAACCAGGACCAGCGGGTCAGCTACGACCTCGAAGAGGACCGGCGCGGCAAGATGAGCGCCACCAACCTCAAGCCAGCTGACTAAGGCGCAGGCGGGGCGCCGCTCGCCGGCGCTCCGCTTCACCCGCAATGGGAACCATGACCGACAAGGAAACCTATCTCACCCGCGCCGCAGAGGCGCTGAAGGACGCGGACTCGACGACGCTCGAGAACGTCCGCAATCGCTGCCTGCGCTCCGCTGCAGCCTGGACAGAAATGGCCGAGCGCGCCGAACGTACGGAACGCATGCGCGCTACTCTTGCGGCTGCCAAAGCGAAAGCCGCCGAACACGCCAACTGAAACGAAGTCTAATGAACATTATTCAATGCAAGTCACGGCGCGCCCGAAGGCGCCGCCGCAATTCCGATATTTCCATTTTCCGGCTGATGAGCCCTGCCGAGAGCCGCCAGGCCCGAGCGGTCGCATTCGAGGCTGCACTGGCCGTCATCGGCTGAGCGACCCGCTCAGTTCAAAGGGACGATAACCTCGTCGGGCCGGACGAGCCCGAGATCGCGCCGTACCAGCTCGTCGGCCATGTCCGGATCCGCTTTTCTCGGATCGAGCAGCTTCGAGCGGTGCTGGAGCCGCGCTTTCTCCGCTTCCAGCTTCGCAAGCTCGGCCTTCCGATCGTTCAAGTCACGATGGTAGCCGCCCCAGGCGAACAGCCCATTCGGCCCGGCGACCGCATAGCCGGCGAAATTGCCGACGACGAGAAGCGCCAATGCCGGCCACAACATCCGGCGCATCAATCCGATACTGCGCTTGCCACCCATCGCGTTCTCACAAGAATCACCAAAGAGTCACGAACGCAAGCGAAATCCGTGATTTGCCGGAAGAACTTGGGGATCAGCCGCGACTGTAGGCCCTGATCGCCTTTACCCCTGCGTAAATGGCCTTGTCGCCGAGGTCCTCCTCGATCCGCAGAAGCTGGTTGTATTTCGCCACACGGTCCGATCGCGCGAGGCTGCCCGTCTTGATCTGGCCGGTGCGCAATCCGACGGCGAGGTCCGAGATAGTCGAATCCTCCGTCTCGCCGGACCGGTGCGACATCACGGCGGTATAGTCATGGCGTTGCGCCAAACGGACCGCCGCGATCGTCTCCGTCAGCGTTCCGATCTGGTTGACCTTGACCAGAATCGAATTGGCGATGCCCTTCTCGATCCCCTCCGCAAGCCTCTTCACATTCGTCACGAACAGATCGTCTCCGACCAGCTGGACCTGGCCGCCGAGGCGGTCGGTAAGTTCTTTCCACCCCGACCAATCGTCCTCTGCCATCCCGTCCTCTATCGACGCGATCGGATAGTCGCGGGCAAGCTCGGAGAGATAGGCAGCCATTTCGTCGGAGCTGAGGGTTCTGCCCTCCCCTTCCATCGCATAGGCGCCGTCGCGGTAGAATTCGGTCGATGCGCAATCCAGCGCGAGGAGCACGTCGCTTCCCATCCGGTAGCCCGCGATCTCCACCGCGCCGATGATGAAATCGAGCGCTTCGCGCGCCGAGCCGATGTTCGGTGCGAATCCCCCTTCATCGCCGACGGACGTCGATAGCCCCTTTGAATGAAGCTCCGATTTCAGTGCGTGGAAGACTTCCGCGCCGCATCGCAGTGCTTCCGAAAAGCTCGGAGCGCCGACCGGCATGATCATGAATTCCTGAAAGTCGATGGGGTTGTCGGCATGCACGCCGCCGTTGACGATGTTCATCATCGGCACCGGAAGCATCGTTGCAGTGCCGTCACCGATATAGCGGTAAAGCGGTAGGCCGGCGGACGCGGCAGCCGCCTTGGCGGCCGCGAGGCTCACGCCGAGGATTGCATTGGCGCCCAGCCGGCCCTTGTTCTCGGTGCCGTCGAGGGCGATCATCGACGCGTCGATCTCGCCCTGATCTTCGGCATCATGGCCGATCAGGGCGTCCGCGATCTCGCCGTTGACCGATTGAACGGCCTTTTCGACGCCCTTCCCGCCCCATCGGCCCTTGTCGCCGTCGCGAAGCTCGACGGCCTCATGTGCGCCTGTCGAGGCTCCCGACGGGACTGCCGCGCGGCCGAAGCTGCCGTCTTCTAGTGCCACGTCGACCTCGACCGTGGGATTACCGCGGCTGTCGAGGATCTGGCGGCCGCGGATCGCGGTGATTGCAGTCATGGAATTCCTTCTTACGTAAGCGTAATGAAGCGATGCCGAGCGGCGATGCGGAGCGGAGCTATAGGCCGCCCGATGAACCGCGCAACTTTCGCCCTGGCGCAGCGGAACGGTGCGGTTGTTCGCTGGTTGGAGTCCGAAAAGGAGGATCGACGATGGCTGACCAGGATACCAACCTTCCCGAAGGCACGGACGAAGTGATCCCGGGAGCGATGGAAACAGATACCAGCGGCGAGACGCGGCGCAATCGTGGCGGCTCCCGGTCCCGTCAGTCCACCGGCACTGGCGGCGCTCTCATGCAGAAGGTGCGCAGCGGAAGCGACAAGCTCTCCGTACAGGCCGCCGACAGGGCCCGCGGGTTCGTCGGCCAGGGCATCGAGCGCTCGGCAGAGGCGATCGCCAATGTCAGCAAGCTGATCGGCGACACTGCGTCCGGTCTCGATGAGCGGCTTGGCGAGGAATATGGCGATTACGCGCGCCGCGCCGCCGAAAGTCTCGAAAGCACGGCGAACAGGCTCGCCTCCAAGGATCCGGACGAACTGATCGACGACACGCGGCGGTTCGTCAAAAAGAGCCCAGGCGTCGCGCTTGCAGGCGCGGCCATCGTCGGCTTCGCGCTCGCGCGCCTCGTGAAGTCCGGACTCGCATTGGGCCAGGACGAGGACGAGGATGCCGACAATCGCGCTCCGCGGTCGCGCAGACGGAGCTGATGCTGAAACCTTCGGGAGAGGGTCCGCCCGGCGGCAATGAGCGATCGTTCGGCGAGCTTGCGTCCCAGCTCATCGACGACGGCAAGGGCTATGCACGCGCCGAATTCGATCTTGCCAAGGCGATCGCCGCCGACAAGACGAAGACGCTTCGGATCTCCGCGATCTTCCTCGTCGCGGCGGCCGTCGTCGCAATGGGCGCGTTCAACGTCCTGTGCTTCGGCATCTTCGTCGGTCTCGCCATGCTGATGAATCCGGTCCTCGCCGGAATTGTCGCCTTCGTCCTGATCGGTGCAGTTGCCGCGCTCCTCGCCTGGTTCGGCATCTCGAAGCTTCGGGAATCGCTGTGACCGACGACTCACCCACGCTTGCCGAGGCGCGGCACAAGGCCGAGCTTGCACGCGCGAAATTCTGGAGCAGCTTCGACGATCTCATCGATTATGCGCATCGCCTCCAGCAAAAGCTCGAGCCGAGCCATCTGGCCAAGGATGCGTGGGATGCAGCCAAGTCGAAAGGCGTCGACCTTGCCGAAGATGCGGTCGACGCTGTCCGCAAACGTCCTGTCGCTGCGGGCGGCGCCGTTGCCGCATTGGCCTTGTTCATCGCCCGCGAACCGCTGATGGACCTCGCGGGCAAGCTGATGAGCGGAGATTCGAAGAAGAAACGGAAAAGGGCGCCCAATCAGCCCAGGAAACCACTGGAGAAGATCGATGAGTGAGAGTGATCGCAATTCCGGCTCCGGCGAAGGCCAGGAGAGCCGCGACATCCGGCAGCGTGCGATCGAAGCCTATGAATCCGGTCGCGACAGCGCGTCCGCTGCCGCTCGAAGGGCGGGCGACACGGTCGGCGAAGCCCCGCTGATCGCGTTGGGCGCCGGCGCTGTTATTGGCGCCATCTTCGCTGCGATGCTGCCGACGACACTGCGGGAGAGGAGGCTCCTTCGTCCTTACGGGAACCGCGTGACCGGTGCCGCGCGCGACGCAGCCGACGCCGCCCGTCGTGCCGGTTCGGACAAACTCCGCGAGCTCGGCCTCACTCCCGATGTCCTTGCCGACAAGGCGGGCGAAGCGGCCAAGGCGACGGCGCAAGCCGCGATCGGCACGTTGCGCGACCCGGATTCGAGGATCTGACCCGTTGCAAGCGGCGCATTTGCTGGTAGCCCCACGGCCATGAGCAAGCTCCACCTCGTGTTCGGCGGCCGCGTCAAGGACCCGCGCGGGCTAGACTTCGACCTCGACACGATCGATCTCGTCGGCCTGTACGGCAATTATTCCGAAGCCGAGGAAGCATGGCGCGGAAAGGCGCAGAGGAGCGTCGACGATGCCGAGATGAAATATGTCGTCGTCCACCTCCACCGGCTCCTCGAGCCAGACTCGGAGGGGATCAGCAGGCCGAAAGCGGAGACCTAGGCGCGCCGGTAGCGCCAGATAAGAAGCGGCCTTTGAAGCAGTAATCCTGAAAGAAAGCCGCCAACGTGGGCGGGCGTCGCCACCAGCACGCCCTGGAAGCCGGCCAGCACGCCGGTCATGATCTGGAGAACGACCCAGGCCGCGAGCAGCCAGGCGGCGTTGATCATGCGGTTGAGCGAGCGCGATTTGACGATGTACTTCTGCTGTCCGAAGCTCAGCGCGAAGGCGCCGATGATTCCGCTGATCGCGCCGCTCGCGCCCACCATGGGCACGGTCCCGTGCGGCGTGATCAGCCATTGCGCCATCGCCGCCACATAAGCGGACACTGCGTAGATCAGGAGAAGCGGGCCCGGCCCAAGCACCCGCTCGACCTGGATCCCGCACCAGACGAGGATCAGCAGGTTGAAGGCGAGATGCAGCATCCCCGCATGGACGAGGGTCGCGGTCAGCGGCGTCAGGAAAGCCGGGACCGAAGGCCCGACCACGACCGCGCCGTTCAACCGTTCGGGAATGAATCCCATTGCGATCGCCGCCGGTTCGTTCTGGCCCAGGAGAAAGGCGCCCGCCCAGAATACGGCCGTTACGACTGCGATCCAGGCCGTCGCGGTTCGCGGCAGGCGCACTACTCCGCCGATCAGAGGAACTCGACCTTGCTGACCTCGTAATAGCGGTCGCCCGAGGGGGTCGTGACTTCGACCTCGTCGCCGACCTCGCGGCCGATCAGGGCCCGCCCGAGCGGCGAATTGTAGCTGATCTTTCCGTCCTTGGCGTCCGCTTCCGACTGGCCCACCAGCTGGTATTTGATCTTCTTTTCGTCCTCGTCGAGCAGGGTCACGGTCGCTCCGAACACCACCTTTTTGCCCGACAGGGTCGACGGGTCGATCACCATCGCCCGGCTCAGCTGATCGTCGAGATCGGCGATCGTCGCCTCGATGTGACCCTGCCGCTCCTTCGCCGCGTGATATTCGGCATTCTCGGAAAGGTCGCCATGGGCGCGCGCGGCCTCGATGGCCTCGACAATCGCGGGCCGCTCGACCTGTTTCAGGTGCCGCACCTGTTCGGAGAGCCTGCGGTGGCCTTCCGCCAGCATCGGCACTTTCTCGGCAGTCGCCATTTCCACAAAACCCCTTTCAAAACCTCCCTCGCGAGGCCGGACGGCCCCGTCGGCAGGAGTGGATTGTCGGATGAAATTCCTAGTTCACGGACGTAGAATAATAGGATTGCAACGAGCGCACTTCAAGCGCCCGTCCCCGAAGCGTGCCCAGCGAGCGGGCAACGGCAAGGCTCGCCGCCGCGGTCGTGAAATAGGGAACTTTCCGCTGCAAGGCGGTCGCGCGGATCGAGTGGCTGTCCTTGAGTGACTGCCACCCTTCGGTCGTGTTGAAGACCAGCTGCACCTCGCCGTCGGTGATCCTGTCGACGATGTGCGGGCGGCCCTGGGCGACCTTGTTCACCCGCTCGACCGCAAGGCCGGCGTTCGCGAGATATTCCGCAGTCCCGCCGGTCGCGATCACCTTGAAGCCGAGCTCGAGCACCGCTTTCACCGCTGGCACGATGTGCCCCTTGTCGGCATCCTTGACCGAAACGAACACCGTACCCGATGGTGGGAGCTTGATCCCGGCGGCAATCAAGGCCTTGCTGTAAGCCGCGTCAAAATCTGTATCGATTCCCATGACTTCGCCCGTGCTCCTCATTTCGGGTCCCAGCACCGGATCCGATCCGGGGAAGCGCGCGAACGGGAAGACCGGCTCCTTGACCGCGACATAGGCCAGATCGCGCGGGAGCGGGTCGAAGCCGGTCAGCCTCTCCCCCGCCATCACCCGCGCAGCCATCTTCGCCACCGGCCGCCCGATCGCCTTGGCGACGAACGGCACCGTCCGGCTGGCGCGCGGGTTGACTTCGATCAGGTAGACTTCGTCGCCCTTGACCGCGAACTGGACGTTCATCAGGCCGCGGACCTTCAAGGCCTGGGCAAGCGCCGTGGTCTGCCGCTCGATCTCGGCCACGATCTCTTCCGACAGGCTGTGCGGCGGGATCGCGCAGGCGCTGTCGCCCGAATGCACGCCCGCCTCTTCGATATGCTGCATCACTCCAGTGACGGTGACGTCAACGCCATCCGAGATGGCGTCGACATCCACCTCGACGGCATCGCGAAGGTAACGGTCGATCAACACCGGCGAGGTGCCCGACACCGCCACCGCGGTCGCGATATAGTGATCAAGCTGCTCCGGCCCGTCGACCACCTCCATGCCACGCCCGCCGAGCACGTAGGAGGGCCTCAGGAGCACGGGATAGCCGATCCTCTCCGCCACATGCAGGGCTTCGTCCCGGCTCCGCGCAATGCCGTTCGCAGGCTGCTTGAGTTCCAGCCGCGCCACCAGCTTTGCGAACCGCTCGCGGTCCTCCGCCAGATCGATGCTGTCCGGGCTCGTCCCAAGGATCGGAACCCCCGCCTTTTGCAGCTCCTGCGCGAGCTTCAGCGGCGTCTGCCCGCCGAGCTGGACGATCACTCCGTGAAGAGCGCCATTCTCCTGCTCGCGCTGAACGATCTCGAGCACGTCCTCGACCGTAAGCGGCTCGAAATAGAGGCGGTCCGATGTCTCGGGGTCCGTCGACACCGTCTCCGGGTTGCAATTGACCATCACGGTCTCGAATCCGGCGTCACGGAGCGCGAAGGCCGCATGGCAACAGCAATAATCGAACTCGATCCCCTGCCCGATGCGGTTCGGCCCGCCGCCCAGGATGATGACCTTTCGACGGTCCGACACCTCCGCCTCGTCCACCGGCTCGCCGAACAAGGGCGCTTCGTAGGTCGAGTAGAGATACGGGGTCGTCGCGTCGAACTCGGCCGCGCAGCTGTCGATGCGCTTGAAGACCGGCCGGACTCCAAGCTGCAGCCGCCGCTCGCGAACCTCAGGTTCGGTCGCTCCGCCGGTCATCGCCTTGACCGCGTCGTGGACGACCCCCGACTGGCCCGGCTCGATCGCCGAGTGTGACGAGCGAACCGCGAGCTGCGCAAGTCGCGCATCGGAAAAGCCCAGGCTTTTCAGCCGCCTCATCGCTTGAGCATCGCTCGGCAGCCCGTTGCGGCGGACCTCGTTCTCGGCGGCAACAATGACTTCCAACTGCCTCAGAAACCAGGGATCGAAGCCGGAGATGGCGTTGATCCTCTCGACGGAGAAGTCCCGCCGCAACGCCTCCGCCGCAACCAGCAGCCGCTGCGGTGTCGGCCGTGCCAGCTCGCTTTCGATCCGCGCCTCGTCGGCCGTCTCGAGTTCGCGCATGCGGTCCAGCCCCGTGAGCCCGGTCTCCAGCCCTCGAAGCGCCTTCTGCAAGCTTTCGGGGAATGACCGCCCGATCGCCATCACCTCGCCGACCGACTTCATGGAGGTGCTCAAGATCGCTTCCGCGCCCTTGAACTTCTCGAAAGCGAAGCGCGGGATTTTGGTGACGACATAATCGATCGTCGGCTCGAAGCTCGCGGGCGTCGCGCCGCCGGTGATGTCGTTCGAAATCTCGTCAAGCGTGTAGCCGACGGCCAGCTTTGCGGCGACCTTCGCGATTGGGAAGCCGGTCGCCTTCGAGGCCAGCGCCGACGAGCGCGACACACGCGGGTTCATCTCGATCACGACCATTCGGCCGGTCTTCGGATCGACTGCGAACTGGACATTTGAACCGCCTGTTTCGACACCGATTTCGCGAAGAACCGCGATCGATGCGGACCGCATGCGCTGATATTCCTTGTCGGTCAGCGTCAGGGCCGGCGCGACGGTAATGCTGTCGCCCGTATGGACCCCCATCGGGTCGACGTTCTCGATGGAGCAGATGATGATGGCGTTGTCGTTCCGGTCGCGGACGACCTCCATCTCATATTCCTTCCAGCCGAGCACCGATTCCTCGATCAGCACCTCAGTGGTCGGCGAAGCGTCTAGCCCGCCCTCGACGATTCGGACGAATTCCTCGCGGTTGTAGGCGATCCCGCCGCCCGTCCCGCCCAGCGTGAAGCTCGGGCGGATGATGGCGGGCAAGCCCATTTCCTCCAGCGCCGCTAGCGCCTCTTCCAGGCTGTGGGCGATCGCCGAGCGCGGCGATTCCAGCCCGATCTTGTCCATCGCCTCGCGGAACTTCAGCCGGTCCTCCGCCTTCTCGATCGCTTCGGCATTGGCGCCGATCAGCTCGACCCCGAGCCGCTCCAGAGTCCCGTCCTTGGCAAGCGCCAGCGCGGTGTTCAGCGCCGTTTGCCCGCCCATCGTCGGAAGCAACGCATCCGGCCGCTCCTTCTCGATGATGCTCGCGACGAACCCCGCCGTGATCGGCTCGATGTAGGTCGCATCCGCCAACTCCGGGTCGGTCATGATCGTCGCCGGGTTCGAATTGACGACGATGACCCGATAGCCCTCGGCCTTCAGCGCCTTCACGGCCTGCGAGCCCGAATAATCGAACTCGGCAGCCTGGCCAATAACGATTGGTCCAGCCCCGATGATCAGGATGGTGGAGATGTCGGTGCGCCTGGGCATCAGCTTTGAGGCTCGTTTGCGGCTTCGATGAAGACGGGATGCAGGTGGTTGCTTCTAGCCCAGCCGGCGACGCAATCCTGCTCCTCCACGGTCGGCGCAACGCGAAACAGGAACAGCAGCCTTTTCTCGCTTTCGTCCTGGAACAGCTCGCCGGCCGCAAGCCTGCATTGCCGCTCGACGCTGGTAAGCTCGGCCTGCGAATGCAACCGCGCCGTTGCGCAGGCGGGCAATATGAGGATCAACAGCGAGAGCGCGGCACTCCTCACCGCATCATCCCCACGAACTTCTCGAAGAGATAGAAGCTGTCCTGCGGGCCGGGGCTCGCTTCCGGATGATACTGCACGCTGAACGCCGGCCGGTCCGTCAGCTCGAGGCCGCAATTGCTGTCGTCGAACAGGCTGACGTGCGTTTCGCGAACGTTCGCGGGCAGGCCTTCGCGCTCGACCGCGAAGCCGTGGTTCATGCTGGTGATCTCGACGCGCCCGTCCTCCAGCCGTTTCACGGGATGGTTGGCGCCGCGGTGGCCCTGGAACATCTTGCTCGTCCTGCCGCCGACCGCGAGCGCAAGCATCTGGTGGCCAAGGCAGATGCCGAACAACGGCTTGTTCGTCTCCAGCATCCTCTGAATCACCGGCACCGCATATTCGCCCGTCGCCGCGGGATCGCCCGGACCGTTCGACAGGAAGAAGCCGTCGGGCTCGTAGGCCATGATCTCGTCGAAGGAGGCGGTCGCAGGGACCACCGTGACCCGCGCGCCGGCCTCGAACAGGTTGCGGAAGATGTTGTGCTTCGACCCGTAGTCGACCGCGAGGACGTGGGGCACCTTGCCCACCGCTCCGCTGCTCCGCGGCTCCTCCCCTCCCGCTAGCGGGAGGGGTCGGGGGTGGGCGTCCTCAACCTCATACCCCTTGCCCCAGGCCCATTTGCCGCCGGTCCAGCGCTCGACCTGAAGCCGGCTGACTTCCTTGGCGAGGTCCATTCCCTCGAGCCCCGGCCACTGCGCTGCCTTTCTCTGGAGCCGCTCGAGATCGAACCGACCGCTCTCGCTATGCGCTATGGCGACCGTCGGCGGCCCTTCCTCACGCACCAGCCTGGTCAGAGCGCGGGTGTCGACCCCGGCAATCCCGATGCGCCCGCGCTTGCGCATCCAGGAGGCGAAATCCTGCCCCGCCCGATAATTGGACGGAGGAGTTACCGCCTCACGCACCAAACACCCCAGCGCATGCGCCTCGACCGCCTCGATATCCTCGTCGTTCGCGCCGACATTGCCGATGTGCGGGAAAGTGAAGGCGATGACCTGCCTCGCGTAGGAAGGATCGGTCATCACCTCCTGGTACCCCGTCATCGCCGTGTTGAAGCAGAGCTCGCCGACCGCTTCCCCTCCGGCTCCGAAGCCATGGCCCCAGATCGTCCGGCCGTCCGCGAACACCACGACTCCCGTAGCGCCCTTCGGTTGGGGGGCGCGCGTGAGGGGGGCGTCGGCCATGTGCGGGAGAAGCCTTCCGTGAACGGGTTTCCAGCGATGTCGCTAAGCAATTGCCGCTAAGGCGATTCGGAGCGCCGGTCAACGGCTGGCCAGCCCCGATTTCCGCGGCTAGGGCTGGAGGTTTCCGCGAAGAGACTAAGCGATGATCCGAGACGATATCAAGGCTGCGACCATCGCCGCGATGAAGGGCGGCGACAAGGAGACGACGGCGACCCTCCGTCTGGTCTCCGCCGCCGTCAAGAACCGCGACATCGAGGCTCGGACCGGCGGAGCTCCCGCCGACGACGACCAGCTCGTCATCGAGGTCCTCCAGAAGATGATCAAGCAGCGGCGCGAGTCGGCGGACGTCTATCGCAAGGCCGGCCGCGAAGACCGGGCCGCGGCGGAAGAGGCTGAGATCGCGGTCATCGAGCGCTTTCTTCCGAAGCAGCTGAGCGACGAGGAAGCCCGCGCCGCGGTGCAGGCGATCATCGCCGCAACCGGCGCCGGCTCGATCAAGGACATGGGGCGCGTAATGGCCGAGGTGAAGCAGCGCCACGCCGGCGTGCTGGAGCCTGCGCGGGCGAGTGCGCTGGTAAAGGAAATTTTGTCCTGAGGGTCACCGCCGCTTGCAGCTAATGGGGCTGCATGCAACTGTCAGTTCGGCGATTCTCATTGGGGTGGCAATGATCGAATGAGCCTTTCCCCTGCCTGGCTTGATGAACTCCGTGCGCGCACGCTCCTATCCAGCGTCATTGCGCCTTCGGTGAAGCTCATCCGCGCAGGGCGCGAGTTCAAGGCCTGCTGCCCCTTCCACAACGAGAAGACGCCGAGCTTCACCGTCAACGACGAGAAGGGCTTCTATCATTGCTTCGGGTGCGGGGCGCACGGCGACGTGATCCGCTTCCTGACCGATCACCGCGGCCTGCCCTTCATGGATGCGGTGAAGGAGCTTGCCGCCAAGGCCGGGATGGACGTGCCCGCGCCCGACCCCCGGGCGAAGGAACGCGCCGATCGGGCCGCTTCGCTGACTGACGTCATGACGTCGTGCCAGAAATGGTTCGCCGAGCAGCTGCAGGGCATCGGCGGCGCGTCTGCTCGCGAATATCTCGGCAAGCGTGGAATCGACGCGGAGACGATTTCCCGCTTCGGGATCGGTCTCGCGCCGGACAATCGCACAGCACTCAAGCGCGCCCTCACCTCGCTAGGCGAGGACAAGCTGATCGAGACCGGGATGCTCATTCAGCCCGAGGAGGACGGCAAGGAGACCTACGACCGGTTTCGCGGCCGCTTGATGATCCCGATCCGCGACCAGCGCGGCCGAGTCATCGCGTTCGGCGGGCGGATCTTCGGGGAGGGCGAGCCCAAGTATTTGAACTCCCCCGACACGCCGCTCTTCGACAAGGGCCGCACGCTTTACAACATCGATCGCGCCGGCCCCGCCAGCCGCCAGGCGAAGCGGCTAATCGTCGTCGAGGGATACATGGACGTCATCGCCCTCGACCGTGCCGGGATCGCCGAGGCCGTCGCGCCCAACGGCACCGCGGTGACCGAAGCGCAGCTCGAACGGATGTGGCGTCTCGACCCGGCGCCGATCCTCTGCTTCGACGGCGACGCCGCGGGCCGGAAAGCCGCGATCCGAGCCGCGACTCGTGCTCTCGCCCACATCGGACCCGACCGTACCCTGCGCTTCGCCGAGCTTCCCGCAGGCCAGGACCCCGACGACCTCGTGCGATCGGGGGGGCGCGAGGCCGTCGAAGCCCTGCTCGCCGAGCCAGAGCCGCTCGACCGCCGACTGTGGCGGCACGAGCGCGACTCCGCACCGCTGACGACCCCCGAAGCCCGTGCGGGCCTCCGCCAGCGGCTGATCGAGCACAGTCAGGCCATCGGCGATCCCGAGCTCCGGCGCCTCTATCGCGACCAGTGGCTCGGCCAGTTCGAGCGCGAGTTCTCCAGCGTCCGCCAGCCGCCGCGCCGTCACCAGAACCGCTTCGACAAGCGCACCGGCAAGTGGCAGCCCCCGTCGCCGCCGGCCAGCGACACCGCGCGCCGCATCGGCCGCTCGGGAATCGACACCGCCACCGCCCGCGCCCTGGTCCTCGGCTTCGCGCTTTACCCAGAGGCGATCGCAGCGCATCTCGAGCAGCTGGCGCACCTGCCGATCGCCGACCGCGCCCTAAGCCTCGACCGCGACCGCCTCGTCGATTCGGCCCTCTCGGGCGCGGCGCTTGATCGCGGGCAGCTTGTAACCATATTGCAATCCGTTAGAGGCCAGGCAGACCATGGACGGTCGCTTAGTTCGAGAGGCGGCTTTTCTTTCACCCGCAGCGACACCGAGCCTGAACGGGCGGTGCGCGATCTCGGGATCGCGATAGACGCGCTCGCGGCGGAGGAAGAGATTGGCGCGGCCCTCAACGAGGCGACCGAGCGTTTGAAGGCAGGCGATAGTGAGGCGCTGGACGAGCAGCTTCGGCTGAAGGCGGCGCAGGAAGAGAACTTTAAACGGCTGACGTCACTCGTCGGCACTGAATAGCGGCGAACCGGGAATGGCGAAGAACGAAGCAGCAGAAACCGAGACCCAGGACAGCGGCGATGCCCCGCTGATCGATCTCAACGACGCGTCGATCAAGAAGCTGATCGCCCGCGCCAAGAAGCGCGGCTTCGTCACCTATGACGAGCTGAACGAGGCGCTTCCGCAGGACCAGATGGCGTCCGAGCAGATCGAGGACATCATGTCCGCGATCAACGAGATGGGAATCAACGTCGTCGAGAACGAGGAAGAGGCCGAGGACGAGAAGGAGGAGGAAACCTCCACCGACGACGAGGTAGATCCCCTCGACGACGGCGGCCCCCGCCCCGCCGCGGCGACCAAGAAGGAAGCCGTCGACCGAACCGACGACCCCGTGCGCATGTACCTTCGCGAGATGGGCGCGGTGGAATTGCTCTCCCGAGAGGGGGAGATCGCAATCGCCAAGCGCATCGAGGCCGGCCGCGACACGATGATCTGGGGCCTTTGCGAAAGCCCGATGACCTTCAACGCCATCATCGAATGGTCGAAGAATTTGAACGAAGGCGTGATGCAGCTCCGCGAGATCCTCGATCTCGAGGCGATGCTGTCCAAGGGCCCGACCGCCGAGCAGATCGCAGAGAGCGAGGAAGGCGAGGAAGGCGGCGGCGACGGCGAGATCAGCGAGAAGACCGCCGGCCCGACGATCAAGGAAGAGGAAGACGAGCCTGAGGAGGAGTCCGCGGACTCCGACGAAGACGAAGAGGATATGGTCGACCGGCGCACCAAGCCGCAGGTCGAGGAAGATGACGACGAGAACGCGCTCAGCCTCGCCCAGATGGAAGAGGCGCTCAAGCCCCAGGCGCTCGAGAAGTTCGCGACCATCACCTCGCTGTTCAAGAAGTTCGCCAAGCTTCAGGCCTCGCGCCTCGACGCCTTCGCGGCCGGAAGCGAATTCCCCGCTTCGGACGAGAAGAAGTACCAGAAGCTCCGCGAGCAGCTCACCGCCGAGGTCGAGAGCGTCCAGTTTCACCAGGCGAAGATCGAATATCTCGTCGACCAGCTGTACAGCTACAACCGCCGTCTGATGGCGCTCGGCGGCCAGATGCTGCGCCTCGCGGAGCGCCACCGGGTCCCGCGCCGCGCCTTCCTCGAAAGCTACACCGGGCACGAGCTCGACGAGAACTGGCTCGACGACGTCGCCAAGACCGACAAGAAATGGGCCGCCTTCGCCTCCGCCGAGGCCGACACGGTCGAGCGTATCCGCGGCGAGATCGGCGAGATCGCCCTGGCCGTCGGCACCTCGCTCCCCGAGTACCGCCGAATCGTCAACATGGTTCAGAAGGGCGAGCGCGAGGCCCGCATCGCCAAGAAGGAAATGGTCGAGGCCAACCTGCGCCTCGTCATCTCCATCGCCAAGAAATACACCAACCGCGGGCTGCAGTTCCTGGATCTCATCCAGGAGGGCAACATCGGCCTGATGAAGGCGGTCGACAAGTTCGAGTATCGCCGCGGCTACAAGTTCTCGACCTATGCCACCTGGTGGATCCGGCAGGCGATCACCCGCTCGATCGCCGACCAGGCGCGGACCATCCGAATCCCGGTCCACATGATCGAGACGATCAACAAGCTCGTCCGCACCGGCCGCCAGTTCCTCCACGAGACCGGCCGCGAAG